>JAYZVO010000140.1:0-86695 GCA_036155555.1 Myxococcota bacterium
CGGTCACGCCGTTGCAGTTGTTGTCCCGGTTGTCTCCGCATACCTCGGGCGCCGACGGGTTCACGCTCCCGTCCTGGTCGTCGCAGTCGGTCGCTTCCGCGCAGTTCGCTCCGAACTTCGCGCCGTCCCCGTCCAGGTCTCGACAGCCGTCCGATGTGTTATTCGGCGTCGTGTTGTTCGACGTCGTGTTGTTTGGTGGGTTGTTCGTGTTGCTCGAGCCGGGAGGATCGGAGCAAGAAGAGCAAGAAGTCGCGAGACAGCAAGCGAGCGCGAGCGCTGCAAGTGTCCCCCGACGGGCAAGTTTTGACGGCATGATGCGATCCCTGTGATGGAGGGGGTCAATGCGTGTAAGACGTACTGCTATGTCGATCAGAATTCAGGATGCCACCGAGCGTGCGCGAAGGCAAATGGGCAGCGCGCGGTGGTGTGGAGTCGGTCATCGCGCGAAGCGCGCGATGCAGATCGCGTTAACCCACGAGCCGCCGGGATCGAGGTGAGTATAAAAGGGGCGTGGAGGTTGACGTTGCGGGGAGGATGGTTTGGTGGGCGAGTCGGGTTCAACGCGCCCGCGGCGAGTGGCGGTGCAAGATTTGGGTCGCGCCCGGCGAGGATTTTTGACAAGGTGAGCAGTAACGTGGATGGGCATTTGTCGCGAGGAAGCAAGAGCTACGATGGCAAAGAAGGACAAGGTCAAGATATTTGCGGGTCGCTACGCTTATGTGAAACCGCTGGGGAGAGGCGCAGGGGGATCGGTTTATCTGGCCGAAGACATTCGCGTGAATCACCGGCAAGTCGCGCTCAAGGTGCTCACGCCCGAAGCGTATGCGACGGTGCAGGGGAAGATGTTGCGTCGCGAGTTCGAGATCCTCTCGAAGCTCGACCACGCCAACCTCGTCCGCGTGTATGACTATGGGCGCTTGCCCGATGGCGGGGTGTTCCTGGCCGAGGAATACATCGACGGGTTCAGCCTCCAGGATGCGCGGGCATTGCTCGAGCCGGAGGCGTTGATCGGGGTCACATTGCAGATCCTCGATGGGCTCGCTTACCTGCATGGTATGGGCATGATCCACCGTGACATCAAGCCAGCAAACGTGATGTTGCTCTGGCTCGATGACGCGAGCGTGGAGCCGATGGTCAAGCTCGTCGACTTCGGGCTTTCGTCGATGGACCCTCAGCGCGACACGTTGCGTGGTGGGACGCGCTCATACATGGCGCCAGAGATCATCCGCGGCGAGAAGGGCGCGCCGCAGTCAGACATGTTTAGCCTGGGCGTGACGCTTTATTATGCGTTGTGTGGGGTGTTGCCATTTGGCCCTCGCACAAAGGATGATCCGCCCCCGACGGAAGAGGACTTCCGCCCACCAGAGCCGCACCGCCTCAACCCCGAAGTTCCGCTCGCGCTCAGTCGCTTCACCATGGCCTTGCTGCGTCAACTCCCCGATGTCGACTACACCGACGCTGGCGAGGCGATGCAAGCGCTCGCCAGGGATGTGCAGGACAACGCGACGATCGCTGTGGGCAGGTTCGCCAACTCGCTCGATACCTCCGCGCCCCAGATCTTGCGCGGATACTTCGAGCGCGGGATCTTGCAGCAGCAGTTCAGGGATCACGACTACCTCGTGCGTCACCTGGGAGAGCAGAAGGGGCTGATGTACTTGATCGGTGGCGAGGCAGCCACGGGCAAGTCGAGGTTGCTTCGAGAGGTGGAGACCTCGCTCAAGCTTGGTGGCAGGCTGGTCATTTCGCTCACTTGCGAGGAGGGCAAGGACGCGCCATGGAGTTTGCTCTCGCAGCTCCTCGCGCAGCTTCTCTTGCACGCCAAGCGGCATGACTCTGCCGTTGTGGACAAGTACCGCGAGTCGAAGTTGATCCTCGACGAGCTCGTGACGGGGCGCTCGCAGACGCTCTTGATCGAGCGTCAGGGGCGGTGGATGTATCGCGCGTGGCGCGAGCTGGCGCTCGCGCTCGAGCGCGAGCATCCGGTGGTTTTCATCGAAGATCTCCACTTCGCCGACGAGAGCTCCATCGAGTTCTTGCGCGAGCGCTTCGAGGACGAGGACCCCGAGCACGGCATCGACGTGGTGGTCAGTTGCCTCCCGACCGAGCGCGTGGAGGCGTTCGTCAACCTTGGCGGCATCGAGCCGCTGCTCAACGATGGCTTGAGGACCGAGGATGTCGAGCACCTGATTTACGAGCGCATGAAGCTCGAGGACATCGAGTTCGAGTGGATCGAGCGCGTCGCCGCGCTTGCCAAGGGGCAACCTGATTATTTGCTCGAGGTTTGCCGTTCGTTGGTGGACCAGGGCGCGCTCTGGCGAGAGTCCGCGGAGCACTGGGGGGTGGACCCGATCCAACTCGAGATGTTCACGTTGCCCAGCGGGTTGCGCGAGTCGTTCCGCCGTCGCCTGAATCTTATCGGCGCCTCGGGCCGGGAGCTGCTCGAGCTGCTGACCTTGTTGGATCGTCCCATCGAGTGGTCGATGTTGCGCAAGATGGCGGTGGCAGGTGGGGAGTCTCCTGACAACGTCGATCGTGCCATCGACACCCTGCGTTTTCGGCACCTCGTGCGCATCGAACTCGAGATGAGCGGGCGCTACGTGAGCTTGATCCACAAGGAGGTCAAGCACGTCGTCGAGATGTTGCTGAGCCCGGAGTGGCGGCGCGCGTTGCATCGTCGCATTGGCGGTTGCCTCGAGGAGCAGTGGCGCGAGGTCGGTGGAGATCCCGAAGAGGTCACGCGTCATTTGACCGCTGGAGGTCAGAAGCAGCACGCGGCGCTGATGGCGTGGGCATGGGCACAAGGCGCGCTCGAGAGCGGTGATTGGATGGCGGCCTCGCGCGCGCTCGCCATCGCTCGCGATGGCACGCACTCTCCATCAGACAGTGTGTTGATCGAGATCGAGCACGCGCGCTCGGCGCTCGCGCTCTTCGAGCGTGACGAGTGCATCCAGGCCCTCGAGCGTGCGCTCGAGCTTGCCGAGGAGAGCGCGCTCGACTGGTTGACGTTCCATGCATCGACGAGCGCGGCGGAGATCGCGTGGGGGTTGGGCGCGCTCGAGAAGAGCGCGGGTTACCTCGAGAACCTGCGAGATGTGCTCCCGGTGATGGCGCAACAGCCGCGTTTCCTCGAGGCGCGCGCTCGCCTCGAGTTCGCGCGTGGCGAGATGACGGCGGCGCGAAAGACGCTCATCGACTGCAAGCAGCGCTTCTCTCACTTTGGCAACCCGCTCGGGATGCTCTCTTCAGCGAGCGCGCTCGCGACGTTGGCGGGTGTTCAGGGGGATGCTCAGGCCGCAGGAGAGATGCTGCAAGAAGCCTATGATCTGGCGACGGCGCATGATCTGAGGCTCAAGCTCGGCGAGGCGCTCCTGATCCACGCGCAGTTGATGCGCCTGGGGAACGAGCCAGCGCGCGCGCTGGATTTGCTCAACGATGCGCTCGAAGCGATGAGCGGCGGGACCTACGCGGCGCACTGGTTCGAGCTGTTGATCGAGTTCTCCTGCACTTACGAGTCCATGGGAGAGTTCGCGGCCGCCGAGCAGCGCGCCATCGAGGCGCTCTTGCTCGCGCGAAGGCTCGAGAACGCCGCGGGTGATGCGCTCGCGACCTTGATCGTGTCTGATCTGGCCACGCGCCGCAAGGTGGTCGAGGGGATGGAGCGCGAAGCGCACCTCTCGAGGATGCGCGAGGCGTGGTTGAAGCTTGCAGAACAGGACCTCTTCGTGCACTGGAAGATGCGCGGAGTGCGTCGCTTTGGCCACGTGCTCGAGCGTTTTGGCGAAGAGCAGGAGGCCGAGGAGATGTTCGCGGAGGGAGTCCGTTTGAGCAAACTCATCGGCGCAGACCACCACTTCGCGCACGAATAAACATCGCCCTCAAGTGATCCTGGCAACACGATAGAAAGATCATGAGTGACCTCTCGAAAGGGCGCGCTGGTGAACCAGTGCGCCTTCACATCTCAGGGCTCGAGCGAAGGCTCGAGGAGTCTGAAGAGATCTTGCGCGAGCGCGCCGCCGAGCGCCTCGGCGTCCCTGGCGACGCGCTGCTCGAGATCGAGCTGCTCAAGCGCAGCCTCGATGCGCGCGGCGAGCCTTCTTTCATTTACAGCGTCGAGGTCGCGCTCGAGAAGAGCGCGCGCTTTGACGAGCAGGCCAACGTGGAGCTGCCGCGCGAGGTCAGGTTCGCGCCTCCTCCCGGCTCGCTCTCACCGCGCGAGTTTCATCCTCGACGCAAGCCGCGCGTGGTGATTATTGGCGCTGGTCCGAGCGGTTTGTTTTGCGCGCACCGGCTTGCACAAAGCGGCGTCTACCCGATCCTGCTCGATCGAGGTCAACCGGTCGAGATTCGCGGCAAGCATGTCTCGCGGCTGATGCACCACGGCGAGCTTCGCGAGCACTCCAATATTTGCTTTGGCGAGGGGGGCGCGGGCACCTGGTCCGATGGCAAGCTCTACACGCGGGTCAAGGATATCCGTGTGCGCCACATCCTCGAGACGATCGTCGCGCTCGGCGGCCCCGAGCGCATCCTCGTCGATGGAAAGCCGCACCTGGGAACGGACAAGTTGGTCGCCTTGTGCAAGGCATTCCGTGCGGAGTTGATGGACCTCGGTTGTGAGGTTCGGTTTGGCGCGATGGTCGAGCGGCTCGCGTTTTCATCGGTGAATGGAGAGGAGCGCTGCACGGGGGTTATCCTCGATGACGGCGAAAAGATCGACGCGGATCGCGTGATCCTTGCTGTCGGTCACTCGGCGCGAGAGCTCTACTTGCATCTTGCAGACTCCAAAGTCTTCATGGAGCGCAAGCCGTTCGCAGTTGGCTTTCGCGTGGAGCACCCGCAGGCGCTCATCAACGAGATCCAGTATGGCAAGTGGGCCACGCACGAGGGGTTGCCGACGGCGGATTATCGCCTGACGGCAAACTTTGGATCTGGCGAGAATCATCGCGGCGTCTACTCGTTCTGCATGTGTCCTGGTGGCCAGGTCGTGCCGTCAGCGACGCGCCCCGGCCATGTTTGCGTCAACGGTATGAGCCACGCATCGCGCAAGGGGCACTGGGCGAACTCCGCGCTGGTCGTCTCGCTCTCGCCGGATGAGTTCGAGAGCTTTGGTGACCACGAGCGCGCGGGCGTGCCGGAGGTCCTGGCGGGGATGGTGTTTCAGGAAGAGGCGGAGCGGCGTGCGTACGATCTCGGCGGGGGAGGCTTCATCGCGCCAGCGCAGCGTCTGGAAGACTTTCGAAAGGGGGTCGCCAGCAAGGATGTGCGCAAGACGACGTACAAGCCAGGGATCGCGCCCGGGAATCTGGAGACGGTGTATCCGCCCTTTATCATCGAGGCGTTGCGCGCGGCGCTCGCGCGCTTCGAGAAGCGAATGCGTGGGTTCTTGACCAACGACGCGCTCCTGATCGGGGTCGAGACGCGCACCAGCGCGCCGATCCGCATCGTGCGGGATGACGAGACGTTGCAGTCCATTTCGATGCCTGGGCTCTATCCTTGCGGAGAGGGCTCGGGGTATGGCGGCGGGATCGTGAGCGCGGCGCTCGACGGCTTGAGGATCGCCGAGCGCATCCTCGAGGAAGCGTCCGCTTGAAAGAGTCTTGCTGGGGGGACGGGTCGATGATAGAACCCGTCGTGGACGTGGCGCGCGGTCGCGAGCCGGTGATCGAAAGGTAGACGCTCGCTGGAGAGGTGGCGTCCCGAGCGATGATTTACGTTGGAGCTGTGTGATGAGCGAAGAGAAGAAGACACCACAACATTTGAAGATGTTTGGTGATGGGTTTCGTTGGGACTGGCGTCGTGAGAACCCCGTCGAGCTCGTGATCCTGGTGTTCGGGATTTGTATCTTCTTCTTGCTGCCACGCGCGGGTTGCGGTGTGTCCGCGACCAACGTCAAGGACGTGGACGTGATGAAGCGCCCGACGGCCGAGAGTGGCGTCAAGGGCGGCGAGGCCGCCGATCCTAAAAAGAGCGCCAAGGAGCAGCCGCCTCAAGGCTGATCGCGGTCAGCGCGCTGACAGTGCGCCAAATCAGCGAGCCCTGTAGAATCATGCTCTGATTCTGCGGGGCTTTTTTATGTGGCTTCCAAGATCCTTTTGCGCGTTGCGGTTCGGTGTTATCTTGGGACGACAGAAGCGTGAGAGTGCATTCTGGACGCGTCTCGTGGGACTGAAAGCGGGACGTGTTCGTGCAACCGTTGCAAAGATAAAGAGTGAGAGCTGTATGCAGAGAAAAAACCGTCGGTTTTTTTCATCTTGGGTTCTGGCGGCGACCTTCGCGGTGCTCGCGAGTCTGGGAAATTCTCAGGAGGTCATGGCGCAGCAGCCCGATGGCAAGGCCGCCAGTGAGCAAGAGATCACGCGCCAGGTCGTCGAGTTGATCCGCGAGGCCAAGGCGCTGCAAGCAGAGAACAAGAACGCCGAGGCGCTCTCCAAGTACGAGAAAGCCTACGCGCTCAAGCCGCTCCCTGCGTTGCTTTACCCGATGGGGCAGACAGCAGCAGCAGCCGGGCAGAACGCGAAGGCGATCGACTACTACGAGAAGTTCGTCAAGGCGCTCCCGAACGAGAAGGCCGCCGAGCGCGTCGCCAGCGAGGATTTGCCAGCGCTCAAGGCGAAGATGCCTGCCAAACTCACTGTCGCCTCGAACCCCGAAGGCGCCAAGGTATACCTTGGCGATGATGCGGGCGAGCCGGTCGGCGTGACCCCATATGAGGGCGAGGTCGAGCCAGGCAAGGTGACCGTGATCTTGAAGCGCGAGGGTTTCGAGAAGTACAGCGAGGAGCTCACGCTCGAGGGGATGGGCGAGGGCGCAGTCAACGCCACGCTCGCTCGCGTGCAGGTCACGGAAGTGACCGAGCCAGAGGTGCCCGAGGAGAAATCGGGCAATTCGCTGCGCGCCGTCGGCTTTGGCGTGACTGGTGTGGGCGTGGCGTTGCTCGCCACGGGTGGGACCTTTAGCGTCCTCTCGATGAACCGCACCAATCAGGTCAATGATTATGACAAGTCCTCGGCGGCATCAGGACCAGTGGGGCGCGCCGAGATCGAGGATCTCAAGGATCAAGCGAACTCCTTCTACCGAACCTCGCTCGTGACCTACATCGCGGGTGGCGTCATCACGGCGGTCGGCGTCGGGACGCTGGCCTACGGCATGACCCGAGGCGGTTCTGAGAGCGAGGCTGGTGCAGAGAGCGCGCGTCGCACGAAATTGCAATTTGGCGTCGGACGCCAGGGGGCATTTCTCGGGCTACGTCGCGCATTCTAGGTCCAGGGTTTCCCTCGTGTCTCTTCTTTCCCAAGCTCTCTCCCAGCGATTTGCATGGTGAATCCGAGTATCATTCTTCTCCAGTCCTGGTCGGCGCTCCCTCCGATCCTGCTTCAGGCAGATCCAGGACTCGATCTCGCCGAGCCAACGCCCGGCGGGATGAACTTTGGCGCGGTCTTCTGGCCCCTGGTCGGCATCCTCGTGGTGGTCGCTGTGGGCGCGGGGGTCTTCTTTGCCGTCAAGTGGTACAAGGCCAACAGCAGCAGGAGTAACTCCCCGCTCGATAACCGCATGCTCAACCGGGACACGCGGCGGCGCATCGATCGCGCCATGGCCGACAAGGACTTCGACACTGTCGGCGACCTTTACAGCCGCGCCTCGATGCATGGTGACGCTGGCGAGGCATACGCCAAGGGCGGAAACTACATCAAGGCCGCGCGCGCGTTCCACACATCAGGGAACCGCGCGCAGGCGATCCACTACTACAAGCAGGCTGGCGAGTACGTGCAGGCCGCACGCCTCTACGCCGAGGATGGCCAAAACCGCGCCGCCGCCGCCGAGTATTTTCAGGGCGGCGACCTCGAGAACGCGGGAGAGCAATACGAACTCGGTGGGGACAGCCGTCGCGCCGCCGAGTGCTTCGAGAAGGCATCCGACTTCCTGCGCGCGGGCAAGAATTACGAGCGCGCCGAGCAAGCCTCGAAGGCCGCCGAGTGTTACTCCAGATACCTCGAGACCGTCACGAAAAGCATCGATGGAGAGGACCTCGACACCAACACCCGAGAGCTCGCCCGCAAGACGGGCGAGTTCCTCAAGCTCGATGGGAAACTCGACGAAGCGAGCGTCGCGTTCAGGCGCGGCGGCTTCTATGAAGAGGCCGCCGAGTGCTTGCGAACCACAGGCGATTACACGCGCGCCGCAGAGATGTTGATCGAGGCAAACCAGCCAATGCTCGCCGCGCGCTTCCTGGAAGAAGCTGGCGAGGAGCAGCGCGCCTTCAAGATGCGCGCGCAGCAAGCGCTCAAGAGCGGGGACAAGGACACCGCCGCGCAAGCGCTCAAGCAGGCGGGTGAGCTGCATGACGCCGCCGAGCTCTTCGAGCAGGTCGGCAAGTTCGCCGAAGCCGCCGCCATCTACGAGGAGCTCGAATCTTACGAGGATGCCACCGAACTCTTCGTCAAGGCGGGCAAGTTTGGCAACGCCGCGCGTTGCGCCGAAGCGCTCGGGCAGACCGCGCGCGCAGCCGATCTCTTCGAGCAAGCGGGTGACTTCGATGGCCAGCTTCGCATGCTGCGCCGTCAGGGTGATTTCTTCAAAGCGGGTCGCTTGCTCTACGAGCACCGTCAGTTTGACGAGGCGCTCAAGGTCCTCGAGAACATCGACTCGCGAGAACCACTCTACCCCAAGAGCATCGAGCTTCAGGGGGATATCCTTCGCTCTCAGGGACGCCACGAGAAGGCATACAGCCGTTATCGCGCCGCGCTCGGAACGCGCGAGGTGGATATCGAGACCGTGCCGCTCTTCTACAAGATGGCGCGCTCGCTCGAGGAGGTCCAGGATCTCAACGGCGCGATGCAAAACTACGCCATCGTCACCGAGATCGATAACCAGTACGAGGACGCTGGCCTCAGGCTCAAAGCATTGCGCGAGCGCCAACGCCGCAACAAGAAGACGACCTCCTCGGGCATCTTCTCGACCACCGAGATCGGCGGCGAGGGGGCTCAACGTTACGAGATCGTCGAGGAGATCGCGCGCGGCGGGATGGGGATCGTTTACAAGGCGCGCGATACCGTGCTCGGTCGCATCGTCGCCTACAAGATCCTCGGCGAGAACCTGCGAGACAACGAAACCGCCGTCAAATACTTCCTGCGTGAGGCGCGCGCTGCTGCGGCGCTCTCGCACCCGAACATCGTCACCATCTTCGACGCCGGAGAGCAGGAGGGCGAGTTCTACATGGCGATGGAGTTTGTCGAGGGCACGACGCTCAAGGAGCTGATCCGTCGCACGGGCGCGCTTCCTGACGAGCAAGTGCGCTACATCATCATCAACAGCTGCCGCGCCTTGCAGTACGCACACTCCAAGGGTGTGATCCACCGCGATATCAAGAGCGGCAACGTGATGATCACGCGCGACAAGACGCTCAAGATCATGGACTTTGGCCTCGCCAAGTTCCTGCGCGAGTACCAAAACAACCACACTCAACAGGTCGGCACGCCGTTCTACATGTCCCCCGAGCAAATCATCGGCAAGGACATCGACTTCCGCTCCGACCTCTACAGCCTCGGCTGCATGGCGTTCGAATGTGCGACAGGGACGGTCCCCTTCTTCAAAGGGGACCTCTCCTATCACCACTTGCACACGCCGCCGCCGCAACCTCGCTCGATCAATCCGGCGCTTAGCGTCGAGCTCGAGAAGATCATTCTCAAGCTCCTCGAGAAAGACCCCGCCGAGCGTTTCCAATCCGCCAGCGATGTCATCAAGAGGATGACCTGATTCCATGAATCATATCCAGGACAACCGAGCGACCATGGTGGACGTGGGTGACAAGCCCACGACCACGCGCGTCGCGATCGCGCGCGGTCGCGTCACGATGCAACCTGCCACCCTGAGCGCGATCCGCGAGCACGAGATCACGAAGGGGGAGGTCCTCCAGGTCGCGAGGCTCGCAGGCATCATGGCGGCAAAGCGCACCGACGAGCTGATCCCTTTGTGTCATTCTCTTGGCATGGATCAGGTCGATGTGCGCTTCTGGCTTTGCGAAGATCCTTGCTCGGTCATCATCGAGGCGAGCGCCAGGTGCCAGGGCAAGACCGGCGTCGAAATGGAGGCTATGGTCGCCGCTTCGACCGCCGCGATGACCATCTATGACATGTGCAAGGCGATCGATCGCGGCATGGGTATTGGCCCGATTTACCTGCACCACAAGTCGGGTGGAAAGTCCGGTGACTTCACGCACCCCGACCCCCCGCTTTCTTACATCCCGGACGAGCCGAGCTGGGAGTGAGCGTGAAGTGCTTTGATCCTTACCTCAAGGCGGACGCTCTCCAGGATTCGGATCTGGCCAACCTCGCTTACTTTGGCGTCGCGCAGGTGATCCTTGTCTCTCATGCGCCGCGTACGTTCGCGCGCGAAGGGGACCTGATCGCCTACTGGGAGGATCTCCTCGAGCGCGAGGTCGCGCGGTTCGAGAGACACAATATCACTGCACGCGTCGCGCTCGGCGTTCATCCTGGCGCCTTCCCCAGACGCACCGCGCCTGGCTTGCTCCGCAGGCTCTCGGTGTTGATGGAGGACGAGCGCGTCGTCGCGCTCGGGGAAATCACCGTCACCGAAGATGCGCGCGAGCAGTGGAGCTTGCTCGAGAAACAGGCCACGCTCACGCTCGAGTCAAACTTCCCGATCTTGATCCGCGTGACGGGCGACCTCAAGATCAACACCACCTACAAGATCGCCAACAAGCTCATCCGCTCGGGGATCTCCCCCTCGCGCGCCTGTTTTTGCCTCGAAGACCTCTCGCTCGCCGAGACCATGCTCGCCGATGGTTTCTCGGTGTTGCTGTCAGTCGGCCCGCTCGACCTCGACGCGCGCGAGACAGGTACGCATGTCGCGACCTTGCGCGATGCGTTGGGAGAGGATGGGGTAGGGGAGCGTTTGATGCTGACATCGGGCGCGCGTGATGGCGCCAGCGATGTCCTCGCCATGGCCAGAGCCGTGCAGTCGTTGGAGCGCGCAGGTTTTACCGCAGCGCAGATCGCGCGGTGGTCCTACGAAAATGCGATGCGTTGCTTCCTGGGAGCGTGAAGCCACGCTGTCGTCAGGCAAATCAGAGGAAGGGGCGACACTCGATGACCGTCGGGCTGCTCTCCTGAGCGCTCGCCACGTAGAGATCATTGCAGGTCAGGTTGTCGAGCGCTTCGACGCACTCTTCGAGCACTTCGTTGGGTTGTTGCCTGGCGCTCGAGAGCGCCTCGCATTGCTCCACGAGCGTTGCCTCGCAGTCGGCCATTTGCTCTTCGGTCAACTGGCAGAGTGACGCCGCGTCGAGGCGCTCGTCAGGCTTCTCGCAGTCGGTGCACGCGGTGCATTGCTTCTGCGCGATCTCCTCGCAGTTTAGCGTGATGGTCGAAGGCAGACAGCCCTGGCCGACCAACAGAAGGGCCGCTGTTGCAGCGGTGAAGATGATCCTCGATCGCGACATTCAAGCTCCGGTATACACATCAGGCTCTTTGCTGTGGGCGCGCTATTCATTTGTTCGCGGACGCCACACGAGGTGAGAGACAACCACAAAACCTCGCTTCCTTCAACCTGCGAGCCGCGTTCGAGTGCAGTTGCTCGCAGGTACGCGATGGTATTAGTCTCTCCGACCGCGACGTTTTGTTCTTCCTGGAGTTCTCGATGCAAACCCCCCACGACCTGATCAAAGCCTACCAACGTGACGCGAAGAAGAGATTCGGTCAGCACTTTTTGAGCGATCCCTCGATCCTCGAGCGCATCGCTGACGCCGCAAAGGTCGGGGATGGCGATCATGTCCTGGAGATCGGACCCGGACCGGGGACGCTGACCTCGGCGTTGCTGGCACGAGGGGCGCACGTGACGGCGATCGAGATCGACGCGGATGCTCAGGATTTCCTCGAGGAGCAATTTGGCGATAACCCGCATTTCACGCTGGTGCGCGGTGACGCGCTGACGGTGAATTTTTACGAGATCCTCGAGAGGTCACCCACGTGGAAGTGCGCGGCAAACCTCCCCTACAACGTGGCGACGCCGATCTTCTTTCAGTTGACCGAGCACAACGCTCGCTTTGAAAAGCTCGCGCTCATGTTCCAGCGCGAGGTCGCCTTGCGCATGGTCGCGACCCCGGAAGAGCGCAGTGATTACGGCGTCCTTTCGCTGATGACCCAGCTTCATCATGACGCCAACATCGCGCTCACGCTCCCTCCTGGCGCGTTCTTTCCGCCGCCGAAGGTGCACTCGGCGGTCGTCGCGCTGACGCCGCTCGAGAACACGCGCATCGAGGACCCCGACCTGCGCAAGCTCTTCGAGCGCATCATCAAGTCCGCGTTTCAAAAGCGACGCAAGACACTCCCCAATGGTTTAAAGAGCCTCGGGCTCGAGAAAGAAACCCTCGTCGAGGCGATCCGATCGGCAGGGGTTGACGAGCGCGCTCGCCCCGAAACCCTCAGCTTCGACGACTTTGTTGCCCTGGCGACCGCGCTCGTCAACCCCTGCCTCGACGTTTGAGCGTCGCGAAGGCGGTGCCGCGCGAAATCACTGACCCTCAGTGGGAACCGACGCCCGGAGCCACGACCTGTGTGTAAGATCCGGGTCGGTTCGTTCGAGTGCGCGTACAAGGTTCATCCACGGCGTAACGCCGCAGTCATCGCTGACCCTCGCGCGTGCACCTGCCTTCGCTAATGTGATGCTCTCACATCTTCGCCGTGGTCAGCAAACAACTTCCTCCCGGTGGCTCTCTGATGCCTGTTGAGGTATCTTGAGGACCCATTGTTCGCGACTGCGCTCCCTCGAGGTGTATCATGAAAAAGAACGCATGCTGGACGTGTCTTGTCTGCGCCATCCTCGCGCTAGTTGGTTGTAGCGGGCCTGATGATTCGCCGCCTGGGATGAATCCTTCGAGTGATATGAGCAGCGTGGCTGATATGACTTCGACGCCTCCGCCTGGTGATATGGGACGCGACCCGGAAGCGGACATGGCCAACCCAGCTGATATGCAGGACCTGGCCGATGGGATCTCGGACATGGGTTCCCCGGAGGTTCCGCTGACGTGGCCAGCCGGAGAGGGTGTCTGGGGTTCACCGACGGTCACGTTCACGTTGCCAAAGCCGGAGGATGGCAAGGGGATTTATCTGCCGGATGTGCAGGAGACCCACCCGGACGTGGACTGGCAGGCGCTCGAGCGCCTGTACATCCCTGCGGGGCACTATCCATTTATCCGACTCGGAAACCTGCCCGACAGAAGCGCTGAGAACCCGCTCGTGATCACGAACAAGGGGGGACAGGTGCGCATCGGTGGCCTCGACCACCATTACCTATTTGTCATCAGTGGAGGCTCGCACTGGGTGCTCACGGGACGCTACGATCCTGTCAGCCAGACTGGCGACGAGGGCTTTCCAGGACACCGCGGCGGCGCGTTCGCGCACAGCCAGGGGACCTATGGCATCGTGGTCGATGATGCGTTTGTGCGAGAGTCGGTCTCGGGCATTGGCATCGGCGGGCGCGCGACGGATTTCGAGATCGAGTACGTCGAGATCGCGCGCGTTGGCTTCGCGGGGATGCTCATCAAAACCGATGATCAGGGGGACGCGCACATGGAGAACGTGCGCTTGCATGACCTTTATATCCACGATGTTGTCTCCGAGGGGGTCTACATCGGGAGCACGCAATCGCAACCCCAACACCAGATTCGCAGCATTCAGATCTTCAACAACCGCATCCTCCGCACAGGCACCGAGGCGATCCAACTCGGTCAGCTCGCCGGGGATTCTCACGTACACCACAACGTCTTCGGGCCTGCGGCGATCGACTGGCGCGATGCCTTTCAGAATTACCAGGACGGCAACCTCCAGATCGCGTTGCGAGCCGGGCACCTGACGATCGAAGACAACATCTTCATGGGGGCAGCAGGATCGATGGTCGGGCTCTTCGGGCTGCCGGTTCAAGGGGATGACAGCAGCGCGAACGTCGGCGTGCAGATCCGCAGGAATCACTTCATCGGGACGCGCAACCTGGGCATGTACATCAACAACGAGAGCTTGCCTGGCATGCGCTACACGATCGAGGACAACACGTGGTCCGGGTGGCGCTTCGAGCGCGACGAGGTCTACGCGGACGCGACCCCCTACAATCACTTGCTGCGCGTGTTTAACTCGGGGACGCCCATCGCTTTTGATGGCAACACCTGGGAGGGACCAGAGCTCATGGTCAACGCGCTGCCCGATGTCGGCAATGGCGAGAAGGACAACATCTCGGGGATGAACAACCGAAAAGGGGCTGCCGATCCGTTGCTCTTTGTTGGCTGGGGTTTGGCGGATGATTTTGACATCCTGAACCTCGAGCAGTGGGCAGCAAGCGCGACACGAGGCGATGGGAGCCCTGTTGTTTACCAGATCGGCGAGGTCGTGATGTATGGGGGTGATGCCTGGCGCTGTAGACTCGACCCGTGCCCTGGTGGGCGTATTCCTCCCGAGCACGCGGATACATGGGAATCACTCGGGCCGCTGCCGGATGATGTGCGCGTCGAGCCGGGGACGGCGTGGGAGGGGAGGGGATTAAACCCGATGTTCGCGCGTTGATTGGCTCGTAAGACAACAGAAGTTGTCTTGCTGGCTGAGCTAACCTGCGAGCCCGTGCTCTGCAACGTGCTATCATCAAAGGCGTTTTTGTTGTCATGGCGCGGCGTTGGAGGCGTGGGCGAGTCTGGTTCAGCGAGCTTGCGGCGCCGCAGTGTTTTGTAGGTGATAGAAGCTTCCTCACATCGTTGTCAGTACTGATGAATGGCAAGGGTAGGCTGGATGTTGGCTCGACAATCGCGCCAGTCAGGTCGTGGAGTGGTTGAAGTTAGTATTGGAGTTTTTGTGATTTTATGTGGGTTTAGGCGAGCATTTTGTCTGCTTTTTACTTTGATGATGCCGCTTCTTTCACTCAGTGGATGTGGAGGATGGATCGACAGCGGTGAAGTGAAAGCATACCGATATGATATGACGAAAAATTGCTTTCATAACGATGATTTTATCTTCGTGGGTCCCTACAAAGGGCGAGAAGCCAACTACGATGCGCCTGGGTGTTGGATTCATCCTGAGAAAGAGCGGCTCGTGTACACGAAGGACATGGGGCCGCCCTACGATAAAATTCGTGAAGATGGATACGTTACATGCGGCTATTATCACTCTGATGCGCCGAGGGACTGCGCGACAGGTGAGCGTCGGTTCGAGCTTGGCTACCTGGACTGAGTGTTGGGGGTCGCTCGCCGCAAGAAAAAGGGTTGCAGAGAGTGAAGGTTGGGCTCGTACAAACTGTGAGCATCATGGGTTTGCTCCTGGTTCTCCAGGGATGCAAAACCTCTGAAGTGTCAGAAGAACCGCCTTTCACTTCACCACCCAGGGAAACGACTATCCTCGAGCAGGAATCCCCAGAACCAGTACCTACCAAGAGTCGTCGCCGAGAACCTCTCCAGATCACCTGTCCGGCAGAATGGATGGCTGAAGAAGGGATGCCGCTCTACACGCTCGATGAACACGACAGGTTTCTAGACGACCTCCCCGGTTTGGATGGAGAGATCGTCCTGCTCGAGTTTTATGGTGAGATTCAGATGTGCCGTTTTGCAAACAGCAACATGTCACCCGTGGAGTGTGGCCACTGGGGTTATGTACCACCTGAACAACACGCTCCCATCCTGAAACCTAAAGCATCGACAAACGTTTCCATCGAGTTCACGAACCTCTATCGATATGTCCTGGACGGCCTGAGTCGGTGCGAGCGAGTAGTCTATGGAACTGGTGAGCGGTATTGGTCCATGGCTGTCAAAATCGAGCTCTCCAGGAAGGATGAAAACATCATCGTGATCCTCCATCCACAATGAGTCGATGCGTCAGGTCTCGCTCGCGTCGGGTTCGATCTCCCACAGCGGCTCGCAGTAATCGCCACTGCGTTGCCTGAGCGCCCACACCGCTTCCATCGAGACCGTCGCGGGCCTCTTTTGGAGTGTCCCCATCCTGGGGTCGACGGGGCGATGGTCCTCGGTGTAGCGCTCGAGGATGTCATCGACTTCCGGGTCTTCGCGTCCATTGCTCGCGCATGCGTAGATGCACCAGAACGCGAGTTCCGCGTCCAGTTCGCTTTGCAACAACGCCTTGAGCAATGGCAAGCAGCTCGCGTCGTGAGCCATCTCTGCTGCTGATACACGCATCGCGAGCGACTCGCTCGGATCTGCCAGGATGGCCCGCACGTCGATGGCGAAGGTGACATCATCGAGGCCGACGAGGAAGCTGTGGAGGATCGCGGCGCGGAGTTCGTAGGATTCTGTGCGATCGTGCAGGACGATTCTCAATGACCGTAGCGCATCGTGCGTGGCCAACTGTGAGAGTTCGTCTCCTGCTTTGAGGCGGATGCGATGATCGAGTTTTTTATCCTCGAGCACAGCAGCCCAGACCCAGGCACGCTCGAGCCTGCCAAAACGCTGCGCGTACATATCGAGCAGCTCCACGCGCGTCTCGTGTTTGGTGGTCTCACGGCGCAGGCTTCGCTTGATGTTGGGATCGAAAATAAACATGAGATGTGCTCGGTGGTTCGTGCACCGAGCGTGAGCGCGCCGAGGTACACAAAAGAGCGTATGGGGCGAGCAGCGAGGAGCAAGCCGTCTCGACTGAACCACTTGGATTCTCGCCGCCCCATGGCTTCGAGTTCAAGGCCAGTCGCAGGTTCCTTGCCGACACGCGCATTTTGCCGCGAGATCTTCCGAGATGGTCACGGGGTCCGGGCACGCATCCTGGGGGTAGAGCGGTTGATCCTGGGTGTGGGCGCAGGTGACCGTCGGCTTGTCATTGCGGGAGATGTCGGCGCAACCATAGGTGGTCGCGACACAGTCCTCATCGCTCGTGCACGCTGTCGATCCTTGTTGTTCGGCTTCGACGTCAGCGAGTTCTGTGAATTCGGTCGGACCGCACGCCGCGCAGCCAGTGGTAAAGGGGAGCAGGAGTAAGAAGATAAGACGTTTCATGAGAACTCCGCTGCACAATGTGATGTTCGATCGTGAAGTTAAAAAAGGACGCGCTCCGCTGCGCGCAGCTCGTCGCTTTGCCAGTACTGTTGCTCGATGAACGTGTCGACATGGCGCGCCTCGACCTCGTGAGGGATCGCCAGATAGGCGTCCCTGTCCGAGAGCCCGTTGGCGAGGTTGCGCGCATAGTCTGCGAGATAACGTGTAAGAAACCCGAGGTGCCCATCACGGTAATACTGGACCACGTGCGCGACCTCGTGAACCACGAGCTGTAAGGGGACGCTCCCATCCTCACCGAAGAGCTCGTCCAGAATAAAGACCTTTCGACCGAGCGTGATCCCCGAAGCTCGCCCCGCGAGCGCGATATGCGCGATGAGCGTGCGTGGTGTATGAAGCCTTAGAAAGGAAGCCTTCGTGGGGACGAGCAGTGTTTCCTTGACCACGACCTCGCACAAGGGGAGCGAGGCGATCTCGCGGTCGCGCAACGCAGCCAGGCTCCAGCGTTGCTCGAACTCGGTCAGCGCGCGCGGCTGTTGTTTAGGATCATGCATCGGCTTCAAATCAGTCGCGCCTGCGGCGACCGCGCAGCATCAGGCCGCCAAGGAGCAACAACAACCCTCCAGGGACAGGCACCTGCGTCGACGTGCTCGCGCACAGGCACAATGGGTTCTTGCCCGCATCTGGGTTGTCCAGGTGCTCGCCGGGTTCGTCGATGGTGGGGATGCCGTCGCCGTCGTCATCCGGGTCGAGGTAGTTCGGGATGCCATCGCCGTCGGTGTCATCGTTGCTAGGATCACCATCGCCGTTAAGATCCTCCTCCTCGGTCAGGAAGGAGTCCTCGTCATCATCGAGCGGGTAAATGGCGCAAACTCCCTCGATGTCATCGTCGTGCAGGCTGCGCTTTATCAGCTCACCTTCGGGCGCCCTCGCATACATCGTGGCGTCTTCGATCTCGGAGTGATCCAGCCCGATAAAGTGCCCGACCTCGTGCGTGAGCGTGTTGCGCACATCGACGATGGTGGCGGCTTCCTCGTCCTCGTTGGTGAACGAGAACTGGTCGCCGTTCAGCTCGATGTCCGCGTCTGCGATGATCCCGGTCTTGGTGTCGAACGTGACGCTCGTGAGCGCGTAGGCCGTCGTCGCGCCACCGTAAGGCCACTCCTCGGTCCACATCACGATGTTGCTGTTCTCCTCGCCGCGCGAGAATCCCACCGTTCGATCCGAGGTCAAGCCATCGTATTGGAACTCCAGGTAGGCGCAGTCGACCTCGTGCCATGCGTTGAACGAAAGGCGCACGACCTGCTGGAGCTCCTCGCTGATCTTGCCGCTCGAGTCATTCTCGAAGTCGTCCGAGCCCTCCTCATTGATCACGAACGAGAGCCTGCGCTGAGGCCAGTAGACGGGCTTGGCGATCTCGCCAGGGAGGCAGGCGTAGATGCCAGACTTCGTGCATGTCATCGTCTGCTCGTACCCGAGCGCCATGGCTGGCAGGAGCGTCACCGCTCCGAGCGCTCCGAGCGCCAGAAAGAGACGTCCTGTCTTCACTCGCGCTCCTTTCCGTCGACTGGGTTCGCCTCCACGCGCGCCTTGATGCGGGATTTGACCGCCTCGAGTGATTGAACGCTGGAGTGTTCTTCGGAGGGCCTTGCGGCCTGGAGTCGCTTGCTGATCTTGCCCTCTTCATCGCGCAACTCCACGCGCTCGACGAGGTTCGTCGTCCCCAGGGAGGGGATCACGTAGAGCGTCTTTTGGTCAGGTCCAGCGCTGATGCTGAACTTGCCTTGCGCCATACCTGTGACCACGAGCGGGAGCTTTGGACCCTTCTTCGAGACAGGTTGCTCGAGGAAGACGAGCACCTGCTCGCCAGCGCTAAACTGTGGCGTGCCGTGCACGATGGTCACGAGATCTCCCATCCTGCCACCGAGCACGCGGAACGAGATCGTCTGCTCGTCGGCAGGCCCCTTGAGCGTGTCCTGCACATCGAGCGTGATGTAAGTCACGATGCGGCCTTGCTCTTCCTTTGCTTCGAGCTTTACGACCTCGCCTTGGACGATCCTCTCGGAGCGATCCACCAGGTCATCCATGGTCAGCTTGAGCAGGGTCGTCGCGTGAGCCACGCTCGCAAGCGCGAGCACTCCCAAAACGCCCAAAAGCAGGCTCGCGATTCGTCTCCGATGCGTCACAACAGGTCTCCTTGCGTCTCGGGGGTAGCTCTGGAGCTCGCGCCGTGCGGGGCGCGAACTCAGTCCTCGATGTCTTTCTTGAGGTAGTCGATGAAGCGGAACTGGAGCGTCTCGGCGAGCTTGCCGCCGGGCTCTGGGGGCGGCGAGATCTCGGTCTTGCCGGTCGTGCGCACGCGCCAGAAGCCGTCCTGGATGAAGATGATCAACTCGCCATCGCCCACGCGTTTCTTGCGCGCGATGTCGATCCCATCTGTGGTCTGGAGCAGCGGCTCGCCCCAATCACTCGTGATGTCGAGCAGGTAGGGGTTGCCGTTGCCATCTCCCGAACCATCATAGCTAGCGATCTGGCTCCCGGCGACCGTCATGTACTCGCTGGTCAGGTCGTGCAAGCCATCGACTCTCGTAAACTCTGCACCGCGCAGCGCGCTGACGAGGTCGTCAAACGGTTGGTCAAACGAGATGGTCTCATCACCTGCGGTGATGGTCAGCTCTGGCGCCAGGAATTGCAGCAACTTCAAGGTCTCGCGCGTGCTGTTATCTGCGATCGAGTCCGCCTCGAGCAACAGCGTCACCTTCTTGCCAGCGTCGAGGTAGGCTTTGACCTTGTCGAGGTCTTCCTGCTCGAGCGCGGTCTTGACCGGCGTCATCACGAGCGCGTCCTCGCGGTTGCGAAGCTCGACCACGCCACGGTTGGTGACTTGCTGGTCGCGGTTGAAGTTGACGAAGAACACGAAGTAGTTGTCGGGCGCCGTGTTCCCGGGCGCGTAGCCCGAGTAATGGACGGGGAAGGCGATGTTGAAGCCGGTCGGCTTTTGATCGCGGAGCGGGGTGCCTTCACCTTCTTTTTGAGCCAGCCACTCCATCGAGTTCGACCAGTGCTCGAAGTTGCCAGCAAAGTGCAACCAGACGTCACCGAACATGTTCTGGTCACCCACGACCACCACGCGACCTGCACCATATTCGCCGACCATACCCGTTGGCGATGCGCCGCGAGGCTCGAGGCTCTCGTCCCCGTCAAAGCTCCAGTTGCCATAGAACCCGATGCCCGACGACTCGTCCCAGAGGTCGGAGAGGCCACGCTCGGAGAGCGTCAGCGTGACGGTGCCGTTGTCGTTGGTCTTTCGCATCGTGCCGCCGGTCTGGAAGCTGATGATGCCCACGTCCTCGTTGACGGGGTGATCGACCTTGGACGCGTCCATCGCGATCCAACCAAGACCCGTCACGGAAGCATCGCCGTAGTCGACGGCGGTGTGGTAGGTGACCTCGATGCCCATCGGCTCGAGGAAGCGGTTCACGCGCTCGGCGTGGTAGTAGACGTTTGTGTGGTCGCCCACGACCAGCAAGCCGCCGCCATCCTCGACGAACTCCTTGATCAGCTCGACCTCATCGCTCGTGAAGTCGGGGCGCTCGTCGTGGACGAGGTTGATAAAGAGGATGTCGTAACCCTCGAGCAACCTGTCGGTGAGCGGCTCTTCACGCACCGAGCGCCATTGATAACCGTTCTGCTCGAGGTGGTCGAAGGCGCGCGCGTAACCGTGCGTCCCCTGATAGCGATAGAGGCCCTTGGCCAGGCGGTAGTCCTCAGGGTTTTGCTTGCGCGTGTGGTAGAGGTCCACGAGCACCCATGGGCCAGGCCCGACCGGCTTGTCGATGATCGTCGGCGTGGGAAGCTCACCGCAGTTCTTCTGGCATTGCTCGAGCGGCGTCTTGAGGTAGTTGACGAAGTTGTAGATCAACTCCACGGCGGGCAATCCGATCTCGAATGGAGGCGCGGATTCGCTCTTGCCGAGGGTGCGGTTTCGCCAGAAACCATCCTGGAGGACGATGATAAGCTCGCCATCACCGATGCGCATGCTGCGCGCGATGTCGATGCCTCCCTCGGTTTGCAACAGCGGCTCGCCCCACTCGGTCTTGATATCGAGCAGGTAGGGCTCGCGGACAAGGTCATCGCCCGAGCCAACCTCGCGCGCTGACGCCAGCTCGATCCCTTCGACATCGATGCGGTCTGACTCCAGGCGCGCCTCTCCCTCCATCGTCGGGAATTGCAGCGGGCGAAGCTTCGCCTGAACCTTGGAGATGTCATCGTCGAAGGCGATCTCCTGACCACCAACGATCAGGTTAAACCCTGGCGCGAACTCCTTGAGGAGCTTCACCGTCGGTCGCATCCTCGTCTCGCCGAGCGTGTTCGCCTCGAACATCAACACAACGCGCTTGCCATCCTCGAGGTACTTGACCAGACCATCGAGATCTTCTTGCTCGAGGTTGCCGGAAGGGGAGGGGAGGATAACCGCGTCATCCTTGTTGTCGAACTCGAGGATGGCGCTGCCGGTGACTTCCTGGTCGCGGTTGAGGTGGACGTAGAAGTTGTAATAGTTGGGGCTCCCGCCGTTTCCTGTGGCGTGGTCGTTGAGGCGAGTGTCGACGCCGATGTTAAAGCCCTTTGGCTTGATGTCGCGCAGCCTGGGTTGTGCGATGGTGTCTTGCTTGGCCAGCCACTCGAAGCTGTTCATCATGTATTCGAAGTTGTCGGCGAAGTGGAGCCAGGCATCCCCGAACATGTTCTGGTCGCCCACGACGACCACGCGCCCCTTGCCATACTCGGCGACCATCCCTGCCGGGTTCTTCCCCTTTGGCTCGAGCGTCTCGTCACCGTCGAAGGTCCAGTTCCCGTAGAAGCCTGCGCCGGTCGACTCGTCCCAGTAGTCTCCGAAGCCGTTCTCGCTCAGGCGCGCGGTGACGGTGCCGTTTTCGTTGCTGGCGCGCATGGTGCCGCCGGTCTGGAAGCTGAACATCTCGACGTCTTCATTGACCGGGTGCTCGACGAGGTCATCGATGGCGATCCAGCCAAGACCTGCCACGGACTTCGAGCCGGTCTCGACGGCGGTGTGGTAGGTGACCTCGATGCCCATCGGCTCGAGGAAACGGTTCACGCGCTCGGCGTGGTAGTAGACGTTTGTATGATCCGCGACGACGAAGAGCCCGCCCCCTTCCTCGACAAACTCCTTGATGACCTCGACCTCTTCATCGGTGAAGTCAGGTCGCTCCTCGTGGACGAGGTTGATAAAGAGGACATCGAACCCTTCGAGGCGCTGCTTCGAGAGCGGCGAGTTGCGCAAGGCGCGCCATTTGTAGCCGTTGGCCTCGAGGTGGTCGAAGGCGCGCGCGTACCCGAAGACGCCCTGGTAGTTGTAGTTGCCCTTGTCGAGCCTGTAATCGACCGGGTTCTGGATGGTCGTATGGTAAAGGTCAACGAGAACCCAGGGGCCTTCTCCTTCCGGCGGCTCGTAAGACTCGCCGCGTCCACAGCCAGCGCTTGTCAAGGAGAGGAGGCAGAGAGAGAGGATCGCGGCGTAAGCCGTCGAGGTCATCTTGGATTGATACACAGTGTAACTCTTCTCGGTTGAGGGTCGCGCGCTCCGGGGCGCGAGTGCCTTCTGACGGATGTATCAGAACAGGACTCGGGCCCGATTGCAAAAGGGGCGCCTCCATATATTGAGGCGCTCCGGGTGAAATACGGGCGAGCGAGGGTAATCGTGCGCAAATATAACGCGTTCAGTCGGTGCGGTGGCTTCCTGTCAGGTCGAGAGCGCGAGGGACTCGCGTCACTTGAGGACCTTGGAGATGGTGTCCTTGGCGCGCGCGAGCGTGACGCCTTCGAGCATCTTGCGCACGCGCTCGTCTTGCTTGACCAACTCCATGACCGCCTCGCGATCCACTGCCACGGCCTTGACGGGCGCCTGGAGCACCTCGACAGTCGCCGTCGCCTCCTTTCCACTGAGCAGGGAGACCTCGCCAAAGTATGTCCCGGCGCCGAGCTTCTTGAGCTCGACCTCGCGGTTCATCGAGTTCGTCCAGACGCGCACGACCCCATCACTCAACAGGTAGAGCGATGCAACCGACGTGCCTTCTTCGATGATGACCTCGCCATCCTGGAATTCGACGAGCTTGGAGCGGTCGCCCAGGTACTGGACCAGCGTGGCCGAGAGGTGTTTGAACAACGGAGAGGTCGAGATGGTATCGTGGATAACCTGGTCCATAAGGTGCTCCCTTGCACGGTGAGGTTCCCTCAAAAATCTGAGGTGGCCGGGACATAAATGACTCGGTTTGAGGTGCGTGGTGTTCACAGGACGCACGCGCGAAAAGGTTATGCCATATTTGTGCCGTCGATGCCATAGCCCGGACCCATGGCGTTGTTTGGCGGAGGGAGGATTCGCCTCGTCGGTGAGCGCGGCCTCGACGCCATCGCTCGGCGGCTGCGGAGTGATTTTTTTGCGACCTCGCGTGGCCGTGTTAGATCTGAATCATCGGTCGGGGAGAGCAACCTCGCTGGCCACCCGAACAAAGGCATTCGCCAAAAAACACGTCGCGAAAAGGCAAGACAAGGAGGTCAAGCAATGTCCAAGCGCAGCGCAGAGCGCGTCCCATGTGACATGATTCTTAACAAGGTCCAGGACGGGCACACCAACATCGTGCGTGCTACCAATATCTCCATGGGAGGCATGCGTATCCAGCGCCTGCTCGAGCCCCTCAAGCTCGGCAACTCGCGTATGCGCCTCCAGTTCGCGCTCCCCGGCGAGGGCGAGCCCATCTGGGTTGGCGCCGAGGGCGTCTACGAAGACGAGCACTACGTCGGGCTTCGCTTCACGCACATCTCACACGCGCACTTCGTCAAGCTCCGCAACTGGATCTCCGGCAACGACGTGTGAGAACGCTCCAGTGATTTTGATGGATTGATTCACGCTCGCAGTTTCAGTGTTTGAACTTGATGAATGTGTGGTCCTCTTGATTTGAAGAGGCCAGGTTGTTTTCTCGAACAACCTGGCCTCTTTTGTTTCTTGCGCTCCGTGCGCGCTTGCGGGCCTCGCCCCCCCCGCGGCCCTCGCGCCCCCCGCGGCCCTCGCTCTCGCTCGTCCGCGGCCCCCCTGAATCTCAACCTGCGGTCTCGGGAGGGGGGCAGACCTGGCGTTGGGTGTTCGGTTTTTGGCCCACGGGCATCTGTCTGAGAGGTTCATTGTTCGTTCGGGAGGGGGCGCGAACCACCAACCTCGAAACGAAGCGCGAGAATAGTCCCCACTGGGGGACACAAGTCATGAGCCCGGCCTGCCGGGTGAATGGCTCTTGAAACCTGCCCTCATCTCAAAACATCAGCCAACCTCACAGACAAACTCCATGCGGGCCACCGACCATGCACCCAACGCCAAGTCTGCCCCCCTCCCGAACGCAGTGAGAAACAGGGGGGGCGGCGGCGAACGAGAGTGAGGCCGCGGGGGGCGCGAGGGCCGCGGGGGGCGCAAGAAACGAAAAACGGGCGTCCTTTCCTCTGGGGGAAAGGACGCCCGCTTATAGGCTTGGCGCTGGATTGTGAGAATCAGTAGCGCTTGAGGCCGAAGTAACCGATCGCGAGGCTGACGAGGCCGTTGCCTGCGAGCCAGATCCTGTCGAGCATGTCCATGCCGGGGATCAGGCGCACGTCCGAGGTGAGCAGCACGGATTCGGTGAGCAGGAAGCCTGCCATACCGAGCGCGATGCCACATGCGAGCGTGCGGAGCTTGTCCTTGCCGCCGAGCAAGCCGTAGGCAGCCAGCGGGAAGAGTGCGGAGGCAAACAGCGGGCTCTGGTGTGTGCCGAGGCCGAACACGAGGATATCCATCTCGGCCAGGGGGCGCGCGAGGATGTAGGTCAACGTGGACTCACCGAACAGGGTCGGGAGGAAGAAGAGGCCACCGGCGATCACCGCGCTGGTTGCGATGAGGGTGCCGCGGCGCTCGACTGCGAGGCCGAGAGGATCGCGACGGCGGACCATGCCCGCGGCGAAGAGCGCGAGGAGAAGACCTGCGAGGCCGCGCGTGCTGCCCTGGCCAAACTCGGCAGCCTTGACGGCTTGATCGACCTGCATCAGGCCCGAGCCGTAGCGCTCCTGGAACTCCTTGTCGCTGCTGTAGCGATCGCGGAGCGAGCTGTCGGAGGTCTTCTTGAGGATCGCCTCGACCTTGTCGGGGTGTGTGACGCCCTGAGAGATGACCATCGCGGCGCCAGCGGCGACGTGTGGGCTCGCCATGGAGGTTCCCATGTAGAGCAGGAAGTCGTGCTCGTCGAGCTTGCCTGGCTTCAAGGTCTGCTGCATGACGCCGTCAGGGCGATCGTCGCCGTTTTGATCGACGCGGGTGTTGCCACCAGGAGCGGCGATGTCGACGAAGGAGCCCCATTGAGAATAGAAGGTCGTGTTCTTGTCGTACTGGGTCGCAGCGACCGCGATCGTGTGATCGTAGGCTGCGGGGTAGCTCGGCGCGCGGCGTCCGCCGTTTCCGGCAGCGGCGACGACGGTGACCCCTTTCTTGTGCGCGTGGTCGATCGCTTTCTTGAGCACCAGGCTTGGCAGCGGGCCGCCGAGGCTCATGTTGATGACCTGCGCGCCGTTGTCTGCGGCAAAGCGCACGGCGTCAGCGATGTCTGCGACCTGGCCAAAGCCGCGCGAGTTCAGTACGCGCAGGCCCATGATCTTGGCGTTGTAGGCGAGCCCTGCGACGCCGTATTTGTTGTTGGTGGTCTGGGCGATGGTGCCCGCGACGTGGGTGCCGTGTCCGTGCCCATCGAAGACGAAGTCGGACTTGTCGACGAAGTCATATCCGCCAACGATCGATGTGCCCGCGAGATCCTTCGCGGCCTTGATGCCGCGGCTCGCGTCATCTTTGACGGCGACGCCGGTGTCGATCACGGCGACGACGACGTCACGACCCGTGGAGGTCTTCCAGGCGGCCTCGGCGTTGACCTGATCGAAGTGCCACTGGAACTGGTAGAGAGGATCGTTCGGTTTGGTCGAGGCGCCGTCAGCGTCTCTCGCGACCTCGAACCCTTCGGCGAAGAGCTTGTACTCGAAGTTCTCCTCGATCGCCTCGATGTCACCATCGGCGCCGCGTTTCGCGAGACATGCCTTGATGTAGGGGACGGCCCCTTCGGCGACGCGCGCGACATAGACGTTGGGGGCGTCAGCGGCGGGGCTGTTGAGCTCGACGTGGAGCCCTTGCGCGCCCGCCCAACCGAGCACCGCGTTGTGACTGAGCGAGTCATCGAAGTCGAGGATCACCTCGTCGAAGTTTGGCTCGGTGTCCATCTCGCCGGGGGCGATGTTCTGCCCTGCGGGCGCTGCTCCCTGGAGGCACTCTTGCCAGGGCGCCATCGGTGAGATGGGGCCGCTCTCTTCGGCAAAGGCCGAGGCGGGCAAGAGGATACCTGCGGTCGCGAGCGCGAGCGCCGAGGTGAGGATTCTCTTCTGGGTGCGTCGATTGCCTGTATGCATGCGTCACCTTGTGAAATTGGCGAGTGGTTGCCAGCTGCCCTCGCCATCGAGGGAAGAGGTGGCGCCATCCTTCTGCTCTCTCGAGCAACAAGTGGAGAGCATCCACCGCGGTTTGTTCATTCTCTTTGGGGTGGCCCACTCACAGGTAAGCTCCCAAAGTAGAGAGCAACTGGCGCGCGGGGCATATTCCACATCTTGCCACCTTCGCCAGCGATTCTCAGCGCACTTTCTTCAGTCCACCTCGGCCAGATCTCCGGCCGAGAGCGTCGAGTTCACGTCCTCGAGTCGTTGATTCGCCAGCCGGACGGCGTACTTTGCCAGCGCGGGGTGCTGCGCTGCGGCCTGGTTAAACTCATCCCGGCTAAGGAATAACATAATCCCCTGCGTGACCGAGACGACCCCTGCCACGGCGGGTTTTTCCGAGACGAGCCCGATCTCACCGAACATGTCCCCCGGGTTGAGGGTGTTGATGGTGATCTCCCAGTCCTCGTCCTTGCGCACGATGTCGACCTGTCCATCGAGGATGATAAAGAGGCCGGGGCTCGGCGCGTTTTGCACGATCAAGTATTCGCCCTGTTTGATGTGCAGGCCAATAAATCGCTCGATGAGATCATCGCGTTGCGCCTCGTCGAGCTGTGCAAAGAGAGGATGCGAGGCGATCAGGCGCTCGGTCAGGCCGTGGCGTCGCAAGGTCGCGAGCCTGTTCGGGAAGTCGGCGAATTCCTCGGAGAGCTTGGCGATGGCGTCCTCGGAGA
Organism: Myxococcota bacterium; assembly: GCA_036155555.1. Lineage (GTDB taxonomy): Bacteria > Myxococcota_A > Bradymonadia > Bradymonadales > Bradymonadaceae > JAYZVO01. Next base: position 27,226 of record JAYZVO010000140.1, read on the forward strand.
GGCGCAAGATCTCGCTTGTTTTGATCGCGTGGACGGTGTGCTCGCTCGTCGCCTTGGGGCGACCGAAGCCGTTGAGCCCGAGCAAGACGTTGCTCGGCAGGCGCATGTATTCATCGTCATGCTTGAGGAGCAAGTTCTGAGACACGGACCAGATCAGATCTTTGGGTTGTTCGCCGCGCGTCAGGAGCGGCTGCGACTGATCGTGGACTTCGTACTGGAGGTAGTCGAGCACGCGCCGCAGCGTCTCTGTGGGGAGCAGGCTGAGGAGCGGGAAGGAGGGGAGCTCGCGAGGTTGGGTCACGATCCCGCGCTTCTCCATGGAGCGCTCGATGGCCAGGTCAAAGAGCTCCTGTTCGCCGACCTGAGGTTCCTTTGCGCCCATGTCGAGGGGCTTCTCGGGCTCGGGGAAGGCGACGCGCGCGAGCTCCTCCTGTCGGTATGGCGAGCGGATGGAGTAGAGCGCGGCGAAGTGGTCGAGCAGCATGGTCGCGTCGGGTTGGAGCGTGTTCATCTGCTTGATGGCGCTCAGGCTGCGGGCGGGGTGGCCGCTGTTGGCGTAGTGCCTGGCGACGAGCTCGAGGATCTGGACCGCTTCGCGCTTTCGTCCGCGCGTGGCGAGCGCCTGCGCGACGCGTTCGCGGAGCGGGGAGTTGTCGGGGAAGTGGTCGAAGTTCGAGAGGACAAGACGGAGCGCACGGGTGATCGACCCCGACTCGATCGCTTCGTCGATATGAATGAATAACCGGGTCATCTCACCGGTGCGCGCCTTCGAATCCATGGATTTCCTTGCCTTGGACCTACGCCGTGGCGACGTATTAAAAGAGGGATGGGTCGTGAGCTTGCTTCTTTCAACACAGCGCGTCCGTTGCCTGCGACGCGAGGTCCGCGCGGCTTCCTCGTCGCGGTTTACTTCGCGCCGAGCGTGGCGTTTCGAGAGCGCTGCGTCTGGGTTCCAGAGTCGAGCTTAGATCAGGAGCGGAGGTGCGGCAAGTTGACTGCCCGCATTGCGCTCGCAATCACCTTGACACTTAAAGAGGGGCCCTTTTACACTTCCACACGATTCGCAGCGTTCTCGTGCGCAGGGTGCCTCTTTGATCGTAGACGATCGGTTGACATCAACCCATCCATAAGATGAAGGCGCTCCCTCGCTTGTTGGACTCCCGTAAAGGCGGCGTGCCTTTTTGTGGAGTGAGCCATCAGATTGCATCCAGCCATTGCCGTGGTCGAAATATCCTCTCTCCCTGAGCCGTTGCCTCACGGGAGCGCCCCAGGGCCGCCATGTAAACGCGGCGCTCGCGCTGTGAGAGGAGAAATCAACCCACAGCATGCGTGCTTGAAGAAGGGTGCTTTGCAACACGAGGTGCTCATTTTGTTTTTCAAGCGGTTTTTGTAAGGATCAAAACGCAGCGCGTAGAAATCCAGGCAGTGACCACACGACAGGATGAACCCTCTTCCCAGGAAGACGAGCCTATGATTACCAACGACACGATCGAGGAATACCTCATCCACACCGAGTTCCCTTACGAGCAGGTGCAAGAAGGGATGTGGTTGATCCATGACGAGCACGACTACGTCGACAATGTCGTCGTCATCCACACCCCCCCCGTGATCACCTTCCGCGTCAAGATCATGGATCTCTCGGACATCCCCGAGGACAAGAAGGCGGTGGTGTACGAGTACCTGCTCCGCTTGAACGCCAGCGAGCTGGTGGCGGGCGCGTATGGTCTCGAGGATAACGCGGTCGTGATCACGGACTCGCTCCAGAGCGAGAACCTCGATTACAACGAGTTCCAGGCATCCATCGACTCGATCACGCTCTCGATTCGCGAGCACCACGGCCAGGTCCGTGCGCTGCTCCCCTCGAGCGAGGTGGATATCGAGAAGATGTCCACCGAGGAACTCGAAGAGTCGATCATGGGTGGGAACTAATCCCGCGATCGCAATGTTGTTTGGGAGTCAGAGCTACTAGCCGTGCACACACTCAAGGCAGCCAGTGCCACCCAGTCGCAGCGCCTGCGCAAAGCGCGCACGCTCGATGCTGGGGTAGAAAGGAGTCGATAGATGGGTATTTTCGGGCGTTTGGGTACGCTTCTCAAAGCCAATATCAACGACGTCATCAGCAAGGCCGAGGATCCTGAGAAGATCCTCAACCAGCTGATCCTCGATATGAAGGATCAGCTCATCGAGGCCAAGAAGCAGGTGGCCGTGGCCATCGCTGATGAGAAGCGCCTCAAGAAGCAGCTCGACAACGAGCTGCATATGGCCAGGGAGTGGGAGAAGAAGGCGATGATGGCCGTCCGCGCAGGGCGCGACGACCTCGCCAAGGAGGCCCTGCGCCGCAAAGGGGAGCACGATCAGCTCGCCAGCGAGTTCCAGGGGCAGTGGGAGGCGCAAAAAGCCGCCGCCGACAAGCTGCGCGAATCCCTCCGCCAGCTTAACAACAAGATCGAGGAGGCCAAGCGCAAGAAGAACCTCCTCATCGCCCGCAAAAAACGCGCCGAGGCTCAGCAAAAGATCCAGGCCACCATGTCCGGCCTCACGGACGAGTCTGCCTTCGACGCGTTCGATCGCATGTCCGAAAAGATCGAGCAGATGGAGGCCGAGGCCGAGGCTTCCTCCGAGCTCGCCGACGACTTCGCCGGCAACTCGCTCGACAACCAGTTCGCGAACCTCGAGGCCGAGTCCGGCGCTGACTCCGAACTCGAGGCGCTCAAGGCCAAGATGGGGATGCTCGACAACAAGTCCTCGCAGCAGTTCTCCTTCGAAGAGCAAAAGCAGACCAAGCAACAGACCGTCTCGGCTGGCGGTCGCGGAACCTGGGACAGCGACGACTTCTGAAACAAGAAGTCTCGCTGCCGTCAGCTCCCCTTGGCGACATTGGCTTATGCCTTCGAGCTCGACTCCTGACGCGTTCTTTACGAATCGATACGCTCACCACCATCAGCGCATCGATTCGTCAGGTTCGCTCTATCCGCGAAGACGCCTCGGGTGGCATTATTTTTACCAAAAAATAATGCCACCCGAGGCGTCTTCTTTTTGATCCGAATAACCACTCCTGGAGCCTTCATTCATGTCCGATTCCTCCCCCGTTTATGGCGCGGTGTTGTGCGCTGGTTACGGCACACGCATGGCCCCGATCACGGACATCCTGCCAAAACCCCTGATCCCCTTTCTCAACACCCCCACCATCACTTACTCGCTCAATCACCTCGCGCGCGCTGGCGTCAAGCATGTTTGCTGCAACCTCCATCACCTCGCTGATGCCATCCCGCCGGTTGTCGACAGGCTCGGCGCGGCGATGGGGCTCGAGATGGTCTACGCCAGAGAGTGGGAGATCCTGGGGACCGCTGGCGGCGTCGCCGGGATCTGGAAGGCGCTCGGTGCGCCAGAGGAGGGCACGCTCGTTTGCATCAACGGCGACGCCATCATGGACATCGACCTCGAAGAACACCTCGCTTACCACAAGTCTTGCGGCAACGAGGTCACCCTCGTGCTGCGCGAAAAGTCTCCGGGCCAACCTGGCGCCGTCTGGGTCGATCGCTACCAGCGCAACGCCTTGATGGGGCTGCGCGATCACCGCCGCCCCGGATACCACGCGGACAGAATCACCGAGTACGAATACACCGGCGTGCAGATCCTGGAAGCGAGCGCCATCCGACGCCTCGCGCTCGAGAATGGGGACATTATCACCGAACTTCATGGCCCCCTGATCGAAGAGGATGGCAAGATCGGAGGCTCCGTGCTCGATGGATATTGGGCCGCGCTCGATAATCCAAATCTGATGTTGGAGAATACGCAGCGTATCCTCGAGGAGCGCGACATATTTCCCCAGGCGCCACTTCCCGAGCCATTAGCAGAGGGCCTATTTGTATACAGACCTGGCGCCGTGGATGACTCGGTCAAGATGAAGGGGCCAGTGTTTGTTGGCATGAACGCCAGCATCGGCGCAGGCTGTCGAATCGGCCCGAACGTTGTCCTCGACGGCGTCGATCTCGAGCCTGGCACGATCGTCTCCAATGCCATCCTCTACGGCATGGGGCGCGTGGAGGGAGAGTGGATCGATTGCGTCGCCATCGCTGGAAAGGTCGCCGCGAAGAAGGACCAGTGAATTCAATCCTTTGGCGCCTTCTTTGACTGCCAATCGTGCCGGTGGATATCCTCATCAAAGCGTCTCACTCTTCCTCCCATCGAGGTCTCCATGCGTCGGTTTGTCTCCGCTTTCACGCTCCTTGGCGTTTGTGTCAGCGCGCTCGGCTGTTCTTCTCCCGATCCTGGCAGCGCTCCTTCGGATATGGGCGGCGTGGCCGATGCTGCGATGGAGGATATGCCCCTCACTGCATCGGATGCCTCGACGGACAGCGCGGATATGGACCTTGGTGGCGAGGATGCTGACATGACCAGAGATCCTGACTTCGAGGGTGAATACCTCCCGCCAGGTCGTTTGCCCGAGCTCGACGGTTTGCCCGATGTGTTGATGACGCGCGCTGGCTATCCGGTGACCTCCTCGCTCGAGTGGGAGCGCGTGCGCCGCGCCGAGGTGTTCGGTTTGCTCGAGCACTACGCGTTTGGCTACCAGCCCGATGGCTTCGAATCACCCGCTCGAGTCACGCTTGTCGCCGAGTATGACGACCTGTTCGATGGCCAGGCGACGATGAAACTGCTCGAGGTCAATGCAGGACCGACGCCAGGGATTACCATCGATGTCTTGCTCGTCGTGCCGAATGGAATGGAGAGTCCTCCTCCCGTTTTGTTCGGCGCGAACTTCTTTGGCAATCACTCCACCATCGATGATCCGCGCGTCCCGCTCGCCAGAGGTTGGGTCCCGGAGCGAGGGGAGGGCGTGGTCGACAACATGGCTACAGATGCGGCTCGGGGGACGGTCGCGACGCGCTGGCCTTTCGAGCAAGCGATCCAGCGTGGATACGCTGTGGCGACCTTCTACCATGGAGATATCGACCCGGATCTGGATGACTTCACCGATGGTGCGCACGCGCTCTCCTCGGGAGAGCGCGACGAGCATACTTGGGGAACGATCGCCGCGTGGAGCTGGGGCGCGCGTCGCGTGGTCGACGCCTTGAGCGTCGATCCTGATGTCGACGGCGCGCGGCTCGCGATCCTGGGACACTCGCGCAATGGCAAGGTCGCGCTCTGGACGACGGCGACTGATCCTCGCGTGGGGATGGTCGTCTCGAACATGTCAGGTTGCATGGGCGCTGCGATTCACAGGCGAAAGGAGGGGGAAACGCTGCGGTTCTTGAACCGGTTGTTCCCGCACTGGTTCGCGTCAGTGTTGCGCGAGTTCGACAACGCCGAGGAGAAACTCCCCTTCGATCAACACTTCCTCATCGCGCTCGCGGCGCCAAGGCCCGCGTTGATTATCAGCGGCGTCGAGGACAGCTGGGCGGACCCCGAGGGGGAGTTCGAGGGCGCGCGTGAAGCGAGCCCGGTCTACGAGCTCTATGGCCTCGGAACATTGTCAGGGCAATCATGGCCCGAGCCCGAGGTCTTGCTCGATACGCCGCTCGGTTACTACATGACGCCAGGTGGCCATGACATCGATCCTGTTATCTGGGCTCGCATCATGGACTTTGCCGACAAGCACCTCTGAGGTTTCTCTCGACAACAGAATCAATCGTCATCGTCAGCGCCTTCGAGCCCCATCTTCGAGACCTTGCGGATGAGGTTGCGGCGAGAGACTCCGAGTTGTTTTGCCGCCTGGGTCTTGTTCCAGCCAGTGTCCTCGAGCGCGGCCATGATCATCTGTTCTTCGAGCTGTTCGACGGCCTCGGGTAAGGTCATTCCCATCGACGAGAGCGCGATGGGGGCAGGCTTGGCGTTGCCGACCTTGTTCGAGAGCGCGTTGGCGCCAATCACTGCGTCGCTGCCGCTCATGATCACCATGCGTTCGATCTCGTTCTCGAGCTCGCGCACATTCCCTGGCCACTCGTAAGACATCATCTGCTGGAGGCACTCCTGGCTAAACTCGCGCTCTTCGACGCCGTGCAACCGCGTCGCTCGCGAGAGGAAGTGTCTGGCCAATCTGGGGATATCACCAGGGCGCTCGCGCAAGGGAGGGACTCTGAGCGCGAACACGTTGATGCGGTAATAGAGGTCATCCCGGAAGGATTTTTGCTGCACCATCTGGCGAAGGTCTCTGTTCGTCGCAAAGATCATGCGCACATCAACCTTGCGATACGTCTCCTCGCCGACCGGCAGAAACGTCCCCTCCTGCAACACGCGCAAGAGCTTTGATTGCAACGTCAGGTCCATCTCTCCGATCTCATCGAGGAAGAAGGTGCCATGGTTGGCGGCCTCGAACAGACCTCGGCGATCGCGGTGAGCGCCTGAGAAGGCGCCGCGCTTGTGGCCAAAGAGCTCGCTCTCGATAAGATCGCCTGGGATGGCGGCCACGTTCTGCACGAGGAAGGGGCGCTCGACGCGCCGAGAGCGTCGGTGAATGGCGTTCGCCACGAGCTCCTTGCCTGTGCCGTTCTCGCCAAGGATCAGGACCGTGGAGTTTGTCCTCGCCACGCGATCGATCATGTAGAAGAGCTGACGCATCACCGGGCTGTCCCCGATCATGCCTTCGAACTGCCCCCCGACATCTTCGCGCGCGGCCTTGTGTTCGTGCATCTGTTTGGTGAGCGCGCGTTGAGCCTCGTCCTGGAGCGCGGTGAGCAGCGTGTTGATGACTCCCTCATCGATAGGGCTCGCGCGCAGCAACACGTCGAACCACTCCTGATCGATCTGCTCTTCGTCATAGCCCGCGGTCTTGAGGTTGCGCTTGATGTCGATCAGGGCGCGCGTCTCGTTGCGCTCGGTGATAAAGCCCGAGATGTAGATCGCGCCGCAGTAATCCCCTCGAAGATCCACGAGCTCCTTGACGCGAGCGTTGAGGCCCGCGTGGCAAGTGAGATTGAGCGCGGCGTTGGGTTGCGCGGCCCACTGGCGCAGAGAGCTCGTGCAGGTCGCTTGCTCCCCCTTGTCGCCGAGCGGGATCGGGTTTGCCTTGAAGCAGGAACAGAGCGGATGGATCAGCTCCTCGTCTGGCGCGCCGAGTGGGATTGTTCGCCCGGTCGGTGTGAGGATTCCGGCCCAGACGCGAAGTTGTCGCCTCAGGACGACTCCGAGTTGGTGCACGCCCGGTTGTACGGCGATCGAGTTCCAGTCGATGTTCATCGCGAGCTGCCTCGAGATTTCGGGTTGTGACAAGATGTCTCGGCATCGTATGTCAGATCGCATCGCGCGTGAAGCGCAGCAATTTTGGAGGAGGCAATGATGCGCGAGAAGACCGTTTATTTCTTTCGCCATGGCGAGACGGACTGGAATGTTGCGGGGAAGTTCCAGGGGCATATCGACAGGCCGCTCAATGCCAGGGGCATCGAGCAGGCCAACGCGCTCGCGGTCGTGTGCCAGGAGCTCGGGTTGGAGCTGGTTGTCTCGAGTGATTTGCAGCGCGCCGCCGCGACCTCCCAGGCGGTCGCAGATCTCGCGGGCGTTCCTTGCCGTGTCTCTTCTGCGTTCCGCGAGGTGCATATGGGGGACGCCGAGGGGAGGACATACCAGGAGAACCTCGAGGAGTTCGGCGAGGAGATCATGCGGATGTGGTTCTATATCGATCCATCCGATGAGCCTTCGCTCCATCGCACCTTTCCTGGCGGTGAGTCGCGGCGAGTGATGTATGACAGGTTTCGCGCAGGTCTCGAGGAGGTTCTCGATGATCCTGACGCGCCGGATGTCGTGGGTCTCGGCGCGCATGGTGGCGCGCTGAGGATCTTCTTGACGATCACCTTCCCCGAACAGGCCGAGGCGCTGCGTCATATCCCGAACACCGCGCTCTACAAGGCGACGCGCGGCGAGGATAGAGTCTGGCGCTTCGATGGTTTGGTGCACGAGGGATAGCGTTTCTGGGTAGATGAAGACCGCTCGCGCGCAACCCGACGGGCGGAAAAATCGCCCGACCTGGGTGTTTGTTTGCCCCTCCCTGGGCGATTTTTCCGCCCGTCGGGTTGCTCGGCGATCCGCGCGGTCGTGGGCAAATATTCAAGAGCAGTTTCATGGCACGACGAAACATCCTCGCGTGGTTTGACGAAAACCGAAGAGAGGTTGACCGAAAGGTCAACCTCTCTTCGCGATAAATCGAAACCAACCGCACGAGGATCGATATGAAGCTGATACCGAAGCTGCGCACGACGTTGCGCCGCAAGAACTACGCACCCAATACTGCAAAGCTCTACGTCTACTGGGTGCGTCAATACATCCACTTCCATGACAAGCGTCACCCCGAGGAGCTTGGCCCGGAGCATATCACCGCCTTCCTCAATCACCTGGCCATGATCCGGTCAGTGGCAGCCTCGACGCAGAACCAGGCTCTGTGTGCGCTGGTGTTTTTCTATCGGCATGTGTTGGGGAAAGAACCTGGCGAGTTCGAGGGATTGGATCGCGCCAAGCGCGACCGTCGCTTGCCAGTGGTCCTCTCGAGGGAGGAGGTCGCCACCCTCTTCGAGCACATCGACGCGCAGTATGCCTTGCACGCGAGGCTGTTGTATGGCGCGGGGATGCGCGTCTCCGAGCTGCTCGGCATTCGCGTCAAGGACATCGACTTCCACCAGCGTTCGATCCTGCTCTGGGATACAAAAGGGAACAGAGATCGCGTGGCTATCTTGCCTGACGCATTGCGCGATCCTTTGCGCGAGCAGGTCGCCGAGGTGCGGGCGCGCCACGCGCGAGATGTGAAGAGGGGTCGAGGTTTTGTGGAGATGCCCACTGCGATCGCGGCCAAGTTCCCGAACATAGAGTTGAGCCACAAGTGGCAGTTCGTCTTCCCTGCGTCCAGGGACTCGATCGATGCGAAGGGGAGGGCTGGGCGAGGAGCCTTGCACCCGAGCACGTTGCAGCGAAGCTTCGCCCGAGCAGCCGCAGCGAGCGGCATCGACAAGAAGGTTGGCCCGCACACGTTGCGCCACTCCTTCGCCACGCACATGCTCGAAGGGGGCGTCGATATTCGGACCATCCAGACGTTGCTCGGGCACAAGCGGTTGCAAACGACGATGTTGTATACGCATGTGATCAAGCGTCCGTTCGGGGTCAAGAGCCCGCTCGATGCGTTGGCTGGTTTTCGTTGAGCTTGGCGATGTTTTTGGATCGCGACGCGAACCGCCGACATCTCGCTCGGCGGTTCGCTTTGCCTCCAGGAGGAGCGCGTTTTCGGCGCGTCGTGCGCCCGGCGCGCAAACAAACGTGTTCACGACAACCCGGCACCATGCTAGAACGAACTCCCAACGAGGTATTGAAGAGAGGTCGAGATGAGCACAGTCCCTACCGAAGCGGTCGGCAACCAGGGGAAAGGATGCAGCAGCATGGTCGCTGGCATGGTCGCCACGCTCGCTTTTGTCGTCGGTTTACTCATGGGCGCGGGTGGTTTCTTCGGTTACGTCAAGAACTCGGAGGGGGCCGCGGGCAACCTCGGGATCTCGTCGACGGCGGCCGCAGACTGTCCCGAGGTCAAGACGGCCGATGGGAAGGAGTGTCCTGCGTGCAAGGAGTGTCCGGAGTCGGGCAGCGACAGTGGCAGCGCGCCGACGTATGCGCTGGTGTATCCGATCGAGCAGACCTTGATCATCGAGGGCAAGCTCAAGCCTGAATTCTTGAAGGAGTACGTGATCAAGCGCCGCTTCAAGATGCAGGAGTGCTACCAGCGCATCCTCGAGAAGGACCCTTCCGTGAAGGGCGAGATCTCATTGCAGTTCACGGCGTCGGAGAGCGGCGAGATCGTGGCGGCGGTCTCGCGCCAGGACACGGTCAAGAGCAAGGAACTCAAGGAGTGCGTCCTCGCCGAGATCAAGACCTGGAAGTTTGAAAAGGGCGCCATCGAATCGACCCTCGCTGTGGTCAAGTTCGATGTCCTCTTCACCCCCATCGGCTCTGGCGGTCCGTAAGCGCTCCACGCGCCGGAACGCGAGCCTGTCAACAGGGCAGTGTTGTCGTTATACGATCACGGTCCTCGGCGAATCCACTTGGCACCCTGACATGGCGTTACTAGGCTCTGTCTGGGCGACGCGGAGGCGTTGTCTGGTCGCGGAGTATTGCGCTTTCGCGAGCAGGGTTTTTAGCGAGCGAGGACGATCATGAGGATCTTACACACATCCGACTGGCACCTCGGCGTGAGCATGGAGCAAGCGCCGCGGGAGGAAGAGCATCTGCGCTTTCTCGATTGGCTCATCGAGCAAATCAATGAACGCGACGTGGACATCCTCGTTCACGGCGGGGATACGTTTCACTACGTGCAACCATCGGCGCGGTGCCTGAAAATCTACTATGATTTCCTGGCGCGTTGCGGCCGCGAGACAAAGCTTCGACAGATCATCGTCACGGGCGGAAACCACGACTCTGCCTCGCGGTTGGATGCTCCGGCGCCTGTGCTCGAGGCGCTCAATGTGCACGTCGTCGGCGGTTTGACTGGCGATGAGGACACCTGGTCGCGCTGCCTTTGCCCCATTTACACCGAGGCCGGAGACGCGGTCGAGGCGGTCGTTATGGCGGTCCCCTACATGCACGAGAGCAGGTTGGGGGTGGTCACGGCGGGGTTAAAGCCGATGGAGATCCGCGACTCGATGATCGACAAGTTTCGCGGCCTGTACGCGAAGATGGCCGACATCGCCGAGGAGAAGTACCCCGACATCCCGCTCATTACTACCGGCCACCTGACCTGTTATCCCGATGGCAAGACGGACGTCGAGGGCGCCTATCACACGCCAATCCACCTGATCGAAGCGCTCGGGAGTTTGCCTCCGGATATCTTTGACCTGCGCTACTCGTATGTGGCGCTCGGGCACGTGCACCAGAAGATCGAGATCGCTGGTCCGAACGCCTGGTATCCGGGCTCTCCGATTCCTACAGATGTGACCGAGTCTCGCACCCCGCGCCATATCCTTATCGTGGACGTGGACCCGAACAAACCTCGCGCTCACGCGACCGTCGAGGAGGTCGAGGTCCCTGACTGGCGACCTGTGTTTGAGATGTTTGGCGCGCCAGATGATCTCTTTGATCGGATCAAGGATCTGGAGTGGGATCAGGAGCTTCGGCCTTACCTGTATTTGGATCTTCACGTCGAGGCGCCAATGCCCGATGGGATGATGAAGCTCGACGAGGTGCTCTCGTCGTTTGACAACGGCAAGCGCCCGCGGCTCGTGCGGTTTAAAGAGACGCTCGTCAACCCCAATAACTTTGGCGGCGTCGATCCTTCCGCGTTGCGTTCGGTGCCGCTCAACGAGCTCACGCCGACGGATGTGTTCGAGAAGATGTATTTGCTCAAGCACGGTCAGCCCCCCACCGACGAGATCCTGACCGCGTTTATGTCGCTGCTCACCGACGAGCAGCTCGAGGAGATGAAGGAGCGTCGCGGCGGCACCAAGTGATATTTGATGATTCGCGTCGCGCGCTCCAGAGCCACGGAATGGGACCATGAAGCTCCACAAGGTCAAGACACTCAACCTCAACTCGCTCTATGGCGAGCACGTGATCGACTTCGAGAAAGATCTCGATCAAGCCTCGCTCTTTCTGATCCTGGGTCAGACTGGAGCGGGCAAGTCCACCATCCTCGACGCCATCTGCCTCGGGTTGTTTGGCGTCACGCCGAGGCTCACGCGCGCCACCGGGCGCCCGGAAACAGACGCGCGCCACGTGATGAGCTATGGCACCGGGCGATGCCGCGCCGAGGTTCACTTTAGCCTCAAAAACGCCGACGGTGAGCGCCACCATTACCGCGCCGTGTGGGAGTGTCGTCGCGCATACGAGAAAGCGAGCGGCACGCTTCAGGACCCGATCCGAAGCCTCTACAGCTACGATGATGAGGGCGAGGAGACGCTGATTGTCAGTGACAACCGCCTCAAGTACTTCGAGCCACACTTCGAGGAGATCCTCGAGGGGATGAGCGTGGAGGACTTCCAGCGCAGCATCTTGCTCGCGCAGGGGGAGTTTGCCGCCTTCTTGAAGGCTGACGAGGAGGTCAAGGCGTCGATCCTCGAGAAGCTCACGAGCACAGACGAGTACAAGCTCATCGGGCAGCGCGCTTCGGCAAAGCGTCGCGACGTCGAGCGCGATCTCAAGGACTTGCTCGCCAGACTCGACGGGTTGCAAATCCTCGACGAGGAGGACGAGCGGGAGCTGCGCGAGCACCTCGCGGATCTCGAAGGCGCGCTCGAGCTCGCGCGAGCAGATCTCGAAACCACCGAGGCGTGCATCAAGTGGCTCGATCGTTCGAGTGAACTCGAGGAAGAGAGCAAGCAAATCGCGCAATCGATCAAGGAGCGCGAGAAGGCTCAAAAGGATCGCAAGGAAGATCTCGGACGCCTCGAGTTGGATCGCGCGTGCAGGCTCGCCGAGCCCACGCTCGAAAAGCTCGATGAAGCGCGCGATCAGGCAAAATCACTCCAGGCCGCGCACGCCAAGCTCGAGGAAGACGCCAACGCCGCGCGCGAGGCCAACGAGCAAGCTGCCGAGACCTTGAAGGCTCGCGATGAGGCGCTCGCCACATCGCGCGAGGCGCTCGAGATGGCGAGGCCGGAGCTCGAGCGCGCTCGAAACATCGTCGAGCGTCAGGACGCCGCCAACAAGGAACTCGCGCGCGTTCAAGCTCGCGCCAGCGAGTCCACCGAAGCGCTCGAAGCGCTCGCGGCGATAGAGAAGGAACAACAAGACGCGCTCGCCGAGGCAAAGCGCGCCGAGGACACCGCGCGCGCTGCCATCGAGGATGTCGACGGCGCCTCGCTGCTCGATGGCGAGCTTCGCCTCGAGGTGCTCGCGGCAAAGGTCGCTCACTACATGGATGTCCGCGCGCGCGTCGAGCGCACGCGCTCGCGCTGCGAGGACGCGAAGAAGACGGTGACTTCGGTCAAGGACAAGCTCGCTGACGTGGAGCAGCGCCTCGAAGTCGCCAGGGAACGTGTCGCTCCTCAACGCGATGCGCTCGCTGCCGCAAAGGCGATGCTCGAAGAGATGCTCCAGGGGACGGCGACCTCGGCGCGTCGGCGCGAGGTCCTCGAGCACAAGCTCGACGCCGCGCGAGAATCGCTCGGCACGTTGGACGAGGGGCTCAGGTTGCACGAGCAGCTCGGCGAAAAGCGCCAGGAGCAAGCGAGCAACAAGCGCACGTTGTCCTCGCAGGAGCGCGATATAAAGGCGCGTCAGAAATCACTCGAGGATTTGCAGAAGCAGCTCGTGGAACAACGCGAGAACCTCGAAGGGATCTCGATCGGTTTGCGCTCGGTCGAGGACAAGCTCGTGCTCTCGGATCATCGAAAGAACCTCAAGGAGCACGAACCGTGTCCGCTTTGTGGGAGCGAGGATCATCCGCTCCTTTCAAAGCAACCGCTCGATGAGTTCGAGGCGCAGCTCGAGGCAGACCGCCTGAAGCTCGCCAGCCGCAAGGAGGCGCTCTCCAAACAAGTCAATGAGTCCGAGGTCGAGATCCGCGAGGCCGAGCTCGACCTCGCCGCCCTCGAACAGGCCAAGGCGAGCACCGAGGCGTCGCGTACCGGGTTGCGCAAGGAGATCGACAAGTTGATGGAGCGCTACAACGGCGCTCGACACAGGATCGGTTTCGTCGCCGTCGAGATCTTCCCCGGCTCGAGCGAGGAGCAGAGCAAGCTGCGCGACAACCTCGTCGTGCAACGCGCCGACCTACAGCGCGAGAGCGAGGATGCCAAGAAGGCGCTCGTCAAACTCGACGAGCTGGTCGAGGCGCACGAGTCCGCGCGCGAAGCGCTACGCCTCGCCAGTGAGAATCACCAAAAGATCGAGGTCGAGCAAGGCCAGCTCTCGAGCAAGATCGAGCTCCTCGACGCGTCGCTCAACGAAGCAAAAGGGCACCTCGCCGAGGTCGAAGAGCAACGCGATACCGCTCGCGATGAACTCGCCGAGCGCTTCTCCAAGGCAAAGATCTCGCTCGGGAATGATCCCGAGAAGCCTGACTTTGGCGGCGCGCTCGAGCGCGCTCGCGCTCTGCGCGGGCGCTACGAGCAGGCAAAGGAAACACTCGAAAAGGCGCGCAAGGAGAAGGAGCGCCTCGAGAACGAACGCACCAGATCCATGGAGCGTCTCGAGGCCGCCAGAGCCGAGCAAGCGCGCATCGACAAGGAACTCACGAGTCGCAAAGAGGCCGTCGACGCGCTCGTGAAGGAGCGCGAGGGATTGCTCGGTGGGCGCGCGCCCGAGGCGGTGCAAAAAGAACTCGAGGAGGCGATCTCCAACGCAGAGAAGCAACAGGCCAAAGCGCGCGAGGCCGCCGACGAGATCAAGTCCAAACTCGAGCGGCTCCAGGGTTCTCTGCAAGAGAAGACCAAACAACTTCAAGAACAGAAGGACGCGCTCGCCGAGCTCGAACAACAGCTCTCGAAACTCGAGGACGAGCTTGGCAAGAAAGAGGCAAAGCTTCGCGAGTCGCTCCTCTCGAAAGAGGAGCGAAAGAAACTCGAGGATGAGTTCGCCGCCTTCGAGCAAGAGATCGCGGACGCCAAACGCGAGCAAGAACGCCTCGCGGCGCAGATGGAGTCGCACATCGAGCAGCGCCCGCAAGACGAGCGCCTCGACGAGTTCACGCCGAAGAAGTGGGAGAAGGAGCACGCGCGCGTTCGCAAGGAGGTCGACGAGTTGCTCAGCGAGCGTGGCGGCTACAAGCAGCGGGTCGAGGATCAGGAGAAAGCGAAGAAGCGCAGCGAGCACATGCGCGAGGAGCTCGACACGCTCCAAAACGAGTACCGCGTCTGGGAGACGATTCACCGTCTCATTGGCACCAAGGATGGCGAGGGCTTCAAGCAGTTTGCCCAGAGCTTGAACCTGCAAGAACTCGTCGATCGCGCCAACATGCGGCTCGATCGCCTCGCGCCCCGGTATTCGCTCGCGGTCGCGGTGGGAGAGCAGGGGGAGCCAAAGCTCGACTTTGCCGTCATCGACCACCATCAGGCCGACGCGCATCGCCCGCTCACGACGCTCTCTGGCGGCGAGACGTTCCTTGTCTCACTGGCGCTCGCGCTCGGTTTGTCGGACTTCAGGAGGGTCGAGATGCCTGTCGAGACGCTCTTGCTCGATGAGGGGTTCGGCACGCTCGATCAAGAGACACTGGATGTGGCGATGGCGACCTTGCGTCAGCTGCAACAGGAGAGCGTCCAGCAGATCGGCATCATCAGCCACGTCGAGAGCCTCAAGGAGCGGGTGGACACGCGCATCGTCGTCGAGAAGCTCGGCAACGGCCGCTCCACGCTCTTTGTCGAGAGCGCAGACGGTCGCCATGGCCTCGCCGTGTTGTGATTCCACTTCCCGGTCCTCTTCCACACATCGTGGTGCTGCGCGTCGATTCTTCAGGCGCGACCGTTGGTGGCCGAGCAACCGACGGGGGGACCTTTTCCCCACCCGGGGTGGTGTGCCGCACCTGTTTGGGAAAATGGTCCCCCCTTCGGTTGCGGGCGAGCGCGCAGGATCAAGCGCGCCAGGTTGTCTTCACTTCGGGTCAGTGATAAAGACGTGACCTCGCTGACCGTTGAGATGTCTAGACAAGAGGCGCATCCTTGAAGAATAGCTTGCTCAGAGGAGCATTCTGGCTCCTCCTCCTCGTGTTGTGTTGGCCGCATGCTGCGGCCGCGCAAGAAAGAGGGCAGGGCGCGCTGGAGTCCTTGCTCAAGCGCCCCACCAAGGACAAGGGCGACGACATCACCATCGACGAGCCGGACTCGTGTATCGAGCAACCGCTCGGCGAGGGCTGCCGCGTGGTGCGTATCGACGCCGTGATCATCGAGGGGCTCGGTCGCACCCATCGCTACGTGGTCATGCGCGAGCTGTTGTTCGAGGAAGGCGATTACGCGTCGATGTCTCAGATCAAGGAGAGCATCACGCGTTTGCTCAACCTCGGCCTCTTTCGCGAGGTCGATTGGCAGCTCGTCTCCCAAAAGGCGGAGCTCGTCGACGGACAACCGCCCGAGCAAAACCCGAAGCGTCCCGCGCGCGTCCTCAAAATCCGTGTCGACGAACGCTGGACCTTGCTCCCATTCTTCACGTTGGTGCAGGGCGGAGGTCTGACGCAGTTTGCCACTGGCGGCAGCGACATCAACCTGTTCGGGCGCTATCTCACGGCGGGCGTGCAGTACGATCGTCTGGGCCTCAACGAGACGTTTTTGCAACCTGGCGGCGCGGCGAACTCGTTCGTCGTCTGGTTTCGCGATCCTCGCTTCTTGAACTCGCGAACCTCTGCGGGCATCGACCTCTGGCGCATCACTCGTTTGCGCAGCATCTTCGAGCCAGATGGCACCCTCGAGGGTGGCTTTAGCCTCGAGCGAAGGATCGCCATCCTGCGTTTTCAGCGCGAGTTCCAGCGCTGGTTATACGGTGGCTTGAACCTCGAGTGGATCGATGATGACTTCTCCTACGACTTCATCCCGGACGCCACGCGCGATATCCAACAGGAGAACTTCGGCGGCCTCCCATCAGGAGGTCGCGCCATCACCGCGCGCGGCAACATGCGCTTTGGTCGCGTGAACCGCGATGATTTTTACTACGATGGTTGGTCGCTGACGCAGTGGTTCGGCCACACGGACAGGATCTGGGGCTCGGACTTTCGCTTCTCGCAAATGGAGTCGATCCTGGTCGCCTACAAGAAGATCCCATTCCGAGGAAACCTCGCGGCGCGCGCTCGTGTTGGCTTCACCAACACCGAGCAAATCCAATACCTGTATTACATGGGCGGGCTCGACCGCGTGCGCGGTTATCGCGACTCGCAGTTTCGGGGCAACAGCTACTGGGCGGTCAACGCCGAGTACCGCGTCGCGCCCATCGCCTCTCGCTGGTTCGCCTTGCAGCTCGTGGGTTTTGTCGACAGCGGCGCGACCGCAGACTCGCTCAATCCCTTTATCGAACTCGACGCGGCCTCGGTCGGAGGGGGCTTGCGCATCATCTCGCCAAAGATCTACGGGTTCGTGGCGCGCTTCGATTATGCCTATCCGATCATCAATGGCGCAGGCGGTGCCTTGAGCTTTGGCGCGCAACAGTTCTTCTGAGTATACTGTCCGGCATGCATCGTAAGGATCACCGGGAGTAGGTTGCAGGAGCGCGGTAGATGGAACCCGAGCAGTTAAGGGAGAAGACCTGGTTGCCTGTGGGCATCGTCCTGGAGGAGCGTTGGGTATTGGGCGAGCCGCTTGGCCGCGGCGGCTTCGCCAGCGTGTATGAGGCGCGCCACCTCAAGCTCGGTCGCCGCGCCGCCGTCAAGGTGCTCGACCTCCAGGCAAACCCGGACGATTTGAAGATGCTTCACGAGCGCTTTTTGCGCGAGGCGAAGCTCTCCTCTCAGCTCGAGCACCCGAACGTGGTGCAGATCCTCGACTTTGGCCTCTACGAACACAATGGGATGGAGAAGCCCTTCCTGGTGATGGAGCTTCTGGATGGGCATGATCTCGAGCACGAGCTATTGAGCAACGGCACGCTCGCGCCCGAGCGCGCGAAGGAGCTGTTCTCGGGCGCGCTCGACGCGCTCGCGGTGAGCCACGAGGCTGGCATCGTGCACCGCGATCTCAAGCCCTCCAACCTCTACCTCGTGCACCCAGGAAAGGAGGACGAGCGGCTGGTCGTGGTGGATTTTGGCATCGCGCGCGCCTTCGAGAGCACCGACTCCAAACTCACCGCGACAAACCACTTCACAGGAACACCTGCTTACCTCGCGCCCGAGTACATCAGCGAGCAGATCGTCTCGCCAGCGCTCGACGTCTACCAGATGGGCCTCATCATCACGGAATCACTGACGGGGAAACCCGTCGTGCAGGCGAGCGCACCGCTCGGGTATCTGGTGGCCCATTGCAATGGGCAGCAAAGAATACCGGAGTACCTCGAGAGCACCTCCCTCGGAAAGGTCTTGCGCCGCGCTGTAGCAGTCGACCCGACCGCTCGCCCCAGGGACGCCAGAGCGTTGAAGACAGCGCTCCTCGCGCATGATTGGGGCGAGGTTCAGGCTGCCCACGATGAGTACGTCGCCAACCTCGACCCGACCCTCCCCGATATGGAGTGGGACGAGAACATGACCTTCGAGGAGGGCGCCGTTCCCGTGTCCTTGCAAAAGACCACGCCGGACAACCCCGAAGAGGTCGAGGCAAAGCCCACGCTCGACTTCGACCAGGGGCAACCTCCTGCCGGGATGCTCGCTTCACCCGCATACGAGGCCGAGAGCGACGCGCCCATTCCGCAGGTTGCCTCGCGCCGTCCTGTCGCCACAGCGCCCGATCCCCCCGAGCCAGCCACGGGCTCGAAGGGCGTGCCTGTCTGGGTTGTCGGTGTGTTGGTGGGATTACTCGGGGTCGCCATCGGCGTGGCCATCATGGCTTCGATGCGCGCTCCTGATCCGCCGCCAAGGAACGCAAACATCACGACGAGCGCCGAGGTCTCCAACGACGAGACCTCGCCAGAAGCGCAAACCGACACCACGAGCGACACGCTCGCGCGGACCAATAACGAGACGACTCAGGCGCTGCCTCCTGCCAATGAACCCACCGATACGACGCTCGCGCTGAACACCCGAACGACGCCGACCGATGCCGAGACTACCCTCGAAACGGCCACGCCACCGACCGCGAACGTCGGCGCCAAAAGGACGGTCACCTCGTCGAGCGCGCGCGTCGCGCGAGGCCCGGAGCCTGTCGATTTGCTCGTGATCGAGCCTGTCGACAAGAAACTCGCGGCCGCCAACAGCGCGAACAAGCTCGTCCTCGGCGAGACTGCGCGCATGCGCGCGGCCTTTATCAACGCCATCGATCGTCATGGTTATCAGGAGGTCAACCTCGCCAGCGCGTTCTCCGATGTGCACCGTCACTACATGAGTTCGGCCGCTGCGCTTCGCAAAGCTGCGAAGATGGCGCCAGCCAACGCAGTCTTTGACGCGAACGCGAACGCGATGGCCAGCGCGCTCGCTGGTTTGGGCGAGGTCTTGAAGGATGGTTACGCCTACCGAATGGAGGCGGAGGCTGCCAGGAAGGTCGACCCGCTGAAACTGCAAGCGCTCGAGGAGCGTTACAAGGTCGCGTTCGCTGCCTTCGAGAAGGCACGCACGAGCTATGCGAGGGCGTACTACGAGCTCGAGATCTTGACGTTGGTGGCGAGGTTTAACAAGACGGACGCGCGCCGCTCACCATTGATGCACCACTTTCATGGGGCGATGCTCTACTCGGCGCGAGCGCTCGCTGCTGCGGACGCGAGTGGTAAACCTGGCGATGCCAAAAAAGACCTCAGGATCGCCCTCGAGCACGCCGAGAAGTTCGCCAAATACGACCTCAAGAAAGAGCTCTCCGAGCTCTCTGGGAGCGCGCGAAACTCGCTCTTCGATGCACATCGCGGGCTCAAGCCAGTGAAGAAGCAGCTCGAAGGCTTCAAGTCACTCGAGAGCAAGACGCGCTTGTTGTCCCGGCACGAGGCAGATCAGGTCATCGCCAACCAGTGGTACATGCTGCATATGGCGAGGATGGTGCAGATGCGACGTTACTACGAACGCTCGCTCTGAGGGCGCCTCAAGGTTTCGGCGCATCCTCGCCGACGCGCTTATCGAACGTGTCATGGCCGAGCAACCACTGATACGCCAGGTAACTCCCGATCACTCGCTTCGTGTAGTTGCGCGCCTGGAAGTAGGGGATGTCCTCGACCCAGATGGCGATGTGGCGATCCTTTGCGCCGCGAAGCCAGCGGCGCGCGGCTCCTGCGCCAGCGTTGTAACCTGCTGCCATCACCGCGGGGTGCGAGTGCAGGCGGTTGGCGAGCGTGAAGAGGTGATCGGTCGCCACGCGTATGTTGACCTCGGGGATGATGAGCTTGTCTGGCGTCGCGCTGCCCTCGATATCATTGTCATGGTCGAGCGCGGTCGCGGGCATGAGCTGCATCAATCCCAAAGCACCCGCGTAGCTTTCGATATCGGGGATAAAGCTCGACTCCTCGCGCATGATCGCCATCGGGAGCTCTGGTCGAAGCACGGCGTCTTCGGGCTTGTGTTGTTTGGCTTCTGCGGCGACCGCGTCGAGGACGATTTGCTTGAAGGGGTTTGGCCACGCGACCTCCCAGCGCAACACTCGGCCCTGCTCGGGATTGGCCCACGGGCGCCCGGAGATCCTCCTGCGCGCGATATTATGGCTCAGGGGGAAATTTGCCTCCTGGTGATAGAGCCACGCGAGGCGCCAGAGATCTTTGCTCGATGGTGAAGTGCCGCGCGTGCGCAGTTCTTCGACCTGAGCGGCCCACCCATACATGCCGACCTCGACCAGCATGGCGGCGTCGCTCGTCTGCCATGCGTCATCGAAGAGCCATGTGAGGTCCTGTGCCTGGGTCGAGGCGCGCGATATTGCGAGCTCTTTCTTGTCGACGCCCATCTCGTCGAGCGCGAGCCAGGCCATGTACCCATAGAAGCTAAAGGGGTAGGTGCGCCAGGTCTCGAGGTAGGCTTGCTTTGCCAGCTCCTTCTTGCCGAGCTTGGCGTTGGCGTAGCCCGCGAAGTACTCGAGGCGCCCCTGGCTCAGGTAGTTGTTGTCGTGCGCTGGCAGCTCGAGCTTCGAGAGGCGCGCGAGGAAGGTCTTGAAGTTGCCTGCGCGAAAGTCTGCTTCGAGGACTTCCCAGACGAGCTCGTGGACCATGTCGCCGTCGGGGTATTGCTTCAGGGCGCGCGTCATGAGCGCGATCTCTTCCTCGCTCTTTCGGCGCGAGCGGGCGATGCGCGCGAGGTAGAGGAGGGCGTCATCGGCGTGAGATCTCTCCGGGTAATCCTTCAAGATCTGCTCGAAGAGCTCCTGTGATGGTGCGGTGATGCCGCGATCGAAGCTGCGCTTTGCCACCGCGTAGAGGCTTTTTATACGGTAATCTTCGAGCTTGGGGTCGGTGCACTTCTTCGCCACGCCGAGGTAAATATCATCGCTATCCTTTCGCAGCTTTCGGATGCGGTAGGTCGCGCGAGCGCGGCGAAATTCGGCGCGGCACCAGGATGCATTATCGAGCTTGTCGAACTCGATGCGATCGAGCTCGGCGAGCGTCCAGTAATAGTGAACGCCAGCATAGAGGAGCTCGGCGCGTTGAATGCGGGCCTTGGCGGTGAGCGGCGCTCGACGAGTTTCGGACCACGAGATCTTGTCATCGCCATCACACCGGGCGTGGATGCGTTGCGCGAGCAGCCCGAGCCTGCCGTCGCGTCGAGGGTCGCCGTTGGTCAGTCGTTTGGCGAGCGTGGTCCATGGCGTTGGCGATGATGCGTTATCGAGCATCGGCTTTGCCCAGGTGCACGCTTGCTCTCGTGAGGACGAGTCATCGAGCGCGCGAGCGAGGAGCGTGACGGGGAGGTCGTCCGCGAGGATGTCGCCATGGAGCGCGTGCCAGGTCCTTGCCTGGAGCAAGGCGCGGCCGGGGACTTCCCTGACGAGCGCGCCTTCACGTTCGACGCGCTCGAGCCCCTGGCGCCAGGGTTTTTCCTTTCCAAGTAGCAGCTCCGCGCCTTTCAACCGAAGAAAATCACCGATATTCGGCGCGTAGTTCGCGCTCGAGATGTAGAAGGTCGCCGCCGAGGTCGTGTAGCCCGAGGATTCGAAGAAGTGGCCGACGTAGAGCAGAGTTTGCGCGACGCGTCTGTGCACCTCGGTGGGAAACTCCTCGTGCTCTTCGGGTTGTTGTGCCGAGGCGATGTTTGGCCAGAGCGCGAGGATCGAGAGGGCGAGGATCGAAGTTTTAAGGTGGGGTTCAAGGCGCATGCGGTCGTCGTGTCAAAAGAAGAGGCGGTTGATGCGCGCGCTGATGCCGATAAAGGCCGTGTGGTTTTGCAGCGCGATCGAGGTTCGCTCGCCGCCAGCGAGGTTTAGATCATAATCCCCATGGTGGTAGCGGTAGAGGAGGTTGAGCCAGAGCGCGAAGCCGACGTCCGGGTCCCAGAGTGGGATGTCGAGGCCAGCGCCAGCGTGGCCGTAGAGGCCGAAGTCGCGGTCGCGCGTGTCACCGATGGCGATGGAGCCAAACTGCCCACCGAAGCCAAGGTCGAAGTAGAACCCCGAGGCGATGTAAGAGAGCCAGTCCGAACCGAGCACGAGCAGGTAGGCCGGGTGAAGCCCGAGCCCGACGCCCATCGAGTGCATGGTGACGGGGTTGTTGGTCTGGGTGTTATCGGGCGTGAAGAGGTCGTTGCGATAAGAGAGGCGCAAGTCCCCGACGTAGGCGGGGAACGAGATGCGGAGCCCGGCGTCGATGCTTCGGCCAGTGTATCGCGAGCGTCTGGCGCGCGCGAACCCGTAGCGTGCGCTGATGTCGGTGAAGGTGCCGTTGAACTCCTTGCTGTAGGCGCGGTGGTCCGGCGGCGGTTCCCAGTCATCATCGAAGCCCTTGGCGTGCGCAGGGGAGGTGTAGAGTGCGCACGAAAGCAGGGCGAAGAGCGCTGCGAGCGTCAGATATGGAGCATGCGAGCGAGAGTGCATGGATCGTGAGGTTTCCCCGGCCAAGTTGAGGTGAGCATCCCTGAAGGTGCGGTTCTCCGAGTCGGATTACCCTAGCCCAGACTGAACGTGCCAGGCAACCTCCGGTGCTCCTCGCATCCTTTATTGAAATGTCGATTTGTCTGCCGTATAACATCTGCTCCCGAGCCCGGCCCGGCGCCTTGGTTTTGATGAAAGGTGTGCTGGGACGAGGGCATTGGGGCAAATGTTGATCAACCGCATGACCGATCTTGTAAGGAACCATAATGATGGCCAAGAGCACGACCCGAACCGCGTTGTTTTTGATCGTCGCCGCGCTGGGAACCCAGACGGCGTGCTACAACACGTACTTTATCGAGAAGGACGAGCTGGCCAAGCTCGAGAGCTCGGTCGAGCAGCGCGAGGTCGTGGAAGTGTATGGGGATTGCCCCGCGAAGGCAGCGCCCGCACCGGCTCCCGAGGCGCGTTACAGGATTCTCGAGGACAGCAACGCCTACGCGCAGGCTGATGCTCCCGCTGCCGAAGGTGGCGCGACTGCGACTGACGCAGGCGCTGCGGGCGAAGAGGCGGTCGAGCCAGGGAAAGAAGGTTGCGTGAAGGTGCCTGTGTCGACGGGCAACTCGCTCAAAATCGTGCGCACCGACGGCACCAAGGATCGCGTCACGCCGTTTAACTTCATCATGTCGGACACGCAGCTTGTCTCGCCGGAGTACGACCTGCTCGACAACCTCAACGACGTCGAAGGCGCCGAGGTCAAGCAGTTCTCCACGTGGAAGACGGTTGCGACCATCGCAGGCGTGACGATCGCATCGGTAGGGACGTTCGTGGCGATCGGCCTGCTCGCCGAGGACGGCGGCGGCTTCACCAACTGATTTGTTCCAAAAGACAATTTACGGATTGGCGATCGAGGGCGCGCTGGCAAGACCAGCGCGCCCTTGTTGATCTCGAGCCGCTTGCTTGCTACATTGGCCGTCGGCGAGATTGAATTATACAGGGGAACCAGACGCGAAATCGCGCAGCCATACAAAGATGGTGATGTGCGATGACCAACACCGAGGCTGCGATGGGTCTGAGATTAAAGCTAAGGGACGTACTTCTCTACACGACGCTTGTCGCGACAGCGAGCTTGATGGCGTGTGGGGATACCTCCGTCAGTTCGAATACACAGCTGACAGAGGAGCGTCCAGAAGGGCCCGTGGGCACGCCAGGTGTCACCAACCAGTACTTCATGGTGGCCAATGGTGCCGCGTCGCTGCAAGTTTCGGCAGGCAGCACGGCGCCGATCAGCGTCTTCCTCTACAACAAGCAGACGGGCAACCCTGTCGCCGAAGAGACCGTGCAGTACGAGGTGCTCGAGGGCGCCGAGTTCGGCGCGCTGAGCGCGCTCAACGGCTACACGGATGGCTCGGGCATGGCCAGCGTCAACCTGCAAACCGGGGATGTGACGGGCAGCGTCAAGCTCAAGGTGTCGCACCCCTCGGCGAACACGCTCGAGTTCACGGTCGACATCATGCCAGCGCCAGCGGGCAGCCTGGATGTTCGCCTGACGAACACCGCGCCGACGATCATGGGCTTGCAGGATATCGACGTGCGCCTCTACGAGTCGCGCGGCTACAGCTGCAACGAGTTCCTCCCCTTGCGTCAGCAACCTGATGGGATGGCGATCGCGAACGCGCCAGCGATCGCGTCGCCGATCAACTTCGCCGAACTCGACGTCGAGAAGACCTACCTTGTCACGGGCGTCGGCCGCGGAGATCGCGGCCAGGTTGCTGCGGGTGGTTGCGTCGAGGATATCCGTATCGCGGCCAACGAGACCACGCGCGTCGAGCTTCCTCTCCAGCTCATCCCGATCAACCCTGTGGGTCGCTACGAGGTCCAGGCTTATTGGGACTTCACTCGAGCGGTCGAAGAGTCGGGACCTGTCGGCTCGATCATCACGCGCATCTTGAACGTCTTCCAGAATCCGGGTCAGGCGATCTACGACGAGATCATCAACCTCGTGAACTACGCCGTCGGCGGTGTGATCTCGGGCGCCATCGATCTGTTCCTCGACGTCACCGGTTTGGATGATGACTTCCAGAACATGATCAACGACTTCATCGAGAACAACGAGGTCTTGCGAAGGGTGCGCGACGCAGGTCGTGATATCCGCGACGTGATCGCCAACCTCCACGTGACCAGTGAATTGATCATCGGCAAGCTCTCCTCCTCTTACGAGTTCACCGGCGTCGACAACTGGCTCGGGGTGACGGTGTACTGGCGCTGGAACTGCCCGCAGAACGCGCCGCCCGAGTGTGGCGCCATCCCGCTGCTGCTCGAGGGGACCTCGGACGTCGCAGAGCTTGGCATCCTGAGCTCGACCTGGAATGGCCGCGTGGCAGCGTATGATGAGCTCCAGATCGACCAACACCCGCTCACGCTGCGTTACGGTCGCCTGATCATCTACGTCCTCAACGAAGTGATCCTCCCAGAGCTCACCGATGGCAACGCGCACTCGCTCTCCGAAGCGTTCGCGTACTGGATTGGCTGCGGCAACCTGGCTTCGAGTATCACAGGCAGCGACGGCGAGGTCTGCGCGCTCGGTGCTTGCATCTACGACGATGAGATCGAGGGCTTCTGTACGACCGCGGTCGGCACGATCTTTGGCTTCGCAGATTCGCTGGTCACCGCGCTCGAGTTCGACATCGGCCTCCGCGTCGGCGGTAGCGCGACGCTGCTCGAGAACACCTCGGATGGCTTCGTCGACGAGATGGTCGATGGCACCTTCGAAGGCTTCATGACCTCGTCGGACTCCAACGGCTCCGGCGGCACCACCGCCGCTCCGATCAATGCAACCTGGACGGCCACAAAGATCGACTACCAGACCAACAACCAGTGATACTCATCACCTCGTGTTGAAAACAAAAAAGCCCTGGCGACAAGCCAGGGCTTTTTTGTTTCTCGTGTCCTGCGCGGGGGCGTGGGGCACAGAGGTAAGTCAGCATTCACAAAGTGTGTCAGGCGTGTTACGCTGCTTTAATCAAGAGAAAGGGCCAGGAGTATGTTGATTTCCAACGGCCTGCTCAACACCAAAATCGATGGATGTGGCCATTGCGAGCGCCACCAGAAGGTAAAATGGAACAGCAGGTAGTGAGCAGCAGCAGTGACACACAAATGAAGCTCGTGTGTGCAGGGATGACTGACGTGGGCCAGGTCCGCGAGCACAACGAGGATGACTTCTACCTCTCGGAGGGAGAGGAGGCGCTTTGCATCGTGGCCGATGGCATGGGCGGACACCGCTCCGGCGAGGTCGCGAGTGCGCTTGCCATCAAGGCGATCGTGGAGTTTTACCGCGAGACCCTCGCGCCCTACGCCGAGCTTCACAATGACAACGGCGTCTCCCCAGAACAGCACCGCCTGACCCAGGCAATCAAGACCGCCAACAGCGCCGTGTTTGCGGCGGCCTCGTCTAACGAAGCCTACCGCAACATGGGCACCACCATCGTCGGCGGGTTCTTCACTGATCAGGGGGTTTACCTCGCGCACATCGGTGATTCTCGCTGTTACAGGCTGCGCGAAGGCTCGCTCGAGCAGCGCACCGAGGATCACTCGCTCGCCAACGAGTACGTGCGCATGGGCATCCTCTCGGCTGAGGACGTCGAGTACTTCCCTTACAAAAACGTCATCACCCGCGCCTGTGGCCTGGCTGATGAGGTCGAGGTCGATGTCCACTTCGAGGATCTGCAAGCAGGTGACGTCTACCTGTTCTGCTCGGATGGTCTCTCGGATATGGTCTCGGACGCCGAGATCAATGTGATCATGAACGATCACGACAACCTCGAGGATATGTGCCGGGAGCTCGTGGCGCGCGCCAACGCCAACGGAGGCGCGGACAATATCACCGTGGTGCTCGCCAAGATCGAGTGAGGAAAATTCCATCTCGACGCAACCTCTGTCGTGTTGTGGCCGAAAACCGGTTCGAGGGCTTTTCAAAGCATCCTCCGACCGGTTTTTCTTTTGCCGCCTTCAAGAGGTTGATGACCATGCAAGAACACTCCGAACAAACCGCGCTCTTTGCCTGCGAGCCTCGCCAGAAGCAACCAACTCCAGGCGCAGTATCGGCGCGCGAGCGCGCGGCGCGTTGGGGCATCTGGACGATCGAGGGGATCGGCTTTCACCGCCTCTCGCGCCTGCTCGAAATCACTGACGGCGCGCTCGCTGGGCTGTTCGACGATCCGCTATACGCCGCCACGGTCTCCGCTCAGGCGGCTCTCCCGCAACATGTGCTCTCACCGCTGGCGCGCCTGTTGGAGCAGGACCCGTTGTGCATCCTCGAGCAGGAGCTCGAGCTGCTCGGTGAGGATGGAGAGCTGCTCATGATCGGAGACGCAGGTTATCCTCCTGGGCTCCTCGATTTGGAAGATCCTCCTTACTTTGTCTCGGTGCGCGGCGCGAGCAGCGCGCTCTGGTTGCCGAGGCGGCTCGCCATGGTCGGGAGTAGGGATGTGCCAGCAGCGCACGAGCTCTTCGCGACGCGACTTGCTGGAGAACTTGCCGCGGCAGGTTGCGTTATTGTTAGTGGCGGCGCGTTGGGGATGGACGCCGCGTCGCATCGAGGCGCGCTCGCGGCAAAGGGTCTCACCGCGGTTGTCCTCCCTGGTGGTTTTGGTCATCCGAGCCCTGGTCGCCACCGCCGTCTCTTCGAGCAGGTCGTCGAACGCGGTGGGGTCCTGATCACCGAGTATCCTTATGAGGTCTCGCCGAAGCGTTATCACTTCCCACGGCGCAATCGCCTGATCGCGGCGTTGTGTCAGGCTTGTGTGGTCTTGAGGGCGCAGCTTGGTGGCGGGACGATGCTCACCGCTGACGCTTGCCGAGCGCTCTCGCGGCCCATTTGCGCGCTCCCCTATGAAGCGATGGACAACGGCGCCAAGGGGACCATGGAGTTGCTGCGAAGTGGTCGAGCACAGCTTGTCATGGACGCCGCCGATGTGCTCGAGAGCGCCTTCGGTGAGGTCGCGCCAGCGCCAGCGCCGTCACCGCTCGATACGGGAGAGGATGGCGTCGAGCCGATCATCGCGATGCTCTCCAACGCGCCTCGCGGGGTGCTCGAAGTCGATGAGCTGTGCAGCAAGCTCGGCGCGCGCACCAGCGAGGTGCTCGAGCACCTGATGGTGCTCGAGCTCGAGGGCAAGATCTGGCGTGTTCCAGGCGCGCCTGCCTACAAGCTCGCGCCATGATTTCAAGCAGGTATGACGAGTGCGTTTGACACGGTGCGTCACGGGCGTTAACAGGAGACAAGGTCCGCACATCAAGACTTGCGAGCAAGAAGAGGCCGCTCATGACCGACAGTTTGCTGCTCTCCCCAGGCCCGGTTCAGGTTCCCGAGCGCGCGCGCCAGGCGATGGCGCGCGCATTGATTCACCACCGCACGCCAGCTTTCAAGGAGCTCTTCCTCGAGGTCCAGCAAGGGTTGCAGTGGGTTTTCCAGACCGAGAGCCCGCTGCTGACCCTGACATGCAGCGGTACAGGTGCGTTCGAAGCTGCCATGATCAACTTCTCGCGGCGCGGTGACACGATGCTCGCCATCGGCGGCGGGAAGTTCGGTGAGCGTTGGGGATCGGTCGGGCGAGCGTATGGGATGAATGTGGTCGATGTCCCCGTGTTATGGGGAAACCCTGTCGACCTGGATCAGCTCAGGGACGCGCTCATCGCCAACCCTGACGCGCGCCTCGTCACTGTTTCTGTGAGCGAGACCTCCACAGGTGTCCTGCACCCGATCGAACGCATCGTCGAGATCGTGCGCTCACACAGCGAGGCGCTGGTGATGGTCGATGGAATCACTGCGGTGGGCGTGCACGACTTGCCCATGGATGACCTCGAGATCGACGTCATGGTCTCGGGTTCTCAGAAGGCGTTTGGTATTCCTCCTGGGCTCGCGTTTGTCGCCGCAGGCGATCGCGCATGGGAGCGCGCCGCAGAGAGTGATCACCCGCGCTACTATTTCGACCTCCAGCGCGAGCGAAAGAAGCAGATGCAGGAAGGGCAGACGGCCTTCACTCCCGCCATTTCGCTGTTTGTCGCCTTGCGCGAGGTGTTGGCGATGATGCAAGAGGAGGGGCTCGAGAACATCTTCGCGCGCCACGCCTCGCTCGCGCGCGCGACGCGCTCGGCGGTGATCGCGCTCGGGATGACGTTGTTGCCAGATCGCCCCTCCAACGGTCTGACCGCGGCGCTCGTGCCAGATGGAATCAGCGCACCTGATGTCTGTAAGAAGATCCGAGATGTCTACGGCGTCACGATCGCGGGAGGCCAGGACAAGCTCAAGCCGAGGTTGATTCGCATCGGTCATATGGGGTTTGTCACGCGGCACGATGTGATCATGGGACTGAGCGCGCTCGAGCTCGCGCTCGCGGATTGTGGTCACAAGTTCAAGCCCGGCACGGCTCTGGCGGCCGCGCAGGAGAGCTTCGCGCGCAAGCCTTGAGAAAATAGACCAGAAGATGGCTCGATTTATTGGTCGCTCTGCTCTAAGTTGCCGCATGGACAAGAGCAAGGGTGTGAAGCGCCCCGGTCTGATGGGAAGATCGGTTGGGCGCTCGTGTCCGTCTGACAGGAGGCATCATCATGCCAGCGCACGTTGTCGTAGGCGCCCAGTGGGGCGATGAGGGCAAGGGGAAGGTCGTCGATCTCTACACCGAGTTCGCCGATGTCGTCGTACGTTACCAGGGAGGAAACAACGCCGGGCACACGCTCGTCGTCGAGCGAGATGGAAAGCCAGACAAGACTGTCTTGCACCTGATCCCGAGCGGTATCCTGCATGAAGGGAAGCGCTGCGTGATCGCCAGCGGCGTGGTCGTCGACCCGGCCATCTGTCTGGGCGAGATCGACGCGCTCCAGGAGCGCGGCTACCTCCAGGACGCCGAGCAGCTCATCATCGCCGAGGACGCGAGCGTGATCATGCCGTATCACTGTGCGCTCGATCTGGCGCGCGAGGCATCGCGTGGCGAGCAAAAGATCGGCACCACAGGTCGTGGCATCGGTCCTTGTTATGAGGATCGCGTGGCGCGTCGCGCGATCTTTGTCCGCGATCTCTTTGATCGCGACGTCCTCCGCGCCAAGGTCGCGCCGATCCTGGCCGAGAAGAACATGCTCCTCTCCCACTACGGCGAGGAGACCTACGAGCTCGAAGCATTGGTCGAGCAGATGTGTGGCTATGGCGAGCGCTTGCGCCCCTTCGTCAAGGACGCGCGCGCGTTCATCCGAGAGGAGCTCCAGCGCGATCGGCAGCTCTTGTTCGAAGGCGCTCAGGGCACGCTGCTCGATGTGGGCCTCGGGACGTATCCATACGTGACCTCGAGCCACACGACGGCTGCGGGCGTTTGTGTGAACACGGGCGTCGCGCCAAATGGACTCGATCAGATCGTCGGGATCTCCAAGGCTTATTGTACGCGCGTTGGCGGTGGTCCTTTCCCCACGGAGTTGGAGGATGAGGTCGGCGAGCGCTTGCGTCAGGTCGGTCACGAGTTCGGCTCGACGACGGGGCGTCCTCGTCGCTGTGGCTGGATCGATGCTGCGGCGTTGCGCTACGCGGTGCGTATCAATGGAATGACTGGCCTCGCGGTGACCAAGCTCGACGTGTTGAGCGGGCTCGAGACGGTCAAGATCGCGGTCGGTTACACTGACGGGCAGGGCAACGAGTGGGACGAGCCGCCGATGAATGTCGACGTGCTCGCGGGCGTCGAGCCCGTCTACGAGGAGATGCCTGGCTGGAGCCAGGATATCACGGATGTGCGCCAGTGGGAGGACTTGCCGACTGCCGCCAAGCGCTTCCTCGAGCGCCTTGCCACGATCCTCGAGGTGCCTATCGTGCTCGTATCGGTCGGGCCAGCGCGCGCCGAGACGATCGTGATGCGTCAGCTTCACCGCTGATTTATAAACCGAGTGAGAAGAGAGAAGAGCAGGTGACCGAGAAGAAGAACCAGGAACGCGACGAGCGCGAAGATCCGTTCTACGATGACCTCGATGATGTCGAGGAAGAGTGGGAGGATATCGCGACAGACCCCGAGATGATGCGCCGCGTGCTCAAGGCGGTCGAGGGGATCGTCCCTGGGATTCTCAAGCGCGCTTCGATCAAGGGCGTCGGCGACGCCTTGCTGAGCGAAGACGGCTTGCGCAGCGTGCTCGCCGAGCAGAAAAAGCTCCCCAAGGAAGCCGCTGGCCTGCTCTTCTCTCAAGCCGACACGATGCGCCGCGAGATCCTGCGTATCGTGTCGCGCGAGATTCGCATTTTCCTCGAGAATGTCGACTTTGGCGGTGAGATCGCCAAGATCCTGACCTCGGTCTCGTTCGAGATCAAGACCGAGATCCGCTTCATCCCCAACGATCAGGCGGTCAAGCCGCAGATCAAGAACAAGGTCGACGCGAAGCGCGTCAAGGATGGCTCCAAGATCAACCTCGAGGACGAGCTGTCCGATCCCGAGGATGAGGACGAGGATCGCGCGAGCGCCTCGACGGCACCTCGTGATGAGGGGGGAGAGCCTGAGGATGACCTCGAAGCTGGCGGGATGCGCAAGCTTCGTTGGGGGCGCCGCCGCAAGAAGCCTGGCAACGGCGAGGACGCGTCGGATTGACGCTGATGGCTCACTTCTTTACGAAACGCATCGACTTGATCTCGGGGGGATCGTTAGGCCGATCTTGCGCATCTGTGGGCAGGGTCGAGATCTTTTCGAGCACATCCATCCCTTCACATTGTCCAAAGACCGAGTGGCGGTTGTCCAGATGAGGCGTCGCGCGCACGGTGATAAAGAACTGTGAGCCGCCTGTATCCGGTCCTGCGTTTGCCATCGAGAGGACGCCGGGGCCGTCGTGCTTGAGGTCGGGGTGGAACTCGTCCTTGATCGTGTAGCCCGGACCTCCAAAGCCTGTCCCGGTGGGATCTCCTGTCTGGATCATGAAGTCCGGGATGACGCGATGGAAGATCACGCCATCGTAGTAGGGCTCTCCCTCGACCTGTTCGTCCGAGCGAGGATCGATGTAGGGGCTCATGCCACGCGCGAGGCCGACGAAGTTGGCCACGGTTAGCGGCGCGCGCTCGGTGAAGAGGCGGCAAGGGATGGTTCCCTGAGAGGTCTCGATCTCGACGTGGAGTTCTCCCTCGCCCTCGACATCCTGTGTGTAGCGCTCGAGGTCGGTGAGCTTTGGCGCGGCGGGGGGAGGCGTGGTCTTGTTTTCCTGATTGCTCGTGGCGTTCGATGTCTGCTCTGCATGAGGTTGCGTGCTGTTCTCGCCGTTGTTGTTTGGCGTATTGCAGGCGGTCAGTGAGAGCGCGATCAGGAGCGTGAAGCAGGTGCGTTTCATGGGAGTGATCCTCGCGTTGAGAAACGGTGGGCGCTCGAAAAGAGAAAGGCGCGCTCGAGACATCGAGCGCGCCTTTTCTATATGGTCCGCGCCAGTGATACGCGTGAGTGTAACCCTTAGAGGCCAGCGGCATCCAGCGGGTTTGCCGTGAAGTTGATGTAGATGGTGGCCTTGATCTCGGCCTTGCCGCTCGGTGGGAACTCCTGGCCCTGCTTGACGACGGGTTGCGCGCCAGCGAGGGCGGCGACCTGGAGGGTCTTGAGGAGGTCGGAGAACTTGGCGTCATTCTCGGCGATGATCGTCGCGTTGCCGCCCTTGACCTCCATGCCTGCGGTGGTCGCGGGGATGGTGGCGAAGGGGACGGCTGCGGCGTTGTTGATGGACTCGGTGCCAGCGGGCGCGAGGTAGAGCGTGACCTCGGGGAGGTCGAAGGTCAGGGTGTTTGGCGAGACGTCGTACTCGATCTTGGAGACGGTGATCGACTGGAACTTGCCCGCGTATTGGGAGAGCTCGTCGACGCCGGTGGCGGCGACGACGTTGACGTCGATGTTGACGTCGATGGGCTCGAGCGTGCGCTCTTCGGGTGCAGCGACGGGCTCCTGGTTGCATGCCTCGTTGGTCGAGGGGCAGAGCGCGTCGGCGTCGAAGGCGGGGAAGTCCAGTGGGACTTTGACATCCTTGCTAAAGTTCGCGTCTTCGCGGGTGAAGTACCCACAGCCCTGGAAGGTGAAACCGATCGCGACCAGGGTCATGAGGAACGTGATGCGAGAGAGCGTGGGGGCAGCAAGCAGAGTCTTCATCGTGATTTGCTCCAACAGATGGGTCCGACGAGCGTGTGTCGGGAGGTGGCCATATGCTGGCCAGAAATTGAAACCATTGAAGAGGAGCCGCATCAGATCAGGTGGCCCCTCCCTACCGCCTAAGGTGATACCAGAAGGGAGGGTGCGTCTCAACCAAACCGGTGTGTTTGGAGGAGGAGGGCAGAGAAGTGGGCGAGAATGAAAGAAATCGGCGTAGAAGTCATGTGACGATTCTGCTAAACTGAGATGTCGCACAATGTAGGCCAGGCGACGCATCTTTGTTCGATGGACCTTCGAGAAAGGTCGAGAGGATGAGGGGCGTGACGCAGGCGCGAGTGAGGTGGATGATGTCAGCAGCCAACAAAGAGCGCGTCCAGGCGCTCGAGCAGTTCAGCGCAGAGGGGATGGCTCGTTTGCTCGCGCAGAGCCGCGAGCGGGGCGCTGTCTGGTCTCTGCGTGGCATCGGCGACGAGCAGGTGTATGCCTTGCTCCCCGAATTGCGCGCCGAGCTCGAGACGCGTGACATGCTCGTGTTGGGGATGGACCCGACGGGCACGCTGATCTCGACCCGCACCTTCCGCGAGGTGATCGACACGTTCGTGATGGAGGTCGAGCGTCGCGGCAAGGTCAGCGCCGAGATCGAGGATCTGCTCGAGTGGATGCACACCTCACAGGACCCGATCCACAACCTCTCGCACGAGCGCGAGGTGATCTTGACCGACACGCTCGCCAGGTTATGGCGCGCGCTTTGTGACGTGCTCCCCGCGATCCTGTTTGTCTTCTATCCGCACCGCTGCACCTCTCAGGTTCAACACCAGCTCGGTTATCTGGCGCGCTACCACTTCACCGATCCGATCGCGGAGCTCGCGCCCGAGGTCATGACCGGCGAGCGCTCACGCGGCGCGCTGGTGGCCATCCGGGCGGGTGGTGCGTTGCCCGAGTTCCTCTCGCAAGAGGTCGATGTCACGCCGCTCGACGTGACCGAGCACATGGAAGAGAGCGTGCGCAAGTACCTCGCGCGCCCCGATGTGATCCGCGGCCTCGTCGAGACCACGCGCGGTGATTTGAGCCGCCTCGAGGATCTGGTCAACCACCTCGATGGGGACGTGCACCACCTCTGGATGAGCCGCGTCGAGCGTCTCGGAGAGGTCGCGCGTTCGCTCGTGGAGTTGCTCGCCGTGTGTGACGAGCCGCTCGAAATCGGGCTCGCGCATCGCGCCTTGATGCAACTTGTCAACGTCGAGCACTTCTCGAACACGGCGCGTCGTCTGATCGATGCCAAGCTTATCCAGCGCGTGGTCCAGATGGGCTCTGTGAGGCTCGGGTTGGCCGAGCCAGACTTTGCCGAGTCGGTATGTGGTGCGCTGGAGCAAGCGCGCGAGCGCGCCTTGCATCGCGCCCTGCACGAAGCCGCGCGCGAAGATCTGTCGCAGTCTCAGGACCTCTCGGTCTTTATCGCGCAGCACGCGTTCGCCGCGGGTGATATCGAGATCGCGCTCGAGGCGGGCGTCCCGGCTGCGCGCAAGCTGTTTGGAAGCGGCGCGCTCGAGGAGGCCGCCCAGCTTATCGACTGTGTGCTCGAGCACACAGAGCAGGATGTGATCTGTGCCGAGCTGCACGCGATGGCTGTCGATGTCTGGGCGAGGCTCGGGCGTTGGCGTAGCGCCTTGCGTCACTGCGGGCACCTGAAGCGTTATGTCGTCGGGTTAAAAGGGAGCGTCGAGCTCTCGCTCCGTACGGCGTCGTTGCTCGGGTTGATGAACCGTTACGAGACGGCGCAGAATGTGCTCGATGGTGCGCTCGAGAAGCTCGGCGATCTGTCGGAGCAGCCCGCTCTGGCTGCGCGTGTGATCAGCGAACGCGGCGAGATGAGCTTCAAGCTCGGGTGTTACACCGAGGCGATGGAGGAGGCGCAGCGCGCGCTCGACCTGCTCGCCACGGCGCGCGAGCGCGAGATGATCCAGGCGCACATCCACGATCGCGCAGTGCTCTCGGCGCGCAACCTGGCTGGCAAGGTCGACATCATGCTCGGCCGCCACGAGGCCGCCATCGCTCGCTTTGAAGAGAACCTCGAGCTCGCGCGATCGCGCGGCTGGGGTGGCGAAGAGGCCAGGGCGCAAGGCAACCTCGGCGTCGTGGCGATGCAGCGCTTCGACTATGACGAGGCGATCACCTTGCTCGAGGGCACCCTCGAGTTCTCGAAGCACTCTCAACTTGTCCCGCGCTCGATCTGCCTGCTCAACCTCGCGCTGATCTATCACTATCGCTTCGAGTACATGCGCGCGCTCTCCTCGAACCTGGAGTCGATGCGCGTCGCGCGTCAGGATGGCGTGGATTCTGTCTACAGCAACGCCGCGCAGAACCTCGCGATGTTGTACCGTGACATGGGCGCGCTCGATCGCGCCGAGCAGATGTTGCAGCACCTCGAGGATCGGGGCGCACCTCAACGCAACACATTTGTCGCGATGCGCATGCGCGTGGCCCAGGCCAACATTCACTTCCAACGCGGTGATTTTGCTCGCGTCGTCGAGCTGCTCGCGAACCTCGAAGAGGAAGCGCGCGCGGATGTCATCGGCGCAGGTCGCACCGAGTCATTGCGCCTGGCGCTCGCGTATGTGGAGCTTGGCAAGTGGGAAGAGGCGGAGGCGATCTTTGCCTCCTACGACGAGGACCCCGAGCGCGAGGAGCTCAACCTCGAGGCGCTCTACATCCAGCTCTCCGCGCACCTGAAGTTGCATGATGGGGACGCCATTGGCGCATGCGAGGACTTCGCCACCGCGCGCGACCTCTCGAATCAGGTCGGCAACTTCCGCGAGGCCACTCGCGCGCGCTTCTGGCGCGCGCAGGCGCTCGTGGCGAGCGGTCAGGCAAAGAAGGCGGCAGAGGAGCTCACGCGCGCGATGCGCGATGTGGTCGAGCACGCCGATCGCATCCCGGCGAGCTTGCGTCAGGGGTTCTTCGCGATCCCGATACACGCGCGCATCACGGCGTTTGCGACCGAGGTCGGCGTCGAGATCCCTTCAGCGCTGCGCACCAAGGCGCGCGGCGGCGCGAACCGTGGTGATGGCGTGCGCGATGCCAGCTGGTACGCCTGGCGCGAGCGCTACGGCGCGATCGTTGGCGAGAACCCGCGCTTGCTCCAGGTCTTCAAGGTGATCGACCGCGTGGCGGATTCGGACACCACGATGCTGTTGCTCGGCGAGTCCGGCACGGGCAAGGAGCTTATCGCAGAGGCGATTCACGCCCAGAGCAACCGTGCGAAGAAGCCGCTCATCAAGGTCAACTGCGCGGCGTTTGTCGAGAGCTTGCTGATGAGCGAGCTGTTCGGTCACGAGAAGGGCTCGTTTACTGGCGCCGCTGCCCAGAAGATCGGCCGCTTCGAGATGGCCGAGGGCGGGACCATCTTTTTGGACGAGATCGCCGACATCACCCCTCAGACACAGGTCGCCTTGTTGCGCGTGTTGCAAGAGCGCCAGTTCGAGCGCGTCGGCGGCACCGAGACAATAGACCTCG
Source organism: Myxococcota bacterium (assembly GCA_036155555.1). Lineage (GTDB taxonomy): Bacteria > Myxococcota_A > Bradymonadia > Bradymonadales > Bradymonadaceae > JAYZVO01. Next base: position 63,338 of record JAYZVO010000140.1, read on the forward strand.
ACGTGCGCGTCATCTGCGCCACGAACAAGAACCTCGAGGAGATGGTCGAGGAGGGCACCTTCAGGCTCGACCTCTACTACCGCCTCAAGGGGATGGTCATCGAGCTGCCTGCGTTGCGCGATCGTCGCGGTGATATCCCACTTTTGGTCGAGCGCTTCGCCGAGAAATTCGGCAAGCAGCGCTACGCCTTCGAGCGCGCGGCGATGCGCGAGCTGGTCCGCTACTCCTGGCCTGGAAACATCCGGGAACTCCAGAACTTCATCAAGTCGATGTTGCTCTTTGTCGAAGGTTCCACGGTGACCCTGGAACATGTTCAGGAGTTCGAGGACTTCTTCTCGGGAGGTCGCTACCAGGGGGATGTCGAGCAGTTGCTCGACGCCTGGCAAGAGAGAGACTCGGCCATGTTGGCGCGAGTGTCATCCGATGACGATGGCGAGGTGTCCGATGAGACCTCCGCTGACGTCACCATCATCCAGGGCGACCCCGAGGACGCCCTGGTCGAGCAGATTGTCGCGCAAGGGCTCTCGCTCACTCGCCTCAAAAAGAGGCTCGAGATCGAGTGCATCAAGCGCGCGCTCATCGAAACGGACGGTAATGTGACGCAGGCCGCGAGCATCTTGCAGATGAAGCGACCGCGTCTCTCACAAATCATCAACGCGGACGAGGAGCTCGTCGAACTCAAGAATCGACTGACAGGTTCCTGAAAACTGTTCTTCTGGATCACGACTGACGGAGAGGGTGTTTACTCGCCAGTTCCAGGTGGTTGTGGTACTTTTTAAGAAGAGTCACCGCTGAAAACGAGTGAGCCATGCCCCGAACATTTCAACATATCCTGCTCGCCATGCTCGCCATTCTGGCTGCATCGTGCGTCGACGCCGAGGCGGAAGCTCCGGTCGTTCAGGAGGTCGAGACGCGCACGCAGACCGTGACGGTCGTGCCTACCTTCTCGATCGCTGGCATCTCTTCGTTGCCCGCAGATCTTCACCTGAGCGAGCTTGGCTTCGTGATCTCCGAGATCCGCCTCGAGCCGCTCGCTGGTAACGCGGGCTCGGTCGCCTTCTCGGCGGTCAAGCCAGAGATCGTCAAGTTCAACGTGGCACACGGCGAGACGCAGCGCTTTGGCGACTCCATCGAGCTGCCGCGTCCAGGCCGCTACCTCGTCAGCGTTCGCCTCGAGCCCATCGATTCTGGCAAGAACGGCGACGTCATCTCGAGCTTCGAGGTCGCTGGTTTTGTCGCTCAGAGTGGCGGTGATGCTCGTTACGCCATCGGTGAAGATGATGGCGAGCGCCCGACACCTCACCCCTTCGATCCTGACGATGACGAGATCAAGGGGGATGCCGACGGCCTGAGTGATAACCCCGAAACGCCCGATACCTGGACGCCGTTCTACTACCACAGCGAGCGCGCCGTCTTCTTCACGCTCAATGATGTCGAGTTCGAGGCTGGCGAGCACCAGCTCGAGTTCACCTTCGATATCCATAACTGGGCCTTCGATATCGTCGACCCCATCTCGCGCGCGGTCTCCAATGATGGTGTCATCGGCGCCGACAGCGAAGGCATCGACATCTCACGCCACCTCGACAGCTCGGGGCAGGGCGCCGAGTCCTTCGTGACCTCCGGTCGCGTCTCGGCAATGCGTCGAACAGGCGGCGGTAAGGGCGGGTTCTAAACACTGGCGAGCAAGAAAAGGAAAAGGGCTGATTTGAAAGTCAAATCAGCCCTTTTCCTTTTCTTGCTCCGAACACAACGCCTACTGCCAGCGTTGCCGAGGGAATTTTTTGGGGCGCTCTTTTTCAAATCCTATTGAAGATTCGCGGGGCTTTGAAAAAGAGCGCCCCAAAAAATTCCCGCGCCGCTCAGGCGCAAAATCACTCCCCCTCGATCGCTTCGCGCAACTTCGAGAGCATCGCGTTCGCTGCCTCGTAGGGACTCGTCCCACGCGAGGAGACCTCCTGGAGCAAGGACTTCCAGGTCGATTGCTGTTGGATGCTCGCCATCATGCGCTCGAGCTGTCCGGTGGCAATCAACGCGATGTAGTGGTCGAGGCGATCCTGCTCGATGCGCTCGGACTCGCCATGCGTATCCAACCAGTCGAGGTGCTCGAAGATGCCGTCAGCGAGCGCCTCGAGCCCATCTCCTTGCGTGGCGATGGTCTCGAGCACCTTCGGTTTCCAGTCATCCTCTCCGAAGCCTTCGCCGAGCTCGATCATCGTGCGCAACTCGCGGCGCAAGCGCTTGACGCCATCCCGATCCGCTTTGTTGATCACGAACAGGTCGGCGATCTCCATGATGCCAGCCTTGCTCGCCTGCACATCATCGCCAAGCCCTGGCACGTTCACGACGATGGAGGTGTCCGCCAGTCGCACGATGTCGACCTCGTCCTGTCCCACTCCGACGGTCTCGATGATGATGACGTCGAACCCCATCGCGTCCAGCACTTGCACGATCGCTGGAGTCGAGCGCGAGATGCCGCCGAGGTTGCCACGCGTGGCGACCGAGCGGATAAACACATCCTTGTCGAGCGCGTGCTGTTGCATCCTGACGCGGTCGCCCAGAATCGCGCCGCCAGAGAAGGGGCTCGTCGGATCGACGGCCACGCAGCCCACGCGATGACCTCGCTTTCGCAACGTCCCGATGAGCTGATTGACCAGCGTCGATTTGCCCGAACCAGGGTTCCCGGTGACGCCGATGATGCGCGCCTTCCCCGTGTGGGAGAAGAGCTCTGCGAGGATCGGGCGAGCGGAGGGGAGGTTGTCGTCGACGCGCCGCATCAGGCGGCCCGCTGCGCGGACGTCGCCGTCGAGGATGCGCGTGACGATCTCTTCATCGCTCATATGGCGCGCCATACGAACTCCATGGTGGAAAGAAGTGTGGAGCCAGAAGAATCAGTCCTGGCGCGCGGCGAGCCTGCGGGTGCACTCCTCGCGTAGAAACGCGACCACGTCTGTGGTGGGGGTGCCAGGGGTGAAGATCTCGACCACGCCCGCGTCCTTGAGCCTGGGGATATCCTCGTCCGGGATGATGCCGCCGCCGAACACGAAGATGTCAGACGCGTCCTCTGCTTCGAGCAGCGCGACGACATCAGGCATGAGCGTATTGTGCGCGCCCGAGAGGATCGACAGGCCGATGCAATCGACGTCCTCCTGGAGGGCGATGCTCACGAGCATCTCGGGCGTCTGGTGGAGCCCGGAGTAGATGACCTCGAAGCCCGCATCGCGCAGCGCTCTCGCGATGACCTTCGCGCCGCGATCATGGCCATCGAGGCCAGGCTTTCCGATGAGAACGCGGAAGGTGCGTTCGGTTGACGTCGACATGATGACCTCTCTTGAAGGTGCCCTCCCGGCGTCTTGCCGAGAGGGCTGAGGAAAGGATGGTGCGCTCTTAAAATTCAGGGTCACGGCGCTCGAGGTGAGCGTGCATGCCCTGGCGAGGTTCTTCGTTCTGGAAGAGCTGCTGGAAGACGCGCTGCTCGGCGAGCAAGGCGTCGTCGAGCGGCTGCTCGATGCCAGCATACATCACCTTCTTGGCCGCGCGCACGGCCTTGGGGCCTTTGGCTGCGATGGTCCTGGCGATCTTTTGGACCTCTTCCATGAGGCTCTCTGCGGAGAAGACCTCGAGCACGATGCCGTACTCCTTGGCTTTCTTCGCGTCGATCATCTGGCCTGTGAAGACAAGCTCGCGCGCGACGTGTGGACCGACAAGCCTCGAGAGGCGTTGCGTCCCGCCGAATCCGGGCACGAGCCCGAGGCCAACCTCGGGGAGGCCGACCTTTGCCTTCTCCGAGGCGTAGATCAGATCTGCGGACAGCGCGAGCTCGAGCCCGCCACCGAGCGCGAAGCCATTGATCGCAGCGATCACGGGCACGGGCAACTCGGCGACGCTCGACATGGCGGCGTGTCCCTTGGCCGAGAAGTCGAGCGCGCCCTCGGGGCTCATCTCGACCATCGCCTTGATATCAGCGCCCGCGACGAATGCTCGCCCCGCGCCAGTGAGAATCACGACGCGCAGATCCTCGCGCCTGGCGAGCCTGGCGGTGACCTCTGCAAGCTCGTTCAAGACCTCTTCGTTGAGCGCGTTGAGCGCCTGTGGGCGATCGACGGTCAACTGGACGATCCCATTTCCGAGTTCCGTTTCTTGAATCAGGCTCATGGTATTGCTCACTTGCTGTAGTCGTAGAAGCCGCGGCCAGATTTGCGCCCGAGCCAACCTGCGTCGACGTACTTACGGAGCAGGGGGCAGGCGCGGTACTTGGAGTCGCCCAGGTTGTCGTGGAGGACGTTCATGATCGCGAGGCAGGTGTCGAGCCCGATGAAGTCCGCGAGCGTGAGCGGTCCCATCGGTTGGTTTGTGCCAAGCTTCATCGCGGCGTCGATGTCCTCGACGCTGCCGACCCCTTCCATGAGCGTGTAGACCGCCTCGTTGATCATGGGCATCAGGATGCGGTTGACGATAAAGCCAGCGTAGTCCTGCGCGAGGACGGTGGTCTTGCCCATCTTCTCTGCGGCGGCGTTGACCGCGGCGTAGGTCTCGTCCGAGGTGGGGAGTCCGCGGATGATCTCGACGAGCTTCATGATCGGCACGGGGTTCATGAAGTGCATGCCGATGACTTTGTCGGGGCGTTGCGTGACCGCGCCGATGCGGGTGATCGAGATGCTCGAGGTGTTGCTCGCGAGGATCGTGTGCGCGGGCGCTGCGGCGTCGAGCTTCTTGAAGATCTCGAGTTTGATCTCCTCGCGCTCGGTGGCCGCCTCGACGACGAGGTCGGTTTGGGCCGCGTCCTCGAGCGAGAGCGTGCGGGTGATTCGCGCGATCGCCGCGTCGTGGGTCGCCTGATCGATGCGCTCCTTGGAGAGCAACTTCCCGAGGCTCTTGAGGATGACCGCCCAGCCCGCGTCGAGCGCTTCCTGCGAGATGTCCGACATGACCACGTCGAAGCCTGCAACTGCGGCCACCTGCGCGATCCCATTGCCCATTTGTCCGGCGCCGATCACGCCCACTTTCTTGATCTCAGTCATTGTGCTCTCCAGAGGTCTAGCCAAAATAAGGGGTCTCTCCTAACCGCCCTAGCACGCGCTTATACCATCGTCAAAGGGCGCGCGCTTTTCAGGCGAGCCGATCTCTGACAATATGTGCACAAGATTCTTCCAGCCCTCGACCAGGTGTGGTGCAACATGCCCATCTGCCCTCATTGTGAAACCCACGCCGATACGATGCTCTCCCCCTGTCCCACGGGGGATGGCTATTATTGCATCGACGAGACCGAGTATGCTTCCTTTCAGGGGGACGCGATGCTCGGCCTCCCGATCTCTGGTCGCTATGTGATCTCGGGTGTGATCGGACGCGGCGCTATCGGCCGCGTCTACAAGGCACACCAACTCGGGGTCGAGCGAGACGTGGTCTTGAAGATCTTCAAGCTCGAGTCGCTCCTCGACGAAGATCTCGGCTTTCAACCAGGCAAGACCTTGATCGCCGCGCGCGAGGATGCGCGTGATCGCTTTATCCGCGAGGCAAAGGTCCTCGGTCAACTCACCCACCCGAACTGCGTCACGCTCTATGATTTTGGCGTCAGCGAGGATGGCACGCTGCTCTATATCGCCATGGAGTTCGTGGCGGGTTATTCGATGCGGCAGGCGGTGCAGCGTGGCCTGAAGGCGGACGCGATCCTCGAGATCATGATGCAGGTGCTGCGCGCGCTGCGCGAGGCACACGCGATGGACATCGTGCACCGCGATTTGAAGCCAGAGAACATCATCCTTTCGTTTCGAAAGGAGAGCAACGAGCCCGTGGTCAAGGTGCTCGACTTTGGCATCGCCAAGCTCGTCGGCAAGGAGAGCAACATCGACAGCGCGCGAACCACCGCGGGGATGCTCTTCGGGACACCAGCGTATATGAGCCCCGAGCAATGCCGCGGCGCCAGCGCCGAGGTTGGCCCTCACTCGGACATCTACGCCTTCGGGTGCATGTGCTACGAGCTCGCCACGGGGCAGCTCCCCTTTATGGGCGTCACGCCGCAGCAGCTCCTGATCATGCACCAGGAGCACCCGGTGCCGCGCGTGCACTTGCGCTCCGGGCTCGAGCTCCCGCAGGGGATGGAAGCGTTTATCCAAAAGTGCCTCGCCAAGGCGCCCGGCGAGCGTTATCGGGACGCTGGGCGCGCGCTGAAGATCCTCGAAGGGCTCGTCGACGCCTGGGAGCCGCGCGGCATCCCCCAGGATGCGAGCGAGCTGGTCGATCATGCCGAGATCGAGGCGTTGCGATCTTCCTCCGACCGCAGTTATTCGTCATCCGTCGGGCACACGCCGGGGCCTTCTCAGGGCGCGATCCAGACGGTGCAGGGAGGGGACTTCGACAGCCTCGATGGAGATGATCTCTTCGAGCAGGCGTCCAACGACGCGCCTCGTCCCTCGGGTGCGATCCTCCAGACAGTCGTCGCGCCAGCGACCAAGGCGTCCTCGAATCTTCCTCGAGTACGTGAGGAGAACTCCAGGCGCGCCTCGTTGATCGTTGGCGTGGCGTTCTTCGTGGTCTTGCTGTTTTGCGCGCTCTTGATCTTTATCCTCTACAAGATGCTCTGACGCCGAGCGCGCGAGAAATCACTGCGCGTCATTCACCGTCAGCACGACCTTGCCGATGGTCGTGTTGCTGGCGATAAGTTCGTGCGCCTGCTGCGCGCGTTCGATCGCCATGGTCCCATGAATCACCGGGCGCAGCTCTCCGCTGTCAAACCGTGGCCAAGCGCGCTCGCGCAGTTGTTCGGCGATCTCGACCTTCTCCTCGACCGAGCGGCTCCTGAGCACGCTCCCGATCACGCGCAAGCGCTTTACCAACACGCGCCCCATGTTCAGCTCCGCTGTGCGCCCGGAAAGCAGCCCGATGTTCACGAGTCGACCTCGCGTGGCGAGCGCCGAGATGTTGCGATCCAGGTAATCCTTGCCGACAGGGTCGAGGATGATGTCCACGCCGCGGTCATGCGTGACCTCGCGGACGACCTCGACGAAGTCTTGCTGACGTCGGTCAACGACATGATCCGCGCCGAGTTCTTTCAGGAAGTCGAGCTTGCTCCCGGATGCAGTGGCGATGACCTCGATACCAAACGCCTTGCAGAGTTGGATCGCGGCGGTGCCGACACCGCTCGCTGCGGCGTGCAGCAAGACGACATCTCCCTCGCGCGCGCCCGCCTCCATAAAGAGGTTCACCCAGGCGGTGAAGTAGACCTCCGGCAAGGAGGCCGCTTCGATCAACGAGAGGTTCTCCGGGACTGGCATGAGCAAGGACGCTGGCGCGGTGACGTATTCTGCGTAGCCTCCGCCAGTGAGGAGTACGCAGACGCGATCTCCTACCTCGAACCCTTCGACCCCTTCGCCAAGTTCGGCGATACGTCCTGACGCCTCGAGCCCGAGGATCGAGCTCGCGCCTGGAGGAGGGGGATAGTTCCCGGTACGTTGCACGAGATCTGCGCGGTTGACCGCTGTGGCCGCGACCTCGATAAGAACCTCGCCAGGTTTGGGCGAGGGTTTGTTCGTCGCGAGCCACGTGAGGCTCTTCTCGGCGTTGTCTTCTATATGGATCGCGCGCATCATCGTCATAAATCCTCCTCCAATGCAAACGATGGCGTCTCGCGCCATCACCCAGAGGATTTTCGTCACTGACACGCGTTTCTCCAGCGATGATTTTGCCTTCGCCCGATGAAACCCATGGACCTTCGCCTCCTGTCACGAGGTGGGGTATACTCCGTGGCGAACGATTTGCCTCGAATTCTGGAGCCCGAGAGCTTACATGCACGCCAACTCAAGCTTCTTCCTTCTCTTACTCGCGAGCTGTGCCGTCTTCACCGGGTGTGAATCGAAGGGGAGCGTTCCCACAGATCCGATCAAGGGGAGCGAGGCTCGCCAGGCCGCCGAGGCGTACCTCGTGGCGATGCAGTATGGCGACGAGGATGCCGCCTTCAAGGTGCATGTCGACGCGACGGACGCGGGCACCTGGTGTGGTTCGGAGCAGTTCGAGAAGATCCTCACGAGGATGCGCGCTGGCGCCGACGAGAAGGAGTGCAAGCGCGCTCAGATCCTCACCGACGCGCGCCCCGAAGAGCTGGACGACGAGGCGATGATGTTGCTCCAGGCCATGCGTTTTGTCTGCGAGAACCCCGAGGGCACCTGCAAGGACTACGCGCGCGTCACCTTCTTCTCGCGTTGCGCGCAACTCGAGGCGACTCGTGGTAAGCTTAAAAACTACATCATTCAACGCGAGAGCCCTGACGCGTCAGGTTCCGAGGTGACGTTGTACGTGGACCTCGACTATGGCACCCCACCCATCAAACGCGCCGCCATTCATTTAAAGAAGGTCGGCTCGGGTTGGTACGTCACGGATGACCCCGGCGAACTTTAGGTTCTTGGATTTGCCCGAGGAGACGGGATGGAGACGATCGTCATCACGCATCACAACGCGGATCTCGACGCGCTCGCGAGCACGATCGCGGCGAGCAGGTTGTACGATGGGACGCCGATCCGCGGGCGCGCGGTCAACCCGTTGGTGCAACGCTACCTCGCCCTGCACAAGGATGAGTTTCCACTGGTCTGGTACCACGAGGTCGATCCCGAGGTTGTCGAGCGCGTGGTGATTGTCGATGTGCGCGACCGTCGAAGGCTCGAAGAGTACGAGCCAATCCTGGCGCGCGACCCGGAAATCATCGTCTACGATCATCACCCCGCCTGCCCTCATGATGTGCCTGGGAACAGCGCGCAGGTCGAGCCGACGGGGGCCTGTGTCACCTTGCTGATCGAGCACCTCCGCGCGCAGAAAAAGGATCTGGGCGCGGCCGAAGCGACGCTGATGTTGCTCGGGCTATACGCGGATACCGGGCGCCTCTCGTTCGATTCGACGACCCCCAGGGATGTCGACGCTGCCGGGTGGCTTTTGCGCCAGGGCGCCAAGCTCTCTGTGGTCAACCGCTACTTGCAAGAGGAGTTCTCGCCAGAGCAGCAGCGCTTGCTCGTCGAGTTAATGAATGGGTGCGTCGAGATCTCACACGAGGCGGTAGAGATCGCCATCGCCACGGCCAGGGCGGATGATTTCGTCAAGGGCGCAGCACAGGTGGTTCACCGCGTGATGCAGATGGGCGCGCATGACGCCATCCTCGCCGTGATCGAGTTCGAGAGGCGAAAGCGCGTGCAGGTGATCGGTCGCTCGCGCGTGCCATATGTGAATGTCGGCGCGTTGCTCTCGCAAATCGGCGGAGGAGGGCACGCGGGCGCTGCGGCGTGCACCTTGAAGAAGGTCTCGTTGGATGAGGTCGTCACACAAGTTCGCGAGGTGATCGATGGCGCGTCGCTCCTGCCAACGCGCGTCTCTGATATGATGAGCCAGCCAGTTCAAACGATCGATCACCGCGCCACGTTGGGTGATCTCGCAGACTTGCTCACCGAGCATCATATCCGCGGTGTGCCCGTGACTCGAGAGGGGGAGATCGCTGGCGTGATCTCCTTGCGCGATCTCGAGGGCGCGCGCGCCAGAGGGGACGAGATGACCTTGCCCGTGAGCTCGAGGATGACGCACGAGGTCATGACCATCGCGCCTGACGAGCCGCTCGAGGATGCCATGACGCTGATGACGGCGAATGACATCGGGCGCCTGCCGGTGCTCGATAAGTCGGGGAGACTTATCGGGATCGTCTCGCGTAATGACCTGGTGGCGACGCTGTATGCGGAGCAGGAGTGAGCGGCCATGTTCGCCTGGGCTCGCAGTTTCGCGCATGATCCGTTATGGTAAAGGTCGGTCGTGGGGCGTCTTCAGGTCGCGCCACGGATACAATCGTGATTCTCCCTTATCTGTCGATACCGGAGGTTTGAGATGGCAAGAGTAAAGCGCAAGATCAAGCGTTCCAGCGGGAGCGATTCGGAGCTTCCCGAGGCAACGCCAGAGGTGCTCGAGCAAGAAGCCGAGCAGAGCAAACAGTTCCTCTACATCGTCGCCGCGATCTTTGGCGCGATCGTGATCGGATTTATCGTGTTGCAGGTCGCGGGCTGACTTCGCGCTCGTGAATTGGGGTGTGAATAATCCTGCGTCACGCTGCGTTGTTACTGGCGAGTGGCGTGGTCCACGTGACAACACTTAGGAGACGGGTGAGGATATGAGCGGGACGCTCCAGGACAAACAGGCGCTACAAACCACGACCAAGAACGAGATCGCCGAGATCAAGAAGGAGCTCAAGCTCCAGGTGGGTGTCCTCGGAGGCATCGGCGGTACGCTCTGGGCGCTCGAGTTGTTGGATACGTTTGTCTTGAACCAGGCGCTAAACGCCTGGGGGGTGGTGCCTGGAAAGGTCAGCGGCCTTATCGGTGTCCTGACCATGCCGTTTCTTCACGGCGGCCTCTTTCACCTCGCCGCCAACACCTTCCCGCTGCTCTTCTTTAGCTGGCTGATCATGCTGCGCGACAATCGCGAATGGGCTGCTGTGACAGCGGCCAGTATGGTCACCTCTGGCGTGGGGACGTGGCTTGTCGGAGGCGCGAACACAGTACATGTGGGCGCGAGCGGGCTGATCTTCGGTTATTTCGGATATCTGCTCACGATCGGGATCTTTCAGCGCAAGTTTAGCTCGATCCTGCTCTCGCTCTTTATCGGGCTCGGCTACGGCGGCCTCGTCTTCGGGATGTTCCCCGTGACCGTGCCCGCGTTTGTCTCCTGGCAAGCGCACCTGTTCGGTTTTATCGGCGGCGTGCTCTCGGCGTGGGCGATCAATCGCCGCACCAAGGGGGGCAAGCGTCGCCTGCTCGAAGGCGGCATCTGATCCCTGGCGCGCTAGTGATAATCAGAAGAGCGACGACTGTCGCCTGTCTGCGAAGAAGGCTGTGGCCTGGTCGATGAACCAGTCACGGCCTTCTCCTTTTCGGATGTCGCGCGAGGTGACATCCAACACCAACACATCCAGCTCGTACTTGGCCCGCGCCACCTCGGCGAAGCCTTCGTAGTAGTTGTTGAGGCCCTTGAGGAAGGTGCCGGTGATGCCGGACTCTTCCTCGCGCCCGCGCTGGGCGATGCGCCTGAGCAAGACGTTGATGTCTGGCGTGTGCAAGAGGATCAGCTTGTCGGGCTGGCGCGCGCTCTTGTTCATGTGCTGGAAGTAATCGTAGTAGAGCGCCAGCTCGTCATCGGTCATGTGCCCGAGCCCGTGGAGGTACTTGGCGAAGACCTCCGGGTCCTCGATCAGGGATCGATCCTGGACGCAGGACTGGCGCGCACGTTCGATGGTGTCGTGGTGCTCGAGGCGCTTGAACAGAAACTCCATCTGGAGCGTGAAGCTCCAGCGCTTCATATCCTTGTAATAAGGACGCAGAAAGCGGTTCTCCAGGACGGGTTCGCAATAGAGATCGAAGTCGAAGTGATCCGCGATGATTTCGGCCGCGGTTGACTTCCCTGTGCCGATGTTTCCCGCCAGCGCGACAAAGATTTTTCCAGACATGAACGCTCCGTTCCTTGCAGTGCAATCGATGCATCGTGGCAGGTTGCAGCAACTCGCCAGTCATGGCAAGGGCAGCTTGTGGCGACACGTTGCTCAGGCGCCCTCGAGGTTGCGCCTGGCGCGGATGGCGAGCCCGATGGCGAGCGGCGCGATCAACCACTGGATCGCCGCGACGACTTCGAACAGCGCCGATACCCCCGCGAGATCCTTGATGTATCCCGCGCCCGAGTTCCCGAGGATTCCGCCCGCGCCAAAGATAAGCAGGTAGAGTAGCGCCTGACCCTGTGCACGAGAGGTCTCGGGGATGTGTCGCGTGAGTAATGCGACCACCGCCACGAGGAAGACACCAAAACTCAACCCATGGATAAGTTGCGCCAGCAGCATGATGGCGACCGAGGAGGTGTTGGCCATTAAAAACCAACGCACGCCTGTCGCGATCACGGTGAGCACGATCCAGGAAGTGGGTCGCATGATGGCGAGCAATCGCTCCGAGCTGGAGAGAACGGCAAACTCGGCGATGACCGCGCAAACCACCGCGAACCCCGGCGCCTGCGGCGGGAGGCCGTTCTCCTCGCAGAGTGAGACGAGGAATATCATGTAGGGCGCCTGACACGCCCAGTGGAGCGCGCCGATAAACATCAGCAGCGCGAGCTCTGGTTTGAGCAACTGCCCGAGCGCCTCACGTAGTGGGGGGCGCTTGACCCTTGCCTCACCAGCGTCAGGTTTCGGTATGGTCATCGCGCACAAGGTCGCCAACCAGGTGCCCGCGACGATGCCCCAGGTCGAGAGCGCCGCGAGGGATGTGTAGCTGGCAAAAAGTCCGAAGATGCCAGCAAAGAGCGCGAGGACTCCATAACCTGCCGAACCCCAGGCTCGGATCTTGCCAAACCCGAACGCGCCGACGAGCTTCATCGCTTGCGTGTCCGCGAGCGGGAGCGCTGATCCTGCCGTCGCGCCAAAGATGACAAAGATCAGAAACACCGCCTCTGCGCTCTTGGCGAAGGGGAGGGCGGTGATCGCGAGCGCGCCGAGGATGAACTGCGCGCGCAACAAGAGGCGGCCATGTCCGCTGTCTGAACCTGCGGCCCAGAGCCACATCGTGGCAGACTCCACGACCTTTCGCGCGCTGAAGACAAGCCCGATCTGCACGCCGGTCCAGCCCAACCCCTCGAGGTGTCTGGGGAGGACGGTCCACATGTAAACCGCGGTGAAGTAGGCGAAGTAAAGACCACTCAAGATCCACTTCGCGCGGCGTATCTGTGCGGTTGCCTGCGTCACTGCTTTCCTGTCTCCGCGGCGGATCGCTTCGAGCGCGATCGCCTGCAAGAAGGTCGGAGGTCCTCGCCTTGTCGCGAGGTTGCCTCCGTGTCAGAGGACCTGTCTTAGCGGAAGTCTTGCTCGGGAACCAGCAGTGAGCGTTTGAATCGAGTGTATCCTGGTTTGGCGCGGCGCAAGCGTCGCGCCAAACCAGGATACACTCGATTCCGGGCGATAACGGGCGATGTCAGGCAATGGAGGGCGAATATTTGAGACCCGGCTCGAGCGGGTGTCGAGAGGTCTCGCAGAGCAAGAGAACGACTCCTTCAAAACGCGCCGTCTCACCTTCGCTGGCGCACGGCGGCCATGGCAAACTCATCGGTTCGAGATTGTAGGCGTGTTTGGGGGAGGGAATGGCAATGTTGCCAACGCCTTATTCCGAGTCGAAGGCGTCTATCATATGGAGCGGGAAGCCATCACAAGTGCTCCTGCCGTCGAGTTCTTCCTCGGGTGGTGAGGGAGGGAGGCTCAGGTGCTTGGAGACCTCGGCCAGCTTGAACCTCGCCAGGGCGAGGTTTGCGCGCGACGAGTCGAGCGCGAGGAAGGCAAACACCTTGGGGTATTCGGAGAGCGGGCGGATCAGGTGATACTGGCCTGCCATCGAGAGCACGATGTCCTCGATCTCGTCCTCGAGGTGAAGTCGTTTGAGGGTGCGCTTTTTGTTCTTGAGCAGCTCCGAGCCGAACTGGAGCATGGCGCCAGCCTCGAAGTCCTCGTCCTCGTTGATGAGCCCGAGCGCGCTGTCCGTGATGTGTTCGCCGACCCCACAGGCGATAAATCCGTCCAGCTCCTTTAACAACGCGAGCGCGTCATCGACCGTTACCAGCGCCTGAACGTCGTTGCTCTCCTCTACCTCGGTAAAGGGCGTGGCGAATGGATCGATCCCTTCCTCTTTGTAGGGAGGTATCCAATCTTCGACGTTTGTGGGTTCTTCGCCGAGCTGGTTTTCTTTGTCATTTTGTACGGTCATGGGGCACCTCGGAACGTTGGCGCGAGGGAAACAGCGCTCTCGACGATCTTATGCCAGCATCGAAGGGCGGCATCGTGTCGGGAGATGGTAGAGGTTGTTTTCGGGAGGTTTTACAGAACAAGCGGCAGTAAACATCACGCGAAGAACAGCGGCCATTTCCCCCGGTTCGAACGATCGGATAGGTGTTTTCGAGAGCGAGCCAGACTATCCTCTCCCATAACTTAAACGCTCTGGCGACCAACGCAAAGAGGATTCTCGAAATGTCGAGATTGGCGGAGCACGTGAATTACTCGGCGAGGTCGATGACTGCGTCCTCTCCATCGTCTTTCATCGGGGAAGATGAGGCCGCCCCCTGGCGCTCTTTCATCTGCTCGTCGAGCGCGCGCGCGGCGGCGATCGTCTCGGGGAAGCGCTCGATGAGCACGCGCGTCGTGTAGGTCTGCAAGAAGAAGAGGTAGGAGTTGACCAGGAAGCGGAAGGATGGGTCTCTGTCAAACGGCCCGAGCTTGACGAGCGCCCTGGCTCTGGCGCGCTTTCCTGGCTTCTTTCCGCCGTCCTCGCTCGTCGCGCTGTCGAGGTCCTGTCTGGCGGTGGTCGCCGCGCGCTTTAACCTTTCGACGAGCTTGCCCGCCGCCGAGCGCTCCTCGCGCTCGCGTGCCTGTTGAGCCGCCAACCTCTGCTCCATCTCTTCGAAGGCCGCCGGATCGCCGATCCCCAACCCCGCGAGCACGTAGAATTGCTCTGGCAAGATGCAATCCTCGAAGTAAGCGCGCAGGGTCTCCGGGCGACGCACTCTGGGCATGGGGCGCTCGTCCTCGAGGCTCGCGAGGGCGCAGAGGAGCTCCAAAAAGTCCAGCCGCACGGCCTCGATCTGGCGCTCGTAGCCGCGGCCACGATCCTGTTGACCGACCATCCCCACGCGCGCCTCGAGTAGCGCGAGCAGCGTCCCATCCACGAGGCTGTTGTACTGCCAAACCCGCGCGGCGACCGGTTCTCGCCCGTGCTCCTGTTCCATCCAGTCGACGAACTCGAAGAGGAGGGCGGCGTGGTGATCGACGCGAAACCCCATGTCGATGGCCGATTGCGCCGTGCGCGCCATGATCGCTTGCACCTGCTCGATGTTCTCCGGTGAGGTCATCCAATCGAGCGCGGCTTCGAGCCTTGGGAGCAAGACCTCGCCCGCTTGCTTGCCGATGCGATCGAGCGCCTCGCCAGCGATGATGGCGCCAGCGCGCTGCGCGCGCCCGAGGACACGCGCGGTACGTGATGGGGGCTCGTGGGCGCCGTCGCGTAAGGAGATCGGTTTTTCGTCGTCGCTCATGATGGTGTGCGTGGCTTTCAAGCTTTGGGTGATGGCGTCGACCTGCGCGTGGACGGGAAGCAACCCGCCAGCGCTCTCGATCGATGCTCTCCTGTTATAGCGCGCGAGGCGTGGACAGGACAATGCGTCGAAACGCTCTTGCGCTTATAAGGTGCGTGACTATGATGAGGCTGCCTGATGCCCAACCGCACCACTCTCTCCTGCTCGTGTGCGAGGAACGAGTTATTCTCAAACCCCGCGCACGCACATCACGCGATTATCCCGGCATCTAGGATAAACACACGCAATCGACAGGTGAGGACAGCCGGATATTGAGAGTGCTCGCCCGACTCCCTTAAAACCACCAACGCAAGAAGATATGGCAAGCGAAAACGAACCGATTCAGCAGCTGGAAGGGATCCAGGAGTTCTCCGTGCTGCCGTTGCGCAACACGGTCCTCTTCCCTCAGGTCGTCGTGCCTCTGGCGGTGGGGCGACCCAAGAGCGTGAAGTTGATCGAGGAAGCGGTCAAAAACGAGCGCCCCATCGCGATCCTCACCCAGAAAGACCCCGAGGAAGACCAGCCGGATGCATCCGGCGTCTATCACGTGGGCACCCTGGCCAGGATTCTCAAAGTCGTCAAAATCGCCAGCGACAACTACTCGGTGATTATCCAGGGGCAGCAGCGCCTGCGCCTGCGCAGCATGCAGCAAGAAGAGCCCTTCTTTGTCGGCGAATTCGACATGCTGCCCGAGCCAAAGGTCAAGCCCGGCGAGGAGCAGGTCGAGATCGAGGCGCTCTTTATGAACTTGAAGTCGACCGCCAAGCAGGTCGTCAAGTTCATCCCCGAGATGCCTCGCGAGGCGAGCCAGATGGTTGACGGCGTCAACGATCCTGGCCAGCTCTGCGACTTTGTCGCCGCCAACATGGACATCTCTACCGAGGAGAAGCAGACGATCCTCGAGACCGTTCCTCTGAAAGAACGCCTCAAGACCGTCGTCACACTCCTCGCGCGTCAGCTCGAGGTCTTGCGCGTCAGCGACAAGATCCAGAGCCAGATCAAGGAAGAGATCGACAAGAACCAGCGCGAGTACTACCTGCGCCAGCAACTCAAGGCGATCAAGGAGCAACTCGGCGAGCTCGATGGCGAGGGCGGCGATCTCGAGGAGCTCGCGAGCTCCATCGAGGAGAAGTCTCTCCCTGACGAGGTCCGTGAGGTCTGCCGCAAGCAACTCAACCGCTTGCGCATGATGCAGCCCGCCTCCAGCGAGTACGGCGTCACGCGCACCTATGTCGAGACCTTGCTCGACGTGCCATGGCACGTCTCCACCGAGGACAAGCTCAACATCAAGTCCGCGCGCAACATCCTCGACGAGGATCACTACGGCCTCGACAAGGTCAAAAAGCGCATCATCGAGTACCTCGCCGTGCGCAAGCTCAAGGACGACATGAAGGGGCCGATCTTGTGCCTCGTCGGTCCTCCTGGCGTCGGCAAGACCTCGCTCGGTCGCAGCGTCGCGAGGGCGTTGGATCGCCAGTTCGTGCGCATCTCGCTCGGCGGCGTGCACGACGAGTCCGAGATCCGTGGTCACCGCCGCACCTACGTCGGCGCGCTCCCTGGTCGTATTGTCCAGGGCTTGCGCAAGGCCGGGACGAACAACCCTGTCTTCATGCTCGACGAGATCGACAAGGTCGGTCGCGACTTCCGCGGTGATCCTTCCGCGGCCTTGCTCGAGGTCCTCGACCCCGAGCAAAACTCCACCTTCTCCGACCACTACCTCGAGATCCCGGTCGACCTCTCGAACGTGTTGTTCGTCGCGACGGCGAACATGCTCGATCCGATCTCTGCGCCTCTGCGCGACAGGATGGATATCATCGAGATCCCTGGCTACACCGCCTACGAGAAGGTCAAGATCGCGCGCGAATACCTGATTCCCAAGCAGCTCGACATGCACGGGATCACCGAAGAGAACATGGACATCACCGACGATGCCCTCGACCTCGTGATCCGCAGCCACACCCGCGAGGCTGGCGTGCGTAACCTCGAGCGTCGCATCGCCGATGTCTGCCGTGGCGTCGCCGTTCAGGTCGCCGAGGCGCTCGATGATCCTGATAACGTCGTCCGCGTCGAGATCAACGTCGATAACCTCGACAACTACCTCGGGCCAGAGCGTTACACGTTCGAGGTCGCGCAGCGCACCTCGCAACCTGGCGTGGCGACAGGTCTTGCCTGGACGCCTGCTGGTGGTGACATCCTCTTTATCGAGGCCACCAAGATGCCCGGTCGCGGCGAGCTCGTGCTCACCGGCCAACTCGGCGACGTGATGAAAGAGTCGGTGCGCGCGGCGCTCAGCTACATCCGCACGCACACCGATGACTTCGAGATCAACTCCGCGTTCATGCGCAAGCATGACGTCCACCTGCACGTGCCCGCGGGCGCCATCCCCAAGGATGGTCCATCAGCTGGTATCACGATGTTCGTGGCGATGCTCTCGCTCTTCTCCAACATCAAGATCCGCTCCGATGTCGCCATGACCGGCGAGATCACGTTGCGCGGCAACGTGCTCCCCGTGGGCGGCATCAAGGAGAAGGTCCTGGCGGCGCACCGCTCGGGCATCAAGCGCGTGATCCTCCCCGCACGCAACGAGAAGGACCTCGTCGATGTCACCGATGACATCAAGGCAGACCTCGAGTTCTTCTTCGTGGATCACGTCCGCCTGCTGCCTGACCTCGTCTTCGAGGAAGGCTACGTCTTCACCGAGCAGCCGATGCCTGGCGATGGCAAGAAAGCTGAAGAAGCCGCGAGCGAGTGATTTCGACTGTAAGAAACCGACAGGGCGAGCCCGCTTGACCTCGCTGTACTTGTGAGGAAAATGGCCCCTGCATCACCTGATGGCCCCCACGATGGGGGCCATTCTTTTTGTACTCTGGATGACTTAGCAAAGGACGATAAAATGGCGACGAAATACCCGATGACCGTCGAGGGCAACAAGAAGCTCAAGGAAGAGCTCGACCATCTCAAGAAGGTCGAGCGCCCTGCCATTGTCAAGGAGATCGAGGTCGCGCGCGCGCACGGTGACTTGCGCGAGAACGCCGAGTATCACGCGGCAAAGGAGAAGCAGGGCATGATCGAGGCGCGCATCTCGCACCTCGACATCAAGCTCTCCAACGCCGAGGTGATCGATGTCGCATCGCTCAGTGGTGATCGCGTCCTCTTTGGCGCGCATGTCACCATCTTCGACCTCGACACCGATGACGAGGTCACCTACCAGATCGTGGGTGATGAGGAGTCCGATATCAAGCAGTCCAAGATCTCCTACCTCAGCCCCATCGCCAAGGCGTTGATCGGGCGCGAGGTCGGAGAAGAGGTCGCCATCGAGACGCCCAAAGGAAAGCGCAACATCGAGATCATGGACGTCGAGTTCAAGAGCTGAGACCTCGCGTTACTCGTCGAAGTAAAGCGGCCCATCCTCTCCGTTGGTCGTCGTGACCAGGAGGATGGTGTCCGTCTTTACCGAGGCGTCCAACTCGTCATACGCGGTGCGAATCTGCATCGCGTGTTGCTCGGAGTAAGCGATCACGCTCAGGATCTGCTTGACCCAGCGATCCTCCTCGGCCACCCGCGCGCTGCTCTCCTGAATATCGGTGAGCTTCTTGTTCAAGATCCTGCGCGCCTCTTCGATGGGGTAGGGGTCCTCGAAGGGGAAGGCGAACGCGCGCACTACAGAGACGCCGACCTTCTGGCCATCCATCTCGACGAGGAGGTCGGTAATGCTCCCCATCCCTGGCTGGTAAGTGATCTGGGTCTCGGTCTTTAACAAGACCGCCTCTTCACATCGGAAGAGCACTTCGTAGGCAAACACCTCCGAATAGAGCGACCTCCCTCCCGCATTTCCATTCATGATGATCGTTTGGCCGCCTGCGCTGAGCTTGGTGAGATCCATCTCGTCGTAGGGGTCCATCCCGAAGTCGAGCGCGTTCGCGAAGAAGAAGCTCTCCGTCGACGCGAGCTCGGTGTCGATCACGTCGCACTCGCCGGTCAAGATACCGAACCCATCGAGCGGCAGCATCGATGGCGGCATATCCTCGCCCCCCATATCCTCGAGGGACGGCATATCCTCGGGCGGCGAGGTCATGTCCTCGGCGGACAGGTCTGCCATATCCGCTGGCATATCTGTGGTCAGAGGCATGTCCTCCTCGGATGCCCCCATATCTTCTGCCGGGGGCGCCATATCCACAGGTGATGAGATCATGTCTCGATCATCGGACATGTCTTCAGAGGCTGGCGTCATCATCTCGGGAGGATCTTGCTCTGGTCCAGAGCAGGCGCCTGTGATGAGAATCATGCCGATCAAGAGGGTCGCGTATCCGAGGTTGTGCTTCATCGATCCGCTCGATGCTAGGGGGAGATGGTTGCCCTTTGTTGTCACTCAGGACATCCTCTTGTAGACCGGAGGAGTCCTGAGCGACAGGGTGGAGAAGTGTGCTGGAGGATGCAAGGGGATGCGCGGTACTTTTGGTGAAATTCGGAGCGCGGTTCAGGAACGCCCGAGCGCTGCCTCGTGGCATATGTTGTACGAAGCGATCGCGGAGGTCGACATCACGCAGTTCGCTGAAGAGCTGCTCCCCTATGTCGCCGAGAGCTTGAAGAACTGGCCTGATGAGCTGCGCCTCTGCCCACAGGATTGGCTCGACCTGCTGCTCGACGCGGATCTCGTTCATCCTGGGCTGGTGCTCGTGAGGAGGTTGTGGCGCCCTCATCTCTCGATGGGGGAGCTCGCGAAGCTCGCGCACACCGAGGAGCTCTCGCAGGTCACGCAGATGGGCCTTGTCTCCAATGGGCTCGGCCACAAGGCGATCCCGATCCTGCTCGATGGACCGGCGTTCCAACAGGTCGAAGCGATCGATCTGAGCTACAACAAGATCGGTGACGCGGGGATTCGCGCGATTTGTAGGAATGGCCGGGCAGAGCGGCTGCGCTATCTCTCGTTGGATAACAATGGCATCACCGACGATGGCGCGATGATGCTCGCAGATGCTACGAACCTCGCGAACCTCGAGCGGTTGACCCTTTTCGGGAACCACATCGGGTCCAATGGCCTCGATGCCTTGAGGACCTCACAAAACCTCTCTCAAAACGTGCGCAGAGAGTGGGCCTTTGCTCACGAGCTCTGATTATCACTCGCCGCGGAAGATGGCCGTGACGTCGTGGTACTCCTTGACGATGTCCTCGACGATCTCGCCGATCGGCTTGATGTCATGGATGGTCGCCACGCCGTGACCGGCGCTCCAGATGTCCTTCCAGCGCTTCGCGGCCTCGGGGCCGCGGTTCGTGTCGAAGTTTTCCGGGACCGTCTGCTTGATGAAGTTCGCGTGAATCCCCGAGACCTTGTCCGTGTAGACGATATCCTCCGGGCCACAGTCGACGACCATTTGCTTGTAGGGTTGCGGCGCGCCGCACTCGGCGGACGCGATAAAGCGCGTGCCCATGTAGCAAAGCTCGGCGCCGAGCGCCAAACTCGCCGCGATTTGCTCACCGCCCGAGATCGCGCCTGCGGCGATGATCGGGACCTCGAGGTGTTGGCGCAGGTAAGGATAGAGCGCGAACGGTGTGATGCGACCTGCGTGGCCACCTGCGCCTGCGGCGACGCCGATGATGGCGTCGACGCCAGCGGACTCAGCCTTTTTGGCGTGGCGCAAGTTGATGACGTCGTGAAAGACGGTGATGTCCTTCTCGTGCGCGCGCTTGACCAACTCGGTCGGGTTCCCATAGCTCGTGATCAACACGGGGACCTCGAACTCCAGGCATGCTTCGATGTCTTGCTCGAGCCTGTCTGGTGCGGTCAACCCGATGGTGAGGTTGATCGCGAAGGGCTTGTCCGTCTTCTCGCGAATCCAGGCGAGGTCCTGGCGGAATCCTTCCGCGGTGCGCTGGTTGAGCGAGGGCATCGAGCCGAGCACGCCAGCCTCGGCGGCGGCCACGATCATCTCCTTGTTCGAGATGATGAACATGGGCGAGACGACGATCGGGTACTTCAACCCGAGCTTGCGAGAGAGTGGGGTGGAAAACGACGTCATCCTTTGCTCCTTCTTGGCAAAATAAGCGTTCGGCACTCTTTTTATGGGCCGTCATGCCCACGCGGCGATTGCCCGCCAAGCTCTCACGTTCTCTTATTCTTTCGCAATGGTGTTCCTTCCGATCCTTTGGAGAAGTGTTCATCGCGTTGGCAGATGCTAGGATGCATCGCTCGACGTGAGCTCTGTGTGAATTACTCCTTTGATTGAACGAGGCTTTGATGACGGACACTTCTTACATTGCTGGCAAGACGGTCGTGATGACCGGAAAGTTCGCCAAAATGACGCGAAAAGAAGCTCAGAAAGCGGTCGAAGAGCTCGGCGCGACGATCGGAAAGTCGGTCTCTGGCAGCATCGACTTGCTGATTTATGGCGACAAGGCTGGCAGCAAGCTCCAGAGAGCACAGAGCCTCGGTGTCGAGACGCGCAACGAGGACTGGCTGGTCGCGCTGCTCGCAGGGGAGGACCCTGACGCGGCAGAGGAGGTCGCGCTCGAAGGACCGCTCGCTGACTATCTGGAGCGCGTGGAGGCGCTCGCCAAACAGTTCGAGGACGATCCGCGCATCGCGTCGGCGTTTTATAGACCTCCAGGCGTGAGCAGCGTGACGCTCGAACGCGTCGCCAAGGACTGGGAGGTCGAGGAACTCCCGGCAGATATCGCCAACTTCTACAGGCAGGCGAACGGCCTGTACTTTATCTGGTTTCCGATTCATCACAGCGAGTGGGATGCTTCGACCAGGTACAAGATTCCTCGCGGTCGCTTCCCGACCTCTTACGAACTCGAGAGCTTGCCCGTTCACATTGGCGGCGTGATCTGGATCTTGCCGATCGAAGAGGCGCTCAAAAAGTCAGGGAGCCATGTCTCCTTTGCTTATGGGTCCATCACCGGCGAGCGAAACTTCTGGGGTGGGACGTTCCAGGGAGAGGAGGTCGAGCGCTCGCTGCGATTGCTCGAGTACGGGCATTATTTCTACCCGGTCGCCTTCCTCACGCACCCTGCTTTCCTCAAAGACTTCCCGGTGGTGATGGGGAGTGATTATGGCGCGGCCTGGGAGGACAGCTATTTCTCGACGTTTGAAGGATACCTCGAAGATTTGCTCGCGGGGTTGGGGACACCGCAAACGCGCCGCCGCCTCTCGCATGGTTACGGGCATGGCGCTGTCGATTGGATCGGTCGCATGGAGCCGATCGACTTCGAGTCGCTCTTGCCAAAGGCACCGGAGGTCGAGAAGTCGGACACCTTCGAGGTGACCGTCGCAAACGTTACGGAGGTCGAGCGCACGAACCTTCGAGGACAGGCGATGCTCGCCAACATTCGCACCGCCAAGAGCACAGGAGCAAAGGCCGCCAAGGCGCTCGGGATCGATCACTCGACGCTGACACTCGAGGAGCTCTTCCTCGAGATCGCGAAGGAGACAGAGTCCCTCAAAGACGTGGACATGAAGATCGTCAAGAAGCTCGCGCCTTTATTCAACAGCCACAAGAAGACAAAGACGGAGCTCACCGAAAAGCTCTGGTGTGATATCGCAGAGGTCGGACAGATCGTCGAGATTCACTCCAAGACGTTGTTCAGCGCCTCCAAGCAGGACAAGTACAGAGCGGAGTCGGACGCGAACAACGTCGCCAGCCGTTTTGCTGCCTCGGCTGGCCTCGAGGTGCTCGCCAGCACCATCGAATCCACCAGCGGTCGAAAGACTCGCGAAGCGGTCATCAAGCTCTACTGCGCTGGCACCGTTGACCTCGAGGTTGGCAAGAGCGTCTTGTTCGATTTCTGCCCCTCCGGTTTCGTCGAGTTCAACGGCGCGTATATGTGGAAAGGCTGACCTTTGGATGACTTGCCTGCCGATTTTGTTCACCGCATCCTCGGTGCATATCCCGACGAGGGGAGGGCCTGGATCGATGGGCTTCGGGCGCGCTCGAGCGCGCTCGAAGCGCGCTTTGGTCTTGTCGTTGGCGCGCCGATCGGCCTCTCCTACAACTACGTCTGCGAGGCGACGTCTGCTCGCGGCGCGAGCGTCGTGCTCAAGTGCATGGTGACGCGTGAGGACTTCGGCCGGGAACTTGCCACGATGAAGGCGCTGGCAGGTGATGGTGTCGCGCGTGTCCTCGATGAAGATCCCGAGCTTTGCGCCATGGTCCTCGAGCGAATCACTCCTGGTGATTCGCTCGCTGGTCTGAGCGCGCGGGATGATGAGTTGGCGACGCGAGCGATGGCGGAGGCGCAGGCGCGCGCCCG
>JAYZVO010000141.1:0-25522 GCA_036155555.1 Myxococcota bacterium
CCCCCCCCCCGCCGCTCTAGAAGCGAACCTCGATCATGCCCGCGGCGGACCTTCTTCCTGGGATGACCTGGAAGGAGACCTCGGGCTGCTTTGCTTGCTCCTCGAGCATCTTCTCGCGCGCGCGAACCTTGCTCCTGTCCGACACAAAGAAGCCGATCGTGGTCGCGATGCCTGCGGCGGCGACGACACCAGTCGCGACGCCCAGCCCCCACCCCATCGTGTAGAAGCGGTCTGCGTCCGCTTTGAGTTCTTCTGCGCGTCGCTTCTCGCCATCCTTGTAGACGTCTTGCCCCTCGTCATTTTTCTCCAGGCAGCAATCGGCGCGCTCGGCGAGCTTTTTGCTGTTTTGGTTCCTGGCGATGATCGCGCCTGTGAGCGCGCCAGCGGTCAGCGTCGTGAACACGACACCGCTGATAATGGTGCGTTTGTAGGGAAGTCCATCGCCTGGATCGATGACCACGGGCGCGATCACCTTGGTGTCCGTCTCTTCCGGCAGATCCTCGAGCGCGACGGTGAACGTCTTCTCTTCGCCACCTTCGAGCGAGACGTCATAAGCCTTGGTCTGAGAACCGCGCGTCGCGATGAGTTGGTAGCCCCCTTGCTTGAGCTTGACGGTCGAGCCACACTCGCGAGGTTCTCCCAGGAGCGTGACCTCGGTGTCCTCGGTGAGGCACTCGATCTTGAGGCTCGCCGAGCACAACTCACCCATTTGCTCGATGTAGCGCTCCTTGAGTCGGTTGATATCTTCCTTGGTGAAGCTTGGCTCGTGGGGCGCGACGTTCATCTCGCCAAAGGCTTTCTTTGCCTCCTGGCAACGATCCTGTTTTTGAAGCACTCGCCCGAGCGTGAGCAACAGGATGTCAAAGCGTTGCCCCTTTTCGAGCGCGGCGTTGATCGAGGTCTCTGCTTTCTCCAGATCGTCGACGCCGAGCGCGGCGTTTGCTTCATTGAGCGACTTGATCTGATCCTCGCTCATCTTTGTGGCGTCCTGCGCGAGCGCCAGGCTCGGCGTGGCGAGCACTCCAACAACACAAAGAGCAGCGAACACGCGCGCCGTGCTGGTTTTTCGGCGTCTCGAGCGCATCAACATAAACAATCCTGGGAGCAACATGAGGAATGGGATTTGGGGGGCAGGTCGTCCGGGGGCTTGCGCGCAAGCGTTCGCGGGGGCTGCGCGCTCGGGCTCCTGGGGCCGTTGGACGACGAGGATGCGTCCTTTGGTCAACTGCATCTCTTCGTGTGAGACGGCCAACTCCACGACCTCGCTTTCTTCGGGCTCGGTTTCGAGGTCGAGCTGAAATTGGAAGATCAGCAGATCATCTGTCACCGTCGTCGGCGAGAACTCCTGCTTGCTGTTCTTGGAGATCACCGTCGCGGTCAATGTCAGGTCGCCATTGGCGATCATTGGCGGCGCGTTGTTGAGCTGCTGCTCGAAGCGAATCGTTGGCGATGACGCGCTACACGCGTAGCAAAAGAGCACCTCGTCCTTGAACTGCTCTTCCGAGGTGTAGAGGCCATTCTTGGCGTTGCTCCTCGCGCCCATCACTTGCCCTGTGTACCACTGCTCCGCGGTCTGTCGGCAGAGGTCGCGATCCTCTTGCGAGCCGAGCTCATCCTGATCGAACGGAACCTCCGAGCAATCGACCTCCTTGGAGTCAGGCCGAATACCCATGTCCTGCGCGACCGCGTCCGAGGTCAGCGTGAAGAACAACAGCAGAGTGAGCACAAGAGCAGATTCGCGACGCATGATTCCATTCCTGGAAGACGTGGTGATGGCCGAAGACGTTTGGAGCATAGCCGGATGGAGAGCGCGCGCAACCCCTTACCCTCGATATGCCATCCTTTCCTACGCATCGTGTGATGCGACACGACGGCGCCACTTACGCTGACCAAAGCGCCGCGCGCGCGCCCCGAGGAACGCGAGCAAAAGCAAGAGAGGAGAAGTAGGAGGAGCACCCGAAGAAGAGCACCCGCCACAAGACCTCGTGCCGTCAGCGCGCTCGCGTTCCCGCTCGCCGCCTGAAACAACAGAGATGGAGAACTGCCCGAGGATGTTGCCATCCTCGTCCCTGACCACCACATCACCGCTGCTGATGTTGGTCGGAAGCTCGCACTCCCAATAGCCTTCTTCATTGGCCGTCGCGCGGCAGATCTCCTCACCGTCGAGTTCCACGATCACATCCTTGCCTGGCGTCGTGTAGCCCGAGAGAACATCTCCTGGCGAGACCTCGTTCCCATCCTCGCTCACGTCCTTGTCTCCTACCTGAATCCCTCGATCGGGGAGGATGTGGATCGTTCGGGTCGCCGTCTCTTCGAGTTCTCCATCCCCGCTGGCGAGCTTGGCGCTGACGAGGAGCTCGTAGGTTCCCTCGTCGAGCGAGAGGTCGAACGAAAACACGCCGCTTGCATCTGGAGTCCCATCCCCTCGGAAGTCTCCGTCGATATGGTAGGTGAGCGCTGCGTTCGATGACGTCGTTCCGCTGACTCGAACCCCGTCTGATTTGCGGAAGGACTGGCCATTCATGGGAGAGTCCAGCTCGAGCGTGAACTCCAACGCCAGCTTGCAGTCGAGCGTGCAAGCGTCACCATCGCTGGTGTTGCCGTCATCGCAGTCCTCGCCGGGCTCCTGCTTGCCGTTGCCGCAGGTGTTCGCGGCGGCACAACGCGGGTTCGCCTCGAGCGTATTGCAAATCATCGAGGCGCACTCGTCGTCTTCCGTGCAGCCATACCCGATCTCTTGAAAACAGAACTCATCGCAGCCATCCCCGGGGACGGTGTTTCCATCATCGCACTTCTCATCTTGCTCCTGACGGCTGTTGCCACACTCTCCCGCGGTGACGCATTCGCCTTTTGTGTTGCAGATATCACCCGAGTCACAATCGGCATCCGTGCCGCAGGTCATGATCGGTGGCAGGGTGCAATCAGCTCTGCAATCATCACCATTGAGGGTGTTGCCATCATCACACATTTCACCCTGTTCCTGAGTTCCGTTGCCGCAGACATTGGCCTCCTCGCAGCGAGGCGTGCTCTCTGTGTCGTCACAGACATGCAGGATCGAGCATGCATTCTCAGCGTCACACCCGAGCCCTGCCTGATACAGCAGCCCGAGCCCTGCGCCGATGCCATAAGAGGAGTCCGTCGGCGCGCCCACGAGGAGCTCGCTGTTTTGCGCGGCGAGGTTTGTCCCAAACTTGTATCCGGTCCGTTCGATGGGAGGGTAGAGCGTTTGCCTCTTCGTCCAGGTGTTGCCTTCGCGTTGGAAGATTTGAATGAGCCCGCCAGGGTGTTCTTGAAACTCCAGGGTGTCCGGTGCTCCGACGTAGAGCGTGTCCTTTGCCATCGCCAGCGTCGGTGTCTGGATGACCGAGAGGTTGGTGATGACCCTGGGGGTTTGGCCAGCGTTGTAGTTGACGTGGTCGTAGATATGGACTTCGGGGGGATTTGGGGGTTCTCGCACTGCAATCGCGAGCGTGTTCTCGTGGATCGCGATCGAGAGCGGCTCGACCCCACTGTTGATCGGGTCGACATCGATCTCTTTCAGGCTCCAACCGCCGCTCTGCCAGGTGTAGACGATG
Organism: Myxococcota bacterium; assembly: GCA_036155555.1. Classification (GTDB taxonomy): domain Bacteria; phylum Myxococcota_A; class Bradymonadia; order Bradymonadales; family Bradymonadaceae; genus JAYZVO01. Next base: position 3,576 of record JAYZVO010000141.1, read on the forward strand.
ACGCGTTTTCCGATGTCATCATAGGTCGCCAGGTAAGGCCCGCTCGTGACCAGCTGCTTTCCAAACGAAGACTCCGCCGCGAGCCCCGCTGGCTGCGCTGGCGATGTTCCTTGCTGCCAGTTGTCCATCGTCGTCTGGTGGATGAAGACGTCGATGCGCTGTTTGTTTCCTTCCTTTCTACTGAGCGCGAGCCAGCCATCCTCGCCGAGCGCCATCGCCGCTCCCAGATTGCCACCACGCTGGAACGGATTGATCTTGTTGTTGGCCCTCGCCCAGTTTCCTTGATCATCACGCCTGTAGGCGATGATCTCGCTGTTGGCCGAGTCAGGAACGGACACGAAGATGTAGTTATCCAGGAGCGCGACTTGCGATCCATACGTGCTGCCTGAGTAGCTGGCGTTTTCGAGGATCTTGATCTTACGCGTCCACTTGCTCGGCTCTGCCGAGTCCCGTTCGTAGATCGAGACGGCGGGGGGCCAGGGCGAGCCGGAGTCAGGCTTCGTCGTGATCGCCAGCGTGTCCCCATCGATGGCGACGGCGCTCCCCAGGTGGGTGTTCGCGAGCGTCGGCTCTCCGCCCAACACCCTCGTGTCCTCGACCCATGCGCCCATGTCTCTGTGGTATCCGAGCAGCGAGCCGGTCCTCTCGCCGCGAGTGGTTCCTGTCAGGCCACCTGCGAGGATGCGGTCATTGTCGATCGTGGCGGCGCTCGCGAACTGGCTGACGACCGATTCCTGGATAGCGAGGTCTTGTGCGAGGCTCCATGTGTTCGAACCCGCCGCGGTCTCGTCGAAGATATGAACCACGCCCCTGATGTTGCCTGCGGTCGAGAGCCCTGGCGAGGTCACGATGATCCTCGATGTGGCCGGATCGATACCGACCTTGGCGCCAAATTGCTGGCCCATCTCCACTCCGCTCGGTTGGACGTTCGCGAGGTTGAGTGGAGCCAAGCCTGTCCCTTGCATATACCTGAAGACCGATACCTTGCCCGCGCCTGTCGTCGCGCCGTCGGTTGCGTTCGGAGCTCCGACCACGATGAGGTTATTTGCGATGGCGATCGAGGAGCCAAACCTCGCAGATTCCATCGTGCCAGCGCGCGCCACGCTTTGGCCGGTGGCGCGCTCCCAGCTGTTGTTGGCGTTGTCAAACTCGTAGAGGTAAATCGCGCCTGAGTTTGTCATGGTGGCGTCATCTAGCGCGCCTGGAGCGCCGATAGCCAGGAGCCCTTGAGGAGAGAGGGCGACCGCGGCGCCGTAAAGCTCTGGGATGCTGGTGACTGTCGCATCGAGAAGGGGTGCGCCAATTTGCCCCCAGTTGTCTTCTCCTCCAACATCCTGCCCATAAGTCAGGACGAGCCCGGCTTGACGAGTCATGTTCCCCTTGTGAGCGGGCGCTCCGACCGCGATCTTATCTCCCGAGACTGCAACCGAGGCGCCGAATTCGGTTTCATCGGTAAACGTGGTGGATGGTCCTTCGATGCTCTTGAGGAACGTGTACCTCCCGGTCGAGGCGTCCCTGTCATAGATCGAGATCCTGCCAAACGCCTTATCATCCTTGTTCGTGTAGGCGGGCGCGCCGACAACCAACGTGTCCCCATCGAGGGCGACCGAAGCTCCAAAGCGATCTTCGACGCCTCCCAACTCACTGATCGTTTGCACGATGTCCCACTTTTTTGTGGCGGGTTGCCACTTGTAGATCTCGACCGCGCCGACCGCACCGATTGCTGCGGTGTCCCCGTCGATCACGGCGGACATTCCTCGATCAGGAGTGAGATCCGGGCTGGTTTCGTGGCCAAGCGAGGGGCTCGTGAAGAGTCTCCGCTTGGAGAATTTCCAGTCAGGCAGGCCATCGTACAGGAGCGCGTCTTGCTGTGTTCTTTGCTCGGGCTCACCATGCTCCTCGGTCGGGTTGGAGCAACCGACAACCAGAAGCGTCATCCCGAGCGCTGCGACCGCGCGTGGCATTTTGCGGAGGTGCACGCGCGACCTCCTGAACACGCGCACCCCGAGGAACGCGAACAAAAGCAGGAGAGGAGAAGTAGGAGGAGCGCCCGAAGAGGAGCACCCACCACAAGAACTGGTGCCGTCAGCGCGTTCGCGCTCACGCTCGCCGCCTGAAACAACAGAGATGAAGAACTGCCCGAGGATGTTGCCGTCCTCGTCCCTGACCACCACATCACCGCTGCTGATGTTGGTCGGAAGCTCGCACTCCCAATAGCCTTCTTCATTGGCCGTCACGCGGCAGATCTCTTTGCCGTCGAGTTCCACGATCACATCCTTGCCTGGCGTCGTGTAGCCCGAGAGAACATCCCCTGGCGAAGCTTCATTGATGCTGTTTTCGTCCACGTCCTCGTCTCCCAATTTGATGCCTCTCGTGTCGATTGTGAGCGTGATGGTGTCCTCGACTCTGTCCAGCGAGGGCGCGGCGGCAAAGACCTCGAGCGTGATCATGTCTGTGGGGTTGTCTCGAGGGACTGTGAAGTCGAACGAGAAGCGCTCGGCTGCGCTCACGGTCATGTTGCCTTGTGGTATGTTTTGGAACACGAGCGTGACCCTTGCCCCTGCGGAGGCGTCCCCCTCGATCGTGAGCAGTTGCCCTGGTCGAACCTTCGAGTTTGGCGCTGGGGATGTGATCGCGAGCTTCAAAACCGGCTCCTCATTGACTTTGCAATCCTGAGAGCAGCTGTCCCCTGAGCGCGTGTTTCCATCATCGCAATCTTCGCCCGTCTCCTGAACGCCGTTGCCACACGTGCTCACGGCGGCGCAGCGCGGTGGCCCATCGAGCGCGTTGCAGATGCCTGATGCGCAGTCTGCGTCTTCTATACAGTTGACGCCATCCTCACGCGCGCAGCTCGCGTCGCAGCCATCGCCTGGCTCGAGGTTGCCATCATCACATCCTTCGTTCTCTTCGGTGCGACCGTTGCCACATTCGAGCGCGTTGGCGCACGTGTTCATGTTGCAAACCCCCGTCGCGCATTCGTTATCGCTCAAACACCCGGCAGTCCCAGCTTCGATCAAGCAGTCAGGAGAGCAGCCATCTCCAGCGATGGTGTTGCCATCATCGCAAGACTCCTCACGAACGTCATTCACGCTATTGCCGCAGACTTGCTTTGGCTCACAGCGCGAGGGTTGCTCGGTCACGTCACATACGAAGTTGCCATCACACGCGCCTATCTCGGCGCAATCGAACCCTGCTCGGAAGATAAACGCAGCGCCATTGCCGCTGCCATAGACGTTGTCGTGTGGCATGCCAACGACCAACTCTCCAGACTGTGCGGCGATCGCGTGTCCGAATTTCCCCTCCACGCTGCGCCGCTCAGGTTGCAAGTCTGGTGTGAATGGCGGCGAGAGCGCGTGGACCTTATCCCAGTCATCCAGAGTTTCGAGGTCACGGGGTTGAAAGATAAAGACCCTACCTCCGTTCTCTCCAGCAGCGAGGCCACGACCCGGAGCGGAGACAAAGAGGGTCAGGTTGTCGAGGGCGACTTCCTGTCCGAAACCGTCGTTAACATCACCGCCAAAGGGGTCTCGAACCGACGAGATAAGGTCGAACTCGCCGTTGGCGCTGTCGCGCTTGTAAATATGTACACTTTGGGTGTCCGGAGCGTTGGTCGAACTGATCGCCAAAAAATCACCGTCGATGTCGAACGCGGTCCCAAAGCGTCCGTCCGCTGGCATGAGCGGATCGGTGATTCGTTGGAGGAAGCTCCAACCACCCGTCACCTCATCATACTCGAACAGCAAGACGCTGGATTGATTCGAGCCCGTTTTGATGCTGGTCACAACGGTTTTTCCATCAAAGGCGACCCGGTTGGCAAAGCCTGTGCCTGTAAGACCCGTGGTGTTTGTCAGGTCTGTCAGGTGGTTCATGCGATCCTGTGCTTCATCGTACTCGTAGAACACGATGACATTCTTTGTTGGGTCTAAGTCACCGATCAGGACACGGTTTCCGTGCGCTGCCAACCCTGAAGACTGGCTGACATCATTCCCCAACCCGCCGAAGGAGCTCGGGTCGTTCCATTTCCCAGGGTTCGCGCGATCTGGCTCGATCGTGTACATGCGAGGGCTGGAAGAGGAGGAATCTCCAGCTTCTGCGACCAGGAGGACGCCGCCTACCCACGCGAGCGCGGCGCCAAACTTTACCCTGTTGCTGTCCGAGACAAAGGTTGCTTCCCTGCGCCATGCGCCAGGATCACTCTGGAGGCGTCTGTAAATCGAGACCTCCCCGAACGCATCGAAGTTAAAGCCGATGCTCGGCGAGCCGATCGCCAACAGGTCGCCATCGAGCGCCACGGCTCTCCCGTGTGATTGGTCCACACGAGCGATGATCGAACCGACCGCGCGCTCCTTTGTCTGAACTCCGTTCGCGTCGATCTCCCAGGAAACAACAACCCCCTCTCCTGATGAATCATCGAACATGTCCTGGTGTGTCGGCGCTCCCGCCAGGAGGCTGCCATTGTCCACCGCGACATCTGCGCCAACGGAGGCGTTGTCCGCCGTGCCAAACGAGAGCGCGTTCTTGTACTCCCACACGTGATTCGCGTCCCGACTCCAGACAAAAACAGCCCCTCGTTTCAGGTCATTTTGGGGGATGACGGTGTCCTGGCCGCCGACGTAGGCGAGGTTGTTCTGAGCGTCGAAAACCAGCGAGAGTCCATAGCCGTCGATGGTCGCGTTGATGGAGGGCATGACCGAGTGAATATCGAGCAGTTGCTCGGTTTGCCAGCCCATCCCTGTGTTTTGATAGGCGTAGACTTGCCCCGCATCAGGCGTCGGGTGATCGGTGGAGGGCGCGCTGACGAGCAGCGTATCATCCGAGAGCGCGACCTTGTGGCCGAATGCATCGTCTGAGGCGGCGTGCATCGTTGGCTCGATCGATTTATCCAGGCTCCAGTCTGTGCCGTCGAAGCTGTAGAGATAGACCTTGCCGGTCTTGGTGAGGAGCGTATCGGAAGGTTGAAGGTAGGCGCCACACGCGATCCATGTGTCTGTCATGGCCACGGCGGCGCCGAACTTGTTGCCTGGAACGCCCCCCTCCAGGATCTGCTCGTTTCTCCAAACCCCCGCCGCGTCTTTCTCGTACAGGTAGGCTTTCCCGACCCATGTCGAGGCATCATCGCCTCCAGGGGAGCCAACGAGGATACGGTCGCCTCGAGCGGCGACAGCGTGCCCGAAGCGATTTGCCGACGCTTCGAGCGAGGCTGTCTCGACCCAGTGCTTCGGGTTTTCAGCGGAGCGTTCGTAAACCACCGCTTTCCCGAGCGTCGCGTTGGGTGCGCCGACCACCAGGACATCCTCCGAGAGCGCGAGCGAGAAACCGAATTGTTCTTGCTCCGAGGTCACGTAGTAGAGTTGTTGAGTCTCTACCCAGTCATCCATCAAGGATGCGCGCTCGAAGATCCTCACGCCGCGATCGGTCGACGCCGCCATGGTGTTGCCTGAGATCGCGACGCTCTTTCCGAAGTTGCGAAACCCGAGCCTCGGGTAGACCTCGCTCACCTCGATGAACGTTTCATCCCACGATGTCTGCGTGCTGCTGATCACCGCCTGGGTCTTTGTTATCACTGACTCTTCTGCTCGCTCGCCAGGTTCCGGCGCCGCTGGAGAGCAACCCACGGCAACCAGTGCCATGACCGCCGCGCCAGATACGCTCGACCTCTTTCCACGTCGCATTCGCCTGAACACGCGCGAGAAGAGGAACGCGAGCAAAAGCAAGAGAGGAGAAGTAGGAGGAGCGCCCGAAGAGGAGCACCCACCACAAGACCTCGTGCCGTCAGCGCGCTCGCGCTCACGCTCGCCACCTGAAACAACAGAGATGGAGAACTGCCCGAGGATGTTGCCGTCCTCGTCCTTGACCACCACATCACCGCTGCTGATGTTGGTCGGAAGCTTGCACTCCCAATAGCCTTCTTCATTGGCCGTCACGCGGCAGATCTCTTTGCCATCGAGTTCCACGATCACATCCTTGCCTGGCGTCGTGTAGCCTGAGAGCACATCTCCTGGCGAGACCTCGTTCCCATCCTCACTCACGTCCTTGTCTCCTACCTGAATACCTCGATCGGGGAGGATGTGGAAGGTGACCTCGGTCTCCACATCCTGTGCCCCATCGAGCTCGGCGATCACTTTGAACTCGTGTGTTCCGAGTTCGAACTCGGCGAGTTTATCTGCTTCGATCACGTACGAATAAGTGCCCGTGGCGTCGGCGTAGGTTTCGCCGACGTAGCTATTGTTGTTGGTCGCGATGTCGACATAGAACAGGATGTAGGCGCCTGCGGTGGCGGTGCCGCGAACCTCCATTGCCTCTCCGAGGCGGATGTTTTGTTGGTCCTTGGGGGAGGCGAGCGTCAACTCGAGCTCGACGAGAGGCTCGGTCTGCTGGCAGTTCGCCGGGCACGCATCACCATCCTCGGTGTTGCCATCATCGCAATCCTCGCCCGCTTCCTCGATCCCATTGCCACACTCTTCGGCCTTGACGCAGGTCGACATGAAGCAAATCTCGCCGTTGCCGCAGGCCGCGTCTTCCAGGCATTCGGGCATGGCAGGGAAGGTGCAATCGACCTCACAGCCATCACCGCTGATGATATTGCCGTCGTCGCAATCCTCGCCGACCTCCTCGAGACCATTGCCGCATTTGTTCCGCTGTTCGCAACGAGGGATAGCCTCGGTCATGTCGCAGGTATAATCGTTGGCGCAGAACACGTCTTGATTATCACAGCCGAGCCCCGCGTGGATGATCGTGCTTAAACCCGCGTTTGGACCGTAGGAGCTGTCATTTGGCGAGCCAACCAGGAGCTCGCTGTTTTGCGCGGCGAGGTTTGTCCCAAACTTGTATCCGGGCCGCTCCGTGGTGGGCCGGATCGCGGCGCGGTCGGCCCAACCATTCTCGCTTCGGTAGAACACCCGTATTTGTCCTGCTGGGCGAGTGAATCCCGAGATCACCTGCTCCGCCACGAAGAGCGCGTTATCCGAGAGTGCGATCGAGCCCTCGCCCACAAACAGTGGGTTCGAAAAGGTGATGGAGGGGGCGTCACCTGCCGAGTAGCCGATATGATCATAAAGGTGAACTTCACCGGCGGTGTTGTCGCGGACCATGGCGATGGCGACGGTGTCCTCGTTGATTGCGATGTCCACTGGCGTGAGGGTGCCACCATCCGTGTCGAGGATGATTTCGGTGCTTTGCCAGCCCGAGGCTCCGGCCATGAGCGTGAAGACAAGCGCGCGCCCAGTACCGGCGTCATAAGCCGCGAGGTGCGGGCCGCGCGCAGCGAGGTCGGTCCCGAAGGATTCGCTCAGAGGCATGGCCAGCTGGGGTGAGGGCGTCGGGCCTACTTCCCATTTGTCTGTCGCTTCGTCGTAAACGTAGATGTCGAAGCTGCTCGGTTCCTGTGGTTTGCGATGACTGATCGCGAGCCACCCTGCTCCTGCGACCATCGCTTCACCCAACGGATCTGCGTCTTGTGTCCAGGGCAACGCATCGGCGGCCTCTTCCCACATGTTGCCAATGCGTTTGTAGATAACGAGCTGCTCGATGCTGTTCTCTGGGACCGAAACAAAGAGGTAATCGCCCGAGAGCGCGATTTGCTTTCCGTAAAGCGTCCCCGAGTAGCGACTTTCGAGGATCTTTCGCGTGCGCGCCCACTCGGTGGGGTTTGTCTGGGAGCGTTCGTAGATGGACACGGAGGGAGGAATGATCGAGGGCGCCTCGGGCATCGAACTCACCGCCAGCGTATCGCCGTCGATGGTGACGGCGCTTCCCTGCCGGACGTTCTCGAGCGTTGGCTCGTTCCCCTGAGTGATATTTGCTTCACTCCACATGGCGTCTTTGGTGTACTCGTAGAGCGATCCTGTGCGCAGGTCAGCTCGATCAGGCGGCGCCGCGCCGACAAGGAGGCGATTGTTCGATATCGCGAGATCACTGCCAAAGTAACCCGCGTTCGGGTTCGAGGTGTCGAACCCACCGCTGATGCTCCAGCTCCCCGAGTTTTGCGCGGTCTCTTCGGCCCTGTATACCTTTCCTCGCGTCGTGGGGTTTGCTGTTTCAGGCGCCGCGACCACGATCGTGTGTGTGATTGGATCGATGCTGACCTTGGCGCCAAACCGTTGCCCTTGTTCCGAGTTTGGAGACTCGAGGTTGTCGAGCAACGAAACCCCGGAGCCTTGCGCGTACCGGTAGACTGCGACGCCGCCTGATTGCTGCATGGTCGAGTCGATGGCGTTTGGCGCGCCGACGACGATGATGTCGCCAGCGAGCGCGACGGATGCTCCGACCATGGCTTGTGTGGAATCGTTCGGGTCCAGGTACAGCGGCGCTGCGCCCATAACCCTGCCCCAAAGCGGCGGTCCTTCGTGGACGGTCACGGAGCCGGTTCGATTGTTTGTAGGAGATGCCCCGGCGGGCTCGCCCACGACCAGGAGGTTGCCGTTTGTCGCGAGCGAGGCGCCAAAGTAAGCGTTGTCTCGTTTTATCGGGGAGGAGCGCGTGATGTACGACCCCCAGTTGTCGGGGCCATCCTCGTCCCGAGTGTGAACAAAGACAGCTCCTGATGCCTGATCATAACCAGGCGCACCGATCGCGAGGACATCCCCTGTCAGCGCGAGCGCGGTGCCAAACCCCACATCGCGCTCCGAGGACGGGTTCGGGGAGGTGATGCTCTTGTGAAACTCCCACTCCGACTCGGTCGTGTTCCAGTAGTAAATCGAGACGCGACCGATCGCGAAGCCCTGGTTTTTTTCGTAATCCGGGGCGCCGATGGCGAGCGTGTCCCCATCGAGCGCCACTGCTGCGCCAAAACGATCCGCGACGCCGCCAGGTTCTGTAAGCGTCTGCGTGCGCACCCAGCGCTTCATCGTCGGCTCCCACTTGTAAATCTCGACGCTGCCGAGCGCACCTACTACCGCAGTGTCCCCGACGATCGTGATGGCGACGCCACGGTTGGCAAACAGAGGGTCGCTCGTGAGCGTTTGACGGTCGAGCCTTGTCCAATCCGAGAGGTGCTCGTAAGCGAGCGCGCTCGAGCGCGCTCGCGTCGCCTGTGATGCTTGCGGTGACGTGGCCTCTTGCGTGGGGCTCGAACAGCTCGCCGCGAGGATCATGGCGAGCAGTGAGAAGAGGATGCCCCCACGTTTGTGCTGCGCGAAGGTGTGAGGTTGCTCGTGAGGGAAAAGAGGCGTGAGCAGAGCAAGAGGCGTGCGCATAGGTATAGCCATGACGGTCTGGTGTGAAGGGAGCGCGGGCTCCGTTCATCATTGAATCGAGTACATTCTTGAACGCGGAAAGAGCCTAGCCCAAACCGCATCCATTATCCACGTGTGCAGTTTGAAGATGTGCCTCTCGAGGATGAATGCCGCGCTCACGCGTTGGCGTTGTTCGAGAGGTTTGCTTGCACGAAGGCTTCGGCGGTGTCCAGGAGTCGGACGCCATGACGATCGGTGCGGTCGAGCTCGTGCGCGGTCAACGCGCGCGCTTGCTCGATGAGCGCGAGCGCTCCTTCTTTGCTGTGGCCCACGGCTCTGAGCATCACATGGAGCGCGACGCCAGTACGGTGCAGGCCCGCCGAGCAATGCACCACGATCCGGCGCACGGGTTCTGCGCTCGCGCTGATTTCACGCGCGAGCTCTGCGAGCGCGAGGAGTGATGCTGGATCAGTCGGTGCTTCGAGCTTCTTGCCCGAGAGAGGGATGTGGTGCCAACGCCAGCCCCGCTGTTGGCAAACCTGTGGGATCTGCGCGTTCATCTCATCCTCGCGCTGGAGCGTGATCACGTCCGTCAACCCGGCGCCTTCCCACCCTGGCAACCTCCGCTTTCCAGGCGCCCCGGACGCGGTCAGTTCGTGCGCGCCGAGGGGAACCCAGCGGCTGGTGTTTTGTTCTGTCTTGCCCTGCTCGAAGATCTCCACGGCGCGTGCTCCACTTGAAAGAGGTCGGTCTCTTGACGAGCGGGTGGAACTCGCGCGCGACGTGAAATCATTCCGCCATGGTCCTGCCTGAAGAATCAGTCGACCATCGAGAGGCCGATGCGTTTGCGCTTCTGATCGACCGAGACGACGGTGACCTCGACGCGATCCCCGACGGCGACGACCTCGTGTGGGTTCTTGACGAAGCGGTTGGCCAGCTTGCTGATATGCACGAGCCCATCCTCCTTGACGCCGATGTCGACGAAGGCGCCAAAATCGACCACGTTTCGCACCGTGCCGCTGAGCTTCATCCCTTCGCGAAGATCCTCCATCGAGAGCTGCTTGGCGCGAAGTTCAGGCGATGGAACATCGCCGCGAGGATCTCTTCCGGGGCGCGTGAGCGCCTCGAGCAAGTCCTCGAGCGTGAAGGTCCCGAGGTCGTGTTGTTTGGCGATGTTGGCCAACTCACCGCTCTTCCTCAACGCGGTGATTTTTGCGGCGAGGGAGGGGTCCCCTACGCTCGCGCTCGCCGCACGAAGGATCGCTCTGGCGCCTGCGTAGTTCTCGGGGTGAATGGCGGTCGCGTCCAGCGGGTCCTTGCCGTCACGCAGGCGGAGGAAACCGGCGCATTGCTCGAAGCTACGCGCGCCGATCCCCTTGACCTTTTTGAGATCCTGGCGCGAGTCAAAGCCATGCTCGCGCCGGTAGTCGATGATGCGGTTGGCCAACGTTGGCCCGATCCCCGAGACATACCCGAGCAAGCTCGGGGACGCCGACGAGAGCTCGACGCCCACGCGGTTGACCGCGTCCACGACGACGTTCTCGACCGCGCCTGCGAGGCGGTTCTGGTCGACGTCGTGCTGGTACATGCCGACCCCGATCGAGCGCGGGTCGATCTTGACGAGCTCGGCCAGAGGATCTTGCAACCTGCGCGCGATGCTGACCGCGCCACGGTAGCTCACGTCCATGTCTGGCAACTCCTCGCGCGCGATGTCCGAAGCGGAGTAAACGCTCGCGCCCGCCTCGTCGACCACCGCATAGCGCGCCTGGGTGTCCTCGATGGCGAGCGCGGTGACTTGCTGCGTTTCGCTCGAGGCGGTCCCGTTGCCAATGGCGATGACGTCGACGGTGTGCCTTTTGATCAGCTTCGCGATCTGCTCCGGCGCGCGCTCCTTGCGGTTGTCATGCACATAAATGATGTCGGTCCCGAGCACATCTCCCGCCTCGTTCACGAGCGCGATCTTGCACCCTGTGCGATACCCTGGGTCGATCGCCATGACCCTCTTGCCCGAGAGCGGCGCTTGCATCAGGAGGTTCTCGAGGTTGAGCGCGAAGACCTCGATAGCGTGCGCATCGGCAGCTTGATCGAGCTCGCCGCGGAGGTCACGCTCGACGCCCGGTTTGAGCAGGCGCCCGTATCCATCTTCGATCGCCTGGAAGACATGCTTGCTGTTGCGGCGCGTGTTGTTGAACTTGCGATCCAGGTCTCGCACGGTGCGCTCGTCATCGACCTGGATCGAGCCCGAGAGCAACTTCTCATTCTCGCCGCGCCGGATGGCGAGCACCTGGTGGGGTTTGATGCGGTCGAGCCTCGAGACAAAGTCGTAATATCCCTCGAAGTTGGGGTCGATCTCTGCGCCACGGCGCTTCTTGACCGTCAGCTTTCCATGATCTCGCAGCGTCTCGCGCAAGAACTGGCGCGCCTCGGGCTTGTTCGAGAACTCCTCGGCGATGATATCTCGCGCGCCACCCATGACAGCGTCCGCGTCGGGGTAATCCTTGCCTGTGAGCTGCCTGGCGATCTTCCACGCGTCCTGATCCTGGAGGATGGCGTCCGCGACAGGTTGCAATCCCGCCTCGATAGCGCGCGTGGCGCGCGTTTGCCGCCGCGGCTTGTAGGGCGCGTAGAGATCCTCGAGCGTCGTCAGATCATCCGCCGCCGCGATCTGTTTGGCGAGCGCGTCCGTCAACGCGCCCTGCTCCTTGATCGTCGTCAGGATCGTCTCGCGCCTCGATTCGAGCGCGCGGAGTCGCTCGGCCTGTTCGGCCACCTGACGGATCTGCACCTCGTCGAGGTTGCCGGTGGTGTCCTTGCGGTAGCGCGCGATAAACGGGACCGTGTTTTTATCGTCGAGCAGCCTGAGGGTGGCCTCCACCTGTGCACGTCGAATGCCGAGTTCCTGAGCGATGCGTCCTTCCATTGGGGCGTTCCTTCGAGGGGGAGATGCGATGCGATGTGGCGAGGACAAAAGAAGTAGGGGATGCGCGCTGTTTTGCAAAGATCGATTCCTCGCGCTCGCTTGACGTTTATTTAGGCTTCTGTCTAAATATCTCCCGGTTGCTTGATTTCTAAAGCGTGGAGCGAAGCACGTCAGCCAAAGCTGACGTGCTTCGCTCCACGTTTGAAAACAAAGAGGATGACATGAAAAGGACAACGCGTTTCTTGCTCGCTGGTTTGCTCGTGCTCGGTGTCTTCGGTTGCTCCGGAAAGCAGACGCCGAGCGAGGAAACCCCCGCCGAGACTGCTCCTGTGGCAGACGCGAAAGATGCGCCCGAAGCCAACGCAGCGCCCGAGCCAAAGCCGACGATCTCCTACGACCAAACATCGCCCACGGGGTCTCGCATGGCCTGGGTGCTCGACGTGATCAACGCGCGAAAAGGGGTCGTCGAGATCAGCGAGATCGAGGCCAACGTCGATCAGACGATGCTCGATGTGTTGCCCGCAGCAAAGCTCCAGGAGGTCTTCGTGCAGATCGCCGCTCAGCTCGCGCCGATGCGGCCCGTGGCCATCGCCAAGGATGCACCGACCAACCTCGTGTTGCGCGTGGCGACAGGGCAACCCACCGAGTTGTTTGTCGTCGTCAATGTGACGCAAGCCGCGCCGCATAAGATCGATGGGCTGCTCTTCCAACCCGCGCCAAAGGACAACGCGCAGCTTCCCAAGAACTGGGAGGGCGTGCTCGAGGGCGTTCGACAAACCGCCGCCACCACTCAACTCTACGCCGCGAGCATCGACCCGAAGACAGGAACCTGCACGCCGATCAAGACGCACGCGCCCGAGGCGGCCATGGCGCTCGGCTCCACCTTCAAGCTTTATATCCTCGCCACGCTCGCTGGCCAGATCGCTGATGGAAAGCACACATGGGATGAAATGCTCGCCGTGGAGGACGCTAAAAAGAGCCTCCCTTCTGGCAAGATGCAGGATGAGACCGCAGGCGCGACCTTTTCGCTCGAGCACTTCGCCACGCTCATGATCTCGATCAGTGACAACACCGCCACAGATCATTTGCTCGCGCTCGCTGGACGCAAAAACGTCGAGGCGACCGTCGCCGCGACCAAACACCACGACCCTGGCAAGCTCGCCCCCTTCCTGAGCACGCGCGAGATGTTCACCTTGAAGCTCGCCCGCGACGACGCACAACGCGACGCCTATGTCGCCATGGACACGGCGGCAAAGCGCGCCACGCTGGCAAAGATGGCCAGCGAGCCGCTCCCCGCGCTCGAGAACGCGATGGGGTGGACGAACCCACGCTACATCGACTCCATCGAGTGGTTTGCCAAAGGAGAGGACCTCTGCAAGCTCCAGGCGCACCTCGTCGTGAACAGGGATAAACCTGCATACGCCAAGGCGCTCGAGGTGATGGCGGTCAACCCAGGCGGGCTCGAGGGGACGCCCGAGACGTGGACTTACATTGGCTACAAGGGGGGCTCGGAGCCAGGCGTCGCGCACCTCTCTTACTTGCTCCAGCGCGAGGATGGCGCGTGGTTCTCGCTCGTTATCGCGGGCAATGACACGAAGGCGCAGGTCCCCGTTATGCCGCTTATCGACATGGCGCGTGCCTCATCGGCGCTCTTGCTCGAGTGATCCTGGCGAGCGTGAAATAAGAAGAGGCCAGCACCCACAACAAGGGCGCTGGCCTCTTCTTATTTGTTCGGGGTCATGCCCCGGAGCAACCAGTAATCAGCGACGGCGACGGCGCACCAGGCCGAGCAAGCCGAGCAGGCCGAGCAACGTCAGCGAGCCACCTGCGGGCGATGCGGGCGCTGCCGTCTGGCAACCCTCGTCTTCGCTGCCGCTGTTGTTTCCACCACCTGTGGAGTTGTTCCCAGGCGTGGAGTTGTTTCCTGGCGTGGAGTTGTTCCCGGCGGTCGTGTTGTTGCCCGATGGCGTCGTGTTGTTGCCTGGATCACCGTTTGGCGTGACCTCGGCGTAGCACTTGCCAGAGACGCAGATTTGGTCTGCGGCGCACATGACGTTCTCGCAAGGATCGACCTCGGGCGCGACGCATTCACCAGCCTCACAGGTTTCACCCTCGGCGCACATGACGTCCGCGCAAGGATCGGTCGAGACGCACTCGCCAGCCTCGCACACTTCTCCTTCCGCGCACATCACGCCGTCGCAAGGATCGACCGCCTCGCACTGGCCTTCGTTGCAGACTTCACCCTCGGCGCAAGTGACGCCATCGCAAGGATCGACATCCTCACAGGTTCCTTCGTTGCATGCCTGGCCCATGGGGCAAGTGACGCCATCGCAAGGATCGGTCGAGACGCACACACCCTCCTGGCACTCCTCGCCCATGGCGCACATGACGCCATCGCAAGGGTCAAAGCCGCTCGAGAGCTGGCAGGACTCCTCGGGGTAGGGGAGGGGGAGCGAGTAAGAGGTCGCGTTGCCGTTCGGGTTCTCGCAATCCATGTAGCCATTTGCTGGCGGGTGGGTCGTGCCCGTACCGCATTGCGTCGGCGTGCAGAGCTCGTAGCTGTCGCTCTTGAGGCCGTTGCTCGTGAACGCCGTCACGCGCAGGCACTCGGTGGTCGAGCCGTTCTGAGAATAACTCCCCGTATCGAACTCGATGAAGTCACCCATGAACGCGTCGCTCGGCACGTTGCGGACCACGGCATAGCTCGTGTTCCCCTGGTCGTCGCCGAACTCCAGGATGTAGCGAATGTTATAGGGTTGCGTCCGACAGTTGCTCGGCATCGTGAGGAAGACCTTGCTGTCCTCGGCGTTGCTTCCACCGCAGGAGTCCGCGAAGACGGGGTCGTTTGGCCCTGGCTTGATCTTGCTCCAGAGGAGCCCCATTTCGAGCGTCTCTGCGTGCATCGCGGTCTTGGAGACCGAGAACGTGACCTCCGAGACGTAGGTGGGTGGCGGTTGGTTCGGGTCTGGCGCGACGCTGTTGTCCTCGGTCTCGTAGGTCAGCGTGTAATCACCCTCGGGCAGCGGCGTGTTCACCGTGACCGAGTGATAGTTGTCGAAGAGCACGCCGACGACATCGCTCGTGGCTACAGGATAGGTCTGCCCTTGCGCGTCCGAGAGGGTGAATTTGGTCGGGTTGATCGGCGTGATGTCCGAGGCGTTCAGCAAGATCACGGGCTGGCGCGGCGCGACCTCGCCATCCTGCATGAAGTAATTCAGGCGCAAGGATGGCGGCGCGGGGCTGCATGCCTCCGCCTCGCTGGCAGGGAGCGCGAAGGTCGAGAGCGTCGCGATAGCGCCGCAGATGGCGGCGAGTAGGATCTGCTTGCGTGGGTTCAACATGAAATTCACCTCGGGGATGGGAAGGAGCGGACGAAACAATATCTGACAACAGGATCATTGCCGCTCGGTTCATTTGGATTTCTGCTTGGGAGCTTCGATCTCGATGTTACCCTTTGCCCGGGTGGAGAGCAAGAATCTGCGTTCGTGATGTGTTCATGCTGTTTTGGAGCTATTCGGCCGCTGCGCCAAGCCACACCTCGCGCGTGAAATCCTTTGGCGAGAGCCCGAGCGGCAGCGGACCTGCCGGGACAATCTCGTTGCCCGTGCGCCCGAAGTAACCGTTGCGCGCGTGGTCCAGATTTGACGCCTCGAGCACCCCTGGAAGCTCGGTCATGCGCTCGAGCCAGGCGCCAAGCTTTGGATAGGAGGCGATGGTGCGCGCGTTGAGTTTAAAGCGCGAGTAATACACCGCGTCATGGCGAAACAGCGTCGGGAAGAGCCGGACATCAGCCTCGGTCGGGTGCTCGGTGTGCGCCAGCCACTTTTGCTCCCCCAACCACTCCTCCAACCAGTCGAGCGCGCGGAAGTAGCGCTTGAACGCGCGCTCGTAGGCGTGTTGGGTGTCGGTAAACCCCGCCTTGTACGCGCCGTTGTTGATGCGTTGATAGACCATCTCGTTGATGCGCTCGATCACGTCGCGGTACATCGCCGGGTAGAGATCCACAGGGCGCGTGGCGAACTCCTTGAAGGACTCGTTGAGCATGCGCAAGATCTCGGCGGACTCGTTGCTCACGATCGTCTCGGTCTGCGTGTCCCACAGCAGCGGTACGGAGCGCTCGCTCGATCCTACCGCGTCATACAACTCGGCGATGTAGCGCTTTCCTTGCGCCTGATCCTCGGTGCATCCAGGGATCGCCGGGTTGAATTGCCACCCTCGCTCGGGGTCTCGCCGGAAGTACACGATCGATGCGCCGATCACATCCTCGAGCCCCAGGATCGCGCGCCCGAGCAGTGCTCTATGCGACCAGGGGCAATTGTATGGCGCGTAGAGATGGTAGCGACCTGCCTGCGCCGGGTACTTGCCCGAACCATCGGCGCTGATCCATGCGCGTACGTCCGAGACAGGGCGCACCCACTCGCCATCCCCGCGCGTGAGCTGTTGATCCTCTTCGACGCCACCTTCGCCATGTTGCCCGAACCACTCGGCGCGAAAGTGTGGCGCGTCGAGATCGGGGATGCCGCCGAGCGGGATGATTTTTTTGGGGTTGAGCTTTGGCTCGACGAGGTAGTGCCCTTGCTTGATGCGGTCGAAGTCAGTGGTCTCGTGGACCTCGGGCAGCTCGTACAAGTCACGCGCGTGATCGAGCAGTGAGGGGTAGTAATCCATCCACCCCACGCTCGCCTTGTAGAGCTCGTAATAAACGGGCTCGTGTCGCGCGCTGAAGGTAAACAGCAGGTAATCGGCGATGTCAGGGTGATCGCCGCCAAGAAAACGCGCGTCCTGGAGCGCCTCGTCCAACACCTCGAGCGAGGCCGCGAGCCTCGCGTGCGCCTCCTCGTAGGTCGCCTGATCCTCGAGCATTCCGAGCTCGTAGACCGCGTCGAGGACGCCCTCGCGCAGGGACTCGATCTGGGTTTGCGCGTCCCGTTCAAAGAGCTTTGGCGCGAGCATCCGCGCGATGGCGATCGGATCATCACACAGGATCTCGTGCGTGCTCGCGTCAAAGAGCACCGGGAGCAAGGCGTGATGGCCAAACACCTCGAGTGATGCGCCCTGGAGTGGTCCATCCTCGAAGCATTCGCGCAGCGGGTCCCAGGATGAACAGGGCAGCGCTGCTTCGTCGCGCGAGGCTTCGTGACGCTGGCGCCATGCGCTTATCGCGACGAGGTGGCCCCACGGATCACCGAGCGAATAAGCGAGCGCCGCGCCCTCGAGTGATGCCGGTGGTTCGGGGTGTGACGGCGCGGTCCAGGGGAGGCGGAAGGGTCGGTGCATGAGGATCCCTTTTTCATGAGGATGATCGATGCGTGAGGAGGCCACGGAGCACGAACGAGGTTCTTGCATGATTTCGAGTTTGTGGAAAGTCTCGCGGAAAACCCAAATACCTCGCGCTGTCGTTGGACACGAACGCCCTGGCTGGTTAGCATCGGGCGCTTTTTGTCCCTCTGGTTGTTGCTCGGAGTTGTCACGTTGAACCCTTCCCATCCTCGAGAGATGTTGCCTCGCAAGATCCTCGTGGTGAATACCCTCGGATTTCTGATCGCGTTCGCTGCGTGGGTGATGTTTGGCCCATCGGTGCGCGTGATTTCACAAGAACTGCAAATCGGTGAGGGGATGGCCGTCTGGCTCAAGGCCGCGCCGATCCTCACGGGCTCGCTCCTGCGCGCGCCGATCGGTGTGGTCACCGACAGGCTCGGCGCGCGGTTGGTCTTCACCGCGCTGCTTATTGTTGGCGCCATCTCGGTCGCCGCGCTCTCGTTCGCCACCAGCGCCACGCAGCTCCTCGCGGGCGGCGTGCTCATGGGCGTCGTGGGCACGACCTTTGTCGTCGGTGTTCAGTCTGTATCGTCCTGGTCCCCTGCCTCGAGGCAGGGGATCGCGCTCGGCATCTTCGGGTTTGGCACCGCAGGCACGGCGTTCTCGACGCTGTTGATGCCGCTGCTGCTCGAGCAGCTCGGCTGGCGAGACTCCTTTCGCTTCTACGCCATCTTGCTCGCCGCGAGCGCGGTGGCCTATTGGTTTGGCGTGCGCGATGTCGAGCGAACAGGGGCGTCCCCATCGCTAAAATCACTGCTCAGTCCGATCCTCGATCGCCGCACCTGGGCGTTTGGCATCTATTATATGGCGACCTTCGGGGTGTTCGTGGCGGGCGCGCTTTGCTTTGGCGACCTCTACATCGAGCGCTATGGCGTGGGGATGAAGACCGCCGGGATCATGGCGACCTCGTTCACGCTGACCGCCGCGGCCTCGCGTGTTCCTGGAGGGAGCCTCTCGGACAAGTTTGGTGCCCGACCTGTCCTGGGCATTTCCTTGCTGCTGACGGCGTTGTTTATGGCGCCGGTGTTGCTCTCGTTGCCGCTCTGGCCAACGGTCACATTGATCTTCCTCTCCGCGATCGCGATGGGGATCGGCATGGGCGCGACCTACAAGTATATCCCGGAGTGCTTCCCCGAGAACGTGGGCGCCGTGGGCGGGCTCGTCGGCGCGATGGGGGGCGTGGCGGGGTTCTTTTTACCCTTGCTCGGGAGCGTCTCGAAGTCGAGCTTTGGTTCACAGGTCGCAGAGCTCTTCCCTTTGTTCGCGATGATCTTGTGCGCGGTGCTCGTTTTGGTGTTATCGAAGCCAGGGAAGGCCGCTGCTTGAACCTGACCGTTGCGACGAGTACATATACAGCGCGAGGGAAAGATCTCGAGTTGTTTGACCGTTTCCTTTAATGTTGCTCGCGTGGGGACACTCCCTACACCCATCACATCGGAGCGCTGCTCCAGGGTCTGAGCCAGACCAAAGTAGGATAAGAGGACGATGAAACGCAGTAAGCTCGCGCTCGTTTTTCTGGTGATTTTCGGGGGGATCGGTTGTGATCAGGTGACCAAGGAGGTCGCCAGGCAGCACCTCGAAGGGCGCGAGACGCTCTCCTATTTGGGGGACACCTTCCGCCTGACCTATGCCGAAAACCACGGCGCGTTTCTTGGCCTCGGCTCCACGCTCTCCGAGGAGATGCGCACGCTGCTTTTTATCGGCATGACGACAGTGTTTATGGTCGCCTTGCTGGTGTGGCTGCTGCGCAGGCCGACGTTGAGCAACCTCGCCCTGTTTGCCTTCTCGCTGATTTTGAGCGGCGGCATCGGCAACCTCATCGATCGCGCCTTCTTCAATGGCGGCGTCACTGATTTCCTCAACATCGGGATCGGCACGCTCCGCACAGGCATCTTCAACGTCGCCGATGTGTGGATCATGCTCGGCGTCTTCCTCGTCGCGCTCTCTCCAGAGTTCTGGGCCAAGGATCAGCCCGAAGAGGACGACGACGCAGGAGGCGGCCAGGCTCCAGAAGAGAGCACCGGCTGAACCCCTGTCGCGCGCGCGACCCAAAAATACAACCTCGGGAAATCCTCATGTCATCGCGTTGGACAGCACCCGCGAGCGTGGTCGAGACGCGCTCGCGCTCCTTCTTGCAAACCTTGCTCGATAAGGATCAGGTCGATCGCGCCCGCGCTTTCTGCGCGCGCGACGAGATCCCTGAAGACCTGCGCGCAGAGCTCCTCGCCGTCATCGACGCGCACCAAAAGGCAAAGCAAGACGTCAACGACAAGCTCGCCGCCGAAGCTGCTGCCCAGGAGAAGGCGCGGCTCGCCGCCGAGGCGGCCGCCGCCGAAGAGCGTCGCGCGCAGATGGAGCAGGACAAAAATCGCTACGGCGAGCTTCGATCCTTGCTCGAGCGAGCCGCGTGGACGCAGGCGAACAAGCTCGCCGCGCAGATCTCGACGCCCGATCTTGCCCAGGCCGCGCGCGATGCGATCGCACAACGTCGAGAAGAGCACCGCACCGTCCTCATCGAGCGCTACAAGGGGCAAGAGGTCGTCCTCATCGAGAGCGGCGCGCTCGTGCCAAACCCTGCGGGTGAAGTGCTCTCGAAGAAGTTGCAAAAGGCACGTGAATGCGGCACCTCGCCAAGGCGCGCGCTCCATGTCATGCGCGTGCTCGATGCGCACGGGGACACCGCCGCTGCCATCCTCGAAGACCCCAGGCGGATCGCCGAGGTCGTCGAAGCTTACAGTTGGGAAGGGCGCGACCGTTACTCGTGGTGGAAGCCGGACTGGTCTCCGGGCGATCGAGAACGCCACGTCGATGCGATCGCAGAGAACGCGAGCGCCTTTGGCGGGAGCTCATGTCTGGCGGCGTTCCTCGACTACATCAACGAACAGGAGGACTTCGTCGGTGGGTTGTACCCCGCGAGCTTCGAGCACATGACGCTCTGGCTCGAGCGTGGCGGCGAGCCGCCCGAGCTTACCGACGAGTGGGCGTGGGATGAACACGAGACTCGCATGTGGGATGACTTCTTGCAGCGCATGAAGCAATACGCTGACGTGCTCTCCGAGGTCGATGTTTTCACGCGCGCGTACTTCTTCGAGGACAACCCGAACGCCAGGGTGCTCTCGCTCAACCTGTTGCCCGACGAGAATGAGAATGACGCCTGGGTCTACGAGGCGCTCGTCGGTGAGGTAGGTGTGATCATGCTCGGGTACTTCTACGAGCTTTGAACCGCTCGACGTTTGGCTCTCGGTGTGCAGGTTGATTCGCGCCAGTGATCGACCTTTCGCGATCCCTACCTACGAGGCAAGGAGCCCGACCGATGAGCCAGAAACCAGACTTCTCCCAAAATCCTGATCCTGCCACCCACGGCTATGTGTTTAACCACGTGATGATGCGCGTGCGCGACCCCGAGGTCTCGCTCGATTTCTACACACGCATCCTGGGGATGACGCTTCTTGCCACGCTCGATATCGAGCAGTTTTCATTTACCAACTACTACCTCGGGTATACCTCGCCAGCCGAGCGCGCCGCCGCGCCAAAAGAGCAGGACGGGCAACTTCGCCAGATGTTCTCGCGCCAGAGCGTCCTCGAGCTCACGCACAACTGGGGCACCGAGGATGACGATGACTTCGAGGGCTACCACAACGGCAACAGCGACCCGAAAGGTTACGGGCATATCTGCATCAATGTCCCCGATCTCACCGCCGCATGCGAGCGCTTCGAAAAGCTCGGCGTGACCTTCTCCAAGAAGCCCGACCAGGGCGGCATGAAAGGGCTCGCGTTTATCAAGGACCCCGACGGCTACGCCATCGAGGTTATCGGGCCAGAGACCGTCTCGTCGATCTCCTGAGCTGCGCCAACGGTTTCTCTTTAGCGTGGTCCGCACGCGCTGGCGCCCAGCGCGAAGGGGGCGCGGTTTTTATCAACGCCACACCGATGACAGGGCGCTTCGGGGGATGCCCCGAGGCGCCTTTTCTTTGCCAGTCCACCTTCAAAAACCGCGCCCCCTTCGCGCCGGTGTTTCGACAGTGGTTCGCCCTGACCACGTGTGGATTCTGCTGAATTATGAGAGGATGCTTCCCGTCAAATCTGTTGTCTCTTTCGCAGGTTGCGTAAAATGAAGAAGCCCTCTCTTATCCTGACCGCAGCGCTCCTTTTGGCGATCCTCGCGCCATTACACATCGAGCGCACCCAGGACCCGTTGACCAAGCAAGAGCGCTTCGCGCTCGAGCTCGCGGCGTGCCGTGAAGCGCACGCCAGCGGCGTCCCCTCGAAGTGCAAGTTGTTTGGCAAGATCCAGGTCGTGGATCACTTCCCGGACGTCAAGATCCAGAAGGTCGACCACTTCCCCGACATCAAGGTCAAGTGGGTCGATCACTTCCCCGATGATCCTGGCGAGTGGAAGAAGGTCGACCACTTCCCCGACTACAAGGTGCAGTTCGTGGATCATTTCCCGGATTACAAGGTTCAGTTCGTCGACCACTTCCCCGGTTGCGATTGATCTTTTGTGTTCGCTCCCCCGCACCCCCCGTGAACCTCGC
>JAYZVO010000142.1:0-51517 GCA_036155555.1 Myxococcota bacterium
GCAGGGTAGAGACCTCGTTTTCGTTTGGCGCGGGGTCGGCGTTTCCACGGCTCGATACAAACCCGAGAGCAACGAGGCTAAATATTGCCTCATTTGAGCAAATATTTCGCCTCGTTGCTTTGCCTCATTTGCAAATGAGGCAAAAAATCATCGAACCGCGCAGACTACGCGGTGCGCTCGAGCCGCGCGGCAAAGAACGCGTCGGCATCATGCAGGTGCGGCCATGTCACGAGCTGCCCTTCTGCATCCAGGTAACTCGACCAGTCAAACCCTTCGGGCAACGTTGGTTTGGCGCGCTGATAATCAGGGTGGCGCTCGAGGAAGCGCTCGACCTGCTTCGAGCCCTCCTCACGTGAGAACGTGCACACGCTATAGAGGAGCACTCCGCCAGGCTTCACGAGCGTCGCGGCGACATCGAGCAGCTCCTTTTGAATCCCAGCGAGCGTCCCGATGTCTGCCTCGCTCCTTCTCCAACGCGCCTCGGGGTGGCGACGTATCGTGCCGAGACCTGTGCAGGGAGCGTCCACGAGCACGAGGTCGAAGCAATCGCGCTCCTGGTGTGCCTCGGCATAGCTCTGGAGCGTGCCCTCGAAGATCTCGAACTCGACCTCTGCGGCGGCGTTGTTCTCCGCGCCCTGTTGCAAGAGCGCGAGCTTGGAGGCTTGCGGATCGACGCAGGTGATCTTTCCTTGCTGACCGGTGGCAGCGAGCAGCGCTGCCTGATGCAATGCCTTGCCGCCAAGTCCCGAGCAGGCGTCAAGCACGCGCACAGGAGACGAGGACGTCGAAGATGGCGCGCTGGCGGCCATCCAACCGATCAGTTGGCTCCCGAGATCCTGGATCACGACGCCGGGATCTTGCCTCGTCTCTTCGGTGAGCTGTGTGATGTAGGCGCCGGGCAAGTGAGGATGCGGGGTGGCGCCCTCGGGCATCGGGAGCGAGGACGCGCGCGCCCAGGTCACAGGTCTCGAGTTCAGGCCCGCGGCGGCGCGCTCGGCCTCTTCCTTGCCGAGCATCTGCCAGAGGCGGTTGGCGAGCCATGTGGGCATCGCGTAACGCTGCGCCAGGTATCTGGCGGGCTTCTTCTCGCGATCTTGCTCGCGCCACCAGGTGATCTTGTTGTTTTGCTGCGCGCGCTCGAGCGCGCGCAGCACGCCGTTGACGAGCCCGACGGCGCGATGATTTACGCGCTTGGTGAGCTTTGCCGCCTCGTCGAGGATCGCGTGCGGAGGCACGCGATCCAGGAAGACGAGCTGGTAGACGGAGAGGCGCAAGATCAACAGCACGTCC
This sequence comes from Myxococcota bacterium, assembly GCA_036155555.1. Taxonomy (GTDB): domain Bacteria; phylum Myxococcota_A; class Bradymonadia; order Bradymonadales; family Bradymonadaceae; genus JAYZVO01. The sequence goes on from JAYZVO010000142.1 coordinate 1,291, forward strand.
GCGTCCAACCTGCGCGTGCCCCCCTTGACCGCCTTGTCCAGGATGAGGTCGATGGCCGAGAGCCAGGTCAGCGTCCCGTAGACGAGCTCCGTGGCGAGCCCTCGATCACGCGCGTCGAGCTCGCTGCGCGAGAGCGCAGCGTCGAGGGCGAGGTGGCTGTAGGCGTCTTCCTCGGGATCGAGGACGCGCGCGAGTACTTGTTGTGCGAGTCGACGTGGCAAGGTCTTTCAAGCTCCGCGTGGGCTTTTCAAAAAAAGGAGGAGCGCCTCAGCTCGAGGCGGGAGGTCCGAAACGATCTGACGAGCCGAGCTCGTAACCATTGAGGAAGTCGCGCACGCCCATGGCGCGGCGCCCTGGCGCCTGGATCGAAACGCAAGAGATCCCTCTTCCATCACCGCAGGCGATCACCAGACGCTCGCTGGGAGCGTCCGCTTCGACGACCTGCCCTGGCTCGAAATCACCCGAGAGCTCACAAGGCGCCGCGAGGTGCATCTTGATCGGCCCTTCGATCGCGCCATCAGGGAGGTGATGAAAGGTGTAGGCACCAGGCCATGGGTTAAAGCCGCGGATGAGGTCGCTGACCTGTTTGGCGGACGCGTTCCAGTCGATGAGGCCATCCTCTTTCGAGATCATGGGCGCCCAGGTCGCCGCGTCGTGATCCTGTGGTTCTGGCGTGAGCGATCCATCGAGCAAGCCATCGATGGCGCGAGGCAAGAGCTCGGCGCCCTGCTCTGCCAGCGCATCGTGGAGTTGTTGAGCGGTCATCTCCGAAGGGATCGGCGTCTCCCCTTTAAGAATCATTGGCCCGGTATCGAGCCCCGCTTCCATCTCCATGATCGTGACGCCGCTGACCTCTTCACCGCGCACGATGCACCAGTTGATCGGCGCCGCGCCGCGATACGCAGGCAGCAAGGACGCGTGCACGTTGAGGCAGCCATGCTCGGGCAGCTCCAGGATCGACACGGGGAGGATCTGACCATAGGCGGCGACCACGATCATGTCGGGAGCCCACGCAGTGAGCTTGGCGAGCGCCTCGTCGTTTTTACGGAGTTTCTTTGGCTGATAGACCTCGATCTCGTGCTCGAGCGCGAGGCTTTTTACAGGGGTCGGCGTGATCTTCTTGCCACGACCGCTGCGGCGATCGGGGTTGGTGACCACGCCCACGACATCGTGGCGACTCTGGATCAGGGCGCGAAGCGAGGGGACGGCGAAATCAGGGGTCCCCATGTAGACGATGCGTAAGCTTTGAGGCTTGTTCAAATTGGCTCCAGGGTCAGCTGTTTTGCTTCTCGAGGCGCTCTTTCTCCATCGCCTCGAGGTTCTTCTTGTACTTCTTGAGCGCCATACGACGCTTGAGCGAGCTCAGGTGGTCGAGGAAGACGACCCCATCGAGGTGATCGATCTCGTGTTGGATCGCGACGGCGAGCAATCCATCCGCCTCGAGCTCGAACTCCTCGCCGTCGCGATCGAGCGCCTGGACGACGATCTTATTCGAGCGCTCGACCTTCTCGTAGGCGCCAGGGATGCTCAGGCACCCCTCCTCCCAGACGATGCGCCCTTCGGCGTGGACGATCTGGGGGTTGATAAAGGTGTAGAGCTTATCGGGGTTCTCCTCGGAGGAGATATCGATGACGGTGAGGCGCTGGAGGATGCCGATCTGAGGCGCCGCGAGCCCGATGCCCGGCGCGTCGTACATCGTCTCGATCATATCGTCGACGAGCTGACGCAGAGCATCATCGACTTCGCCGACGGGCGCCGCCTTTGTGGAGAGGACATCGTGTGGGTAGAGGATGATATCGCGCAATGCCATGGACTTCTCGCTGACCTCGTCATAGTGAGCACTTCGGGAGGCATTCAAGTTTTGCAACCCGACGCACAGAGCATGTAGCGCGCAGTGGTATGGAAAGTCAAGCGATGGGCCGCACTCCAGAACTTGCCGCTCGAGCACACAACATGCCCACCAGAGTTTGATTCCAACCCGTTCATCTTCTATCCTCGTGAGGTGGATGATGGGTGATTCGATCGATTCTTAAAAACATCCTCAACAATCACCAAAAGGCTCTCTCATGTCGCTTCACAACCTCAGGGTCGCCACGTTCCTGGCGCTGGCGCCCCTCGTGATGCAAGCTTGCCTCTTTACCGACGCGAGCAACTACAACAACGCCCCGGACCTCTCGAACAACACGACCACGGACATGGGCACGCCGCCTGCGGACATGGACGCACCAGAGGATATGGGGTGCACCGCCACGCCGCTTGTCGCCGAGCAAGTGTGCCAGGACGCTGGCATCGAATGCGGCGAGCTCGAGATCATGGACGAATGCGGCGTCGTCTACGAGGTGACCTGCAACTGCGGCCACGTCGACGAACAGTGCAACGCCGAGGGGATGTGCATCTGCTCGAAGCCAAAAGAGCCCGCGCGCACTTGCGCGACCGAGACCGAGACTGGAGCGTGCGGCCAGATCTCCTACGACTCGGGGTGTGGCATCCAGGATATCCAGGATTGCGGAAACAGCTGCCCAGGGAACCTCGTCTGTGACGAGCAGCTCAATACCTGTGAGGCGCCATCGGCCACCTGTGATCAGGCCGCGTGTATCCAGGCCGATCGCGAATGCGGGAGTTTGCCAGGGTGCCCAGGGTTCGAATGCGGCGCTTGCAGAAGCGGCTTTAGCTGCGTGCAGGGCACCTGCACCGAGGACGCGCCGATGTGTGGCAGCCGCGACTCCGGCGATGTGTGCGGTGAGGTCGGCGATCCCAACGAGCGATGCCTCTCGATGTATGCGAACTGCGGCACGTTCCAGACATTTGATTGCCGCACCTGCCCCGGCTCGGGTTGCGAGGTGCAGACCCACTGCACCGAGTACGTCCTGACAAACCCCGCCAAGCAGACCGACGGGTTTGGCAGCCAGCTTTTGGTGGGCAGCAACCTCCTGTTTGTCACGGCGCCAAAGGCAGGAGACACAGGGAAGATTTACCTCTACCGCCTCCCCTTCGCGAATCAGAACGCCGTGCCAGTGGATATGCTCGACGGAGATGATCTGGGGATCGGCGTGGACCTCGCGGGCTCAGGGATAAAGCTCGGTTTTGTGAACAACAAGCTCATCGTCGCCGCGCCCGATCACAACATCGTGAGCGCAGTCCCGATCTTGAGCACGACCATGGGCCCGAGGTTTAACCGCAGCAACGTGGTGGCCGTCAAAATCGGCGCCTCGGGCGATCGCCTGGGCGCCTCGCTCGGGACGCTCTCCTCGAAGAACGCCGTCATCATCGGCGCGCCAGGTCACAAGAACTCAGAGGACAAGGAGACAGGGCTCGCCTATGTCTGCATCAACGCAGTGAACAGTTGGAACTGCACCACGATCGATAACCCTGCCAGAACGACCAATGGTTTTGGTGACAGCGTCGCGTTGATGGAGAGCAACACGATGACCACACCTGTGGCCATCGTCGGCGAGCCAGAGACGGCGATCGCGTCAGGGCAGTCGGGTCAAATCAACCTCTTCACGCTCGCCCCGAACTCGGGAGTGGGGTGGTCGAGGATCGCGACGTTGGATGCGCCCACAGGACACATCAACTTCGGCGCGAACCTGTATCACTTCAACGACCTGCTCTACATCTCCGCCATCAACGAGGGCTCGAGCGCCAACAGTTACATCAGCGAGGCGAAGCTGAACGCGAGCGACAGCAAGCTCATCATCACCGAACAAAAGCTGATCGAAAGCGGCAGCAGCTACCTCGGCGAACAGATCGCTGGGAACACTGATGTCATCGTCGCGACAGGCCGAGCAAAGTCAGGGAGAGAGGGAGCAGTGTACGGTTATGATCACAGCTCGCAGACCCCCCTCGAGCTTCATCCCTGGCTCGAGTCGAACACATCGAACACGGCGCTCTCTTTTGGGACGAGCGTGGCGGTGACCGAGAACGCCATCATCATCGGCGCGCCAGAGCACGAGGTCGACGGCGATGATATTGGAGGTCTCTTCTTCTTGCCGATCCCAGAAACCTCGAACTTCTGATAACATTTTGCGTACACACACAACCAACAAGAGAAGCCCGCTCATGTCTCACATGTCTCGTTCTATCCCCGCAGCGCTCTTGCTCTGCGCCGCGCTCACCGCGGCGCCAGGCTGCCTCTTTACCAACACCTCGACCCCTGGCGAGGATATGGGCAGCGACAACAACAACACGAGCGATATGTCCTCGAATAACACCTCCCCGGGGGATATGGGCATGGTTGGCGAGGATATGGAGCGCGACATGACGCCTCCAGATCCTTGCGAAGGGGTCAACGAGGACGAGGCATGCCTCACCGTAGGTGGCGAAATGCAGCGATGCGGCGTCGTCGACATCAACGGCTGCGAGATCGATTGCACCGTAAAATGCATGGACACCTGTGATGAGAACGACATCTGCTCTTGCCTGCCCCCTGACAAGGAGGACGCGTGCGCGGCGATCGCGTGCGGCGATGTCGAAGCGACAGACTCTTGCGGTGCGGAGTTCACGTTGACCTGTGACAGCACCTGCCAGGAGAACGAGGTATGCGAGCGCAACACATGCATGCCAAAGGAAGAGGAGTGTCCGACCGAGGAGCAAATCTGCATGCTCGCGGACGAGTCGTGCGGCCTCGTCGTCTTTAACAATTGTGGCGACGTCGACTTCGCGCAGTGCAAAGCAATGGACGCCCTCGAGGGCTCGGATTATTGCAGCGCGTTGACGTTGACGCTCCCGCAAGATGTCCTCGGGCAATCCAAGTTTGGCGAGGCGATGGCGGTCCTTGGCTCGACGCTCGTGGTGAGCGACTCGAGCAGCTGGGCGGGGGGGCTTGGCGGCAGCGGCGAGGTCTATATTTACAAGCTCGAGGCCAACAAGAACCCAGGACCTCCCATCAAGTTGCCGCACCCACCTGGCGTCGAAGCGATCGAGCGCTTTGGCGAGACGCTCTTGTTGGTGGACGAGAACACGCTCCTGGTCGGAGCGCCAGCGGATCAAACCGCTCAGACCGTCTACGTCTACCAGCGCAAGAACAACAACTGGGTCGAGCAAACCGCGAGCCGCCTGTTCATGCCAATGAGCCTCGGGACACGAGGAGCAAGGTTTGGCGCGTCGATGGCGCAGAATGACTACACGATCTATATCGGCGCGCCCGGCGCATCGAACGCGACCGGAGGAAGAGCCACCGGACGGGTCTTTGTCTATGAGCTGACGAACCCGAACACGACGCCGCCCGAGTTCAAGCCACTCAGCCAGATCGAGAACCCACGATTGACCACAGGATTTGGCACCTCCGTGGCGCCCTTTGTGGCCGATGGAGGGGGCGCCGTATTTGTCGGCGCGCCGGGCCGAGACAACGTCGATGCGAGCCAGGGCGAGGTCTATGCCTGCATACCCCATAAGAAGGAGCTGATGGTCCAGTACGAGTGCGAGGAGGTCGTGATCGATGGTGCAGACGTGCCTCGCTACGAGGGGCTCGGGAGCGCGCTCATCTCCAACCAGCTCACCAACCAAACGTGGGAGGCATGGGCCACAGCTCCAGGGCAAGGCCCGGATTACAAGCAGGTCTTCCACATCACCCCGGGAGCACGCGGGGGCTATCAAATGACCGCCTACAACAACATGTTGCCAGCCCAGGCCGGATACGACCTCGCGCTCATCTCGAGCAGGCTCTATGTGTCCGGGTTCGCGCCTCAAGGCAAGGCGCCTGTGTTCATCGTCCCATCGGTGCCAGGCAGCACGAACATGCCATTCTTCCGAAATGTCGCGCCTATCAAGGCAAGCGGGCAGGCCGAGTTCGGGCGCTCGCTCGGCTCTTCCTCATCGCTGCTTTTGGTGGGAGCTCCCGGAGCATTTTCTCCGCAGAAGATGCAGCAAACCGGGTTGGTCTTTGCCTTCCCAGATCCCGATCTCTCCATGCCCTGAAGAAATAGAGCAAACAGCGAGGACATCGCGCGGTACGCTTCGAGGAGCGCCCATCGGGATCACCCGATGGGCGCTCCTGCGCTCTGGACCATGTACGCCTGTCGAAGGTCAGGATCGCCGAGGACTGCCCAGGCGTCCTCGAGCGCATCTCTGATCTCGGCGATCTCCTCGTAGAACCTGCGCACGAGGTCGAAGTCGAGGCTCTTGGGGTCAAAGCGCGCCATCAAGCGCTGGTAAGACTCGCGCAACACGGCTGTCTCCGAGCCACGGCGCACCTCGAGCAAGGTGTAGTAATCCTCGTGGCGTGCCTCCTTGAGCTTTCTCCGCAAGCTCTCTTCCGAGACCTCGCCGACGCGCACTTGCTGCGCGCGCACGGGGAAGAGGCTGCTGCGCTCGACGCGCGCGACGGGGAGAGGAGGAGGGACAAAGTCAACCTCATCCTCGGCGTGCGCCCTCTCCTCTCGCGGCTGCTCGCCGCGCGTCTCGCGATCCTGACCGGGCGTTTTTTGCGAACGTGGGGGGGCCGCTTCTTCGTGATCGGGTTCGAGATCGTCGTCATCGAGCGCCTCGATAAGAAAATCACCGTGATCCTCGACCTCGGACCTTGGGCCATCGCCCTTTCCGGGGATGGTCGGAGGTATCGGCCCGTGTTGCAGGTCATGGATGGGGATCTCGAGCGCGCGTGAGATCTCGGCGAGCAGCTCGAGCGCGGAGGTCTCGAGCGGGAACCATGTGTCGATGGCGAGCTCATCGGCGAAGTCCTCGGGATCGGTCGAGGCATCGGGCGGCGCGCTCGAGAGGAAGATCGGGAGCAGGCGTCCGAGCGGCCTGTTCTGGATCGCCTGGATGAGCGTTCGCGCGCGGGTGATGTTGGATTGCTCGATGACGATGATGAGATCGGGAGGGGTGGCCTCGAAGCGGCGGATGCCCTCGGCGGGCAACCTGGCGACGTCGAGTTCGAGCTCGTCCCCTGCGATTTCCTTGATGCGGCTCGCCAGGTTTGTCCCGGCGCGACCCATGATCAACACGCGTACCATCACTTCTTCCGTTTGCCGTTGAAGACGCTCACGCTGGCGATGTGTTCGAGACCTGGAGACGCCAGCGTATCAAGAGCGCGTTGGCATCATCATACCCGATCGGTTTTGGAGGCAAAGAATTTGCGCTCGAGGGTGCAGCGATCGCGGCGCGCACGAGCGCCCTCGCCCCGGCATCAGCGCGCGTGATGGCGTCCACGTCGGGGGATTTTTTTGCGAGCGTTCGCCAAAGCGGGTCCTCGGTGACCTCTTCGAGGTGTGTGAGGAGCGTCGTGAGCGAGAGCGAGAACGTGAGGTTGCTCGCGAGCAGCGCGGCGGTCAGCAGCGGCCGGAGCCTGGAGAGGTCTCGAGCGACGGGCAGATCGAGGTAAGAGGTGAGGATATCGGAGGTTGTCAGCAGACGCGCGAGCTGGCGAGGGTCGAACCCATGGGCCAGCGAGGCGCTCGCTGTCGGAGCAGCGAGGATCTCGAGCGCCATGGGGGACTGGCGCAGCATCATCCGGATGATTTTTTCGAGCTCGAAGAAGACGTATGGCGTCCGGGATTCGGGGAGGATGCCCTCGAAGGCATCCTCCCAGCCGCGCAAGCCGAGCACGACCTCTGCGGGCTGGACGACGACGCCGCCGAGGCGGCGTGGGGCGTTCGCGATCGCTTCACAGGAGGGTCCACCCCACCACGCCGCGCAGAGCAACGGCGGGAGGCCAGGCGCCAGGGCGCGCATGGAATCAGGCGTTGGCGTGTCCGAGAGGGGAGGATCGAGGAACTGGATCAAAGCTCACTGCCTGCGGCGGTAGAGGTGGCCCTCTTTGTGGATGCCGATGCTTTCGTGGAGCCACTCACCGACTTGCTCGCGCAGCTCTTCGGGGACGATGACGTCGCGACGTCCGACGAGTTGGGGGAGCTTTTGTTGGATGCGCCCGGACTCCTCGGTGAGGAACTGGGAGAACATCGCCTCGGAGAGCGCCTCGGTGCCTTTTTGGTTGAGGGCGGCGTCGAAGGCGAGGAAGCGAATGGTCTCGTTGTCATCGCAGATAAAGCGCGCGATCTGGTCAGCGAGCGCAGGATCTTCGAGTTCGGTGGAGCGAAGCATAAGCTCTTGCTTCTTCTCGACGGTGCGCTGGTACTCGGTCTGGCAGGTCTCGAGGACTTCGACGATAAAGGCGATGTACTCGTCCTCGGGGAGCAAGGCCTGGAGGACCTTCATTGGCCAGTTGATCTTCTCCTCTTTCTCGAGGACGAACCTCTTGACCTGACCGATGACGTCGGCGTCGGCGTCGCGGGCCATGCGCTTGAGGATATCGAAGACGAGCTGCTTTTCCTCGATATCGAGCGTGGTGTTGGGGTTGTTCTCGTTGTAGCGCTGGAGGAGAATCCAGACGGCCTCGGAGGTACCAACATCCCTGAGTTCGGTGAAGACGTACTGGCGCTCGGGCGCCTGAAGGAACATGTTGGTGACCTTCTTTTCGGCCTTTTGGAGTTTGCGCTCCGCGGATTTTTCTTTATCGAAGAGGAAGTCGAGCAAGCCCATGGGTACCAATCATTATTGAAAGAGGTGTTCGTGACGCGGCCGAGAAATTCGGGCCGCCCGAGCAGAACATAGGGTAGCAAAGCACAAGTGACAAGTTGATCGGTGGAGGGAAGGGAAAGAGAAACTGGCGAGAGAAAGCGCTAGCCAGTTGCTTGGAAGCCCTCATCACGCTAGGCTTGACGCAGTGCGTAAGAGCGCGAGCTGTTCTTTTGGGGAGGGAACCCATACAGGCTTGAGCCCTTGCCTAGCGATCCTTTTACGCGAGGTCAACCTGCGCCTCCATGTCGCAGCAAATCACCATACCGGGCCCGGGCGATACGCTCGCGGAACGCTATCTGATCCTTGATGAGCTGGGGCGTGGCTCGTACGGCGTTGTCTTCAAGGCACAGGATCAAGAGAACGGACGTGTTGTCGCGATCAAGACGTTGTTGCCGCAGTCTATCCTGGACCGCGAGGTCATCGATCGTTTCACGCGCGAAGCGCAGCTCGTCAGCCGCATCGATCACGAGAACGTGATCAGCCTGTATGACTATGGTCAGCGGGACAACCTCTTCTACATGGTGGTCGAGTACGTCGAGGGGCGAAGCCTGACGCAGCTCATCGAGCAGGACGCGCCGCTGAGTCCGGAAGACGCCGAGCACTACGCCTCACAGATCCTCGGAGCGCTCGAGCACGCGCACACGCAGGGGATCGTGCACCGCGATCTGAAGCCAGAGAACATCCTCTTGCAGCAGCCCTCCTCTCCAGATGGGAAGGAGACGGTCAAGATCCTCGACTTTGGCATCGCCAAGCTGATGCGTGGCGAGGGGGACGAGTTCAAGACGTTGACCCAGGCGGGGCACGTGTTGGGGACGCCGCACTATATGAGCCCGGAGCAAATCTCCGGCGACGAGGTGACCGCGCACGCCGACCTCTACTCTGTGGGGATCATCCTGTTCGAGCTGTTGGCAGGAAAACACCCGTTCGAGGGGACGACCTCGACGGCGGTGATGGTCGCGCACTTGCGCGATGATCCTCCTCCGCTGCCCGGAATGCTCGAGCACAGCAAGTGGGGCGAGGCCGTCCGCGAGGCGCTCAAGAAGCAGCCCTACGAGCGGCTCGCGTCTGCGCGCGCGTTCCTCGACATCATCTCGCGCGAAGAGAACCTCGAGGAGGTCACGCGCGTCTTCGAGCCCGAGCTGCACGGACGTGAAGCGAGCGCTGGCGCGCACCTTCAGGAGAAGACCCAGATCTATCAACCGGGCGGCGTCCCGAGGCTCGGGCCAGGGCCAAACATGCGCCCCCCCGAGAGCTACGCGCCAAAATCACCGCCGATGCCATCCTTTGGTGCCGAGCCCGCGCTGGCGGGCGCGGACATGCTCTATCCTCCCGTCGACCGAAGCGGCGAGATGACGCAGCAATGGTCCAAGGAGAATGGGGACGGGAGCTTCGAGCAAATCCAGGCACTGCGCGACAACAACGCGCTCAACTTCGACGCCTCGATCGCCTCGCACATCCCCTCGCTCGACGAGAGCTCACAGCCGATGAGCGCGCCGGAGCCGATGGTCATCCCCGAAAAGAAGCGCTCGCTGGCGCCGCTCCTTATCGGCGTGGGGCTGATGTTGCTGCTCTTCATCGGGCTTGTCTCTTACATGATGCTCGGCGAGCAGCAGCCGACCGATGTGCAAGCCTCGCAGCTGCCAAACAACACCGACACGCCACAGAAGCAACCCACCAAAACCTCGCTCGTGGCGAACACTGCGCCCTCGTCCGAGACGAGCGTCGCGGGCACGACGCCAAACGCCGAGACGACCCCCGAGGAAGAGAACAACACCTCGGAGACCTCTCCCGCAGCCAACGAGAGCGCTCCCATCGAAGATCCTCCCGAAGTCGACGAGAAGGAGAAAGAGAGCTCGCCCTCGAACAAGAGCAACAAGCGAAAGCGGGACAACAAGAAGCCAAAGAAGAGCGATCCCGAGAAAAGCGCGCTGGTCAAAATCCGCATCGTCAGCAAGCCCAAAAAGGCGTCGGTCTATCTCGGAGACGAGCTGCTCGGCAAGACCCCCTATACCCTCGAGCTGAGCAAGGGCTCGAGCAAGGGCATCCGCGTGGAGTCGATCGGTTACCACGCCAGCTACAAGAAGGTCAGCGGGAGCCGTGATGGCACCGTCACCTTCGAGCTCAAGCCAAAATCACTGCTCTCGGCGCCCTGATTCTTTCCAAAAAGTATCGTTGCCGAGCGAACCGAGAGGCGCGAAACATTTTTGCTGGCTGCGGCGCGTACCGCGAAACGGCGATCAAAAATGTTTCGCGCCTCTTGGTTCGCGCGCCGCTTCCTGATAGGCCAAACACACCGGGCTTGTGCAGATCGCCCGTTGGTCTCATCATGGCAGCCATGACAGACCAAAACTTTGGAGCCCCTCGACGCGAGAGCAAGACGTTGCGCCACAGAACCCCTCCAACCTCACATCGCGATCCAAGATCTCGATCGACGCTCTGGCCGCTGGTCAGCGCGCTCGCTGCGCTCGCGCTGCTTCTGGGACCTTCGCGCGCGCTGGCGCAAGGTCAGGGAGAGGAGAGCGAGGACGAGAAGGCCGAGCGCGTCTCCAACCTCTATATCTCGGCGGTCAAGCTCTACAACGAGGGGCGCAACCGCGAGGCGATCGCGAAGTTCGACGAGGCGATCGCGCTCGATCCTCAACCCGTCTTCCACTGCAACCGCGCGGCCGTGTTGCTCAAGGTCCAGGAGCTCGGGCGCGCGATCGAGGATCTCGAGGTGTGCCGCGACGAGTACGCGAGCAACGCCAAGGAGCGCGCGCAGATCGACGCACAGCTCCAGGCGGTCACGATCGTCGACAATACACTGCTAAATCACTCGCGCAGCGTTGCCGTCGAGATCGCCAACCCGAACACCGCGAAGGGGCCTGACACGGTCGTCATCGTGCAACCTGACCCTCCTGGCGGCGGAGAGGAAGAGAGGCGACGTGGGCCGCTGCGTTGGGTCGGTTATACGACGATCGCGCTGGGGAGCGCGTTGATGGTTTCGGCGGGCGCGCTCGACCTTGCGAGCGCGGATTTGAAGAACCAGTACATCAAGATCGCCGACGGCGGACCTGGAACCACACAAGAAGAATACGGTAATTTAAAGGAGACTTTACGGCGTCGCCAGCAAGCCTTCTACATCATGGGCTTTGCGGGCATCGGGCTGAACACGATCGGCATCAGCTCGCTTATCATCGACAGCCTGAAACCCGCCAAGAATGGGAAGGAGAGCTCCCTCTGGCTGCGCCCCTCGCTCGACGGCGGCGCCACCCTCCAGCTACGCGTTTCGTTCTGAAGCGCGCCGCATCAGCCCCTCCATCAAAGCATTGATTTTTGGATCTTCTTCATTTTGAAATGATCCAACGCCATTGCATGCGCGTACACCCGGTGTTATCAGTCTGATAACCCGTAAATGTAACGATTGATCACTCGTTGGAGGAGTCTTGATCTCCTCCGCCAATACGCAACCCATCGAGGTACACATGTCGATTCGCAAGAGTTGGGCACTGCTGGCCGCCGTTCTTGTTACAGGAGCAGCGCTCGGCGCAAACCTTACGTTCACCCCAGATGCGCACGCAGCTGACCACACGGAAGCCCCCGGTGCCGCCGCTGATCCTGCCGCGGACATCGCCGACCTCTACGCGTGGCACAACGCCAACTCGCTGATCACGGTCGTGACTTTCGCGGGGCTTCAGGCTCCTGCCATGGATCAAACGGGGACCTACGATCCAGACGTCCTCTACACCATCCATATCGACCACAACGGAGACAACGTCTCTGACTTCCAGGTCCACACGCGCTTTGGACAAAACGCGCTGGGTGATTGGGGGATGCAGGTCTCGAACCTTCCTGGCGAAGCAGGACCGCTGGTCGGTCCTGTCGAGACGGTCAACAATGGCGCCGCCGCCAAGGCATGGTCGGGACTCGCGGATGACCCGTTCTTCTTTGACCTCCAGGGCTTCAACGACACGGTCGCCACGGGAACGCTCTCGTTCGATCCGACCCGCGATTCGCTCGCAGGGACCAACGTGACCGCCATCGTCCTCGAGATGCCGCTCGCTGCCGCCACGGCAGGCAGCGCGAACATCCAGGTATGGGCGACCACGTCCAGGTTCTGAGCTGGAAGCGACGTAGGTAAATGTCAGAAGCAACGATTTAAGAAGGAATATCGCGAATGAATCATACACAGCGCATCGCTCTACTCGCTGTATCTTCCATGCTCGTTTTGGCGGCATGCGGCAAGAACAACGAAGAGAACAACACCCCAGATCCGATCCCTACGAACAACACGACGGCGAACAACACCACGCCGAACAATACGACGCCGAACAATACGACGCCGAACAACACGACGCCGAACAACACGACGCCAAACAATACGACGCCCGGCAACAACACGACGCCTGGCAACAACACGACGCCAGCTGTCCTGGCGGTCGCGCCTGCGGCAGACGGCGCTGTGGACGTGGGGGCGACGTTGTCCTACACGGTCACGGGCGCAGACCCCGAGCAGGCATACCGCATCACGCTGGTTGTCGCTGACAACGTGACGGTCGCAAATGGCGCGGGCACGTTCGTCGACAACGACATGAACGGCGCGGCAGATGCAGGCACGTCCGAGAACATCGCGCTGATCACCTCGGTCAATGGCACGGCACAGGACGGCACGAAGACCGTCCCGGCAGGCAGCGATGATCCTGCAAACCCGAGCGGTGTCTTCCCCAACGCAGCGGGAGAGCTCACCTTCGTGGTCACCGGACAGGCGGCTGGCAAGGTCTACCCAGTCATCTACCACAACGGTGGCGCATCGACCTTCCTCGAGATCGACGCCAACGGCGCACCCTCCGAGACGCACATCGTCGCTGGTGGCTTGACGGTCAACGGCGCGGTGTCGAACGATCCTGAGCCCACCTGCGAGAACTACTGCGCGACGGTCATGGACAACTGCACGGGCGACAACGCGCAGTACAGCAGCGAGGCCGAGTGTCTCGACTACTGCAACAACGTTGGCAACTGGCAAGACGGCACCAAGGGTGACACCGAGGGTGACACGATCGCCTGCCGCATCTACCACGGCAACGCACCTGCCATTGCAGACGCAGCGCTCCACTGCCCACACGCTGGCCCATCGGGCGGCGGCGTCTGCGGCTCTTACTGCGACGTCTACTGCAACCTGAGCTTCGAGCACTGCGTTGGCCCGAACAAGCACTACGACACACCCGCAGAGTGTGCGACGGCTTGTGGCGGCTTCGACGCATCGGGCAACCCTGGCGACACCCAGTATGACACGGTCCAGTGCCGCGTTTACCACCTGGGCGCGCCTGCGGCAGCCGATCCTGACACGCACTGCCCACACGGCGCAGAGGAGCCCACCGCGTTCTGTGTCGGTCAGCCTGAAGACTTCATCTTCCGCACCGATGCACCCGACACCTACACGCGCGTCGACCGCAAAGGTATGCCCGCTGTCGCGACCGCGCTCATCTCGAGCAAGGACGCTTACAACGCAGGCAGCCCCGTTGGCGACGCCGACCCCAACAACCCCTTCGTCGCAGAGATCGTGGCATCCCTCACGGCCTACCACACCGCGCTCGATGACGACCTCACCACCGCAGGCTTGACGCCTTGCGATGTGAACACCTGCGTGGCACAGGGCGGACCCCTTATCCTCCCCGACACGCTCAAGATCGACACGAGCGGCACCTCGGGCTTCCCCAACGGTCGCAAGCTCGCTGATCCTGTGATGGATGTCACCCTGGCGGTCGTCCTGCTCGACCTCAGCGTCCACGCTGTCGACGCGCTCGTCGGAGTCAACCCGACGGCCAACGACCTGGGCGTCGAAGGTGCCTTCCTTGGCACCTTCCCCTACCTGCACCCACCACACACGCCCTGATGTTTGACCCCTGAAGCATCGCTTCGGGGAACACATCCACGGCATAAGAAAGGGCCGGACGCTTTTACGAGCGCCCGGCCCTTTTTTGTTCATGCCGTGAGACCTGGACTCTGGAACTCACCGAGACAGATTTCCCGTGGTGGGCTGATCCGTGGCGAGCGCTGAGAAGTAATCATCTGTGCTGTGTGGCGTCATGCGTTCGCATGACGCCATCTTTTCGTGTAAGAATGTGCGGCGTTTTATCTTCATGACGCTGCCTTGTCTGGCAGCATCTCCTACCACCCTCGGGGGTTGTTTCATGCGCTCTGTTTCTCATAGGCTCGTCCTGTTCTGCATCCTCGCGCTCACCATCGGTTCGCTCGGCTGTGACTCGAAAGAGACCACGAAACCAAACAACCAGACCTCGGCGCAAACGAGCGCGGACATCGCCGACACCGCCTCGGGCACGACCCCGAAGGAGGAGAGCCAGACGACGGCGACGCCAGAACCAGAGCAGCTCTCCGCCGCGTTGGAGGGAACAGATGCCAAGGCGAGCATCGAGGCGTTCGACAACCAGATCTCGGGGGAGCAGCGCATGTTCGAAGAGCGCCCCAAGGAGTGGCTGCGCGCCGCGCGCGTGAGCTCGGCGTATGCACAACGCGCGAGGTTGACCAACTCCTGGGATGATTGGGACAAGGCGCTCGAGTGGAACAAGAAAGCGTTCGAGGCAGCCCCGGAGGGCTCAGGCCCGTTGTGGGAGCGCGCCTCGCTCAATTACTCGCTCCATAACTTCAGCGAGGTCCCCCCAGACCTCGACGCCTACGCCAAGCGCATCCTCCTCAAGGACAGCGAGAAGGCCATGCTCGCGCAAATGAGGGGAGACCTCGCGTTTCACAGCGGGAAGCTCGAGGAGGCGCTCAAGCACTACGAAGAGGCGCAACAACATCAGGACTCCCCTTCGGTCCGCGTCGCGCTCGCGCATTACCACTTCAAGACAGGAGACCTCGAGAAGGCGCGCGAGCACTTCGACAAGGCAATCGACCTTGTGCCGAAACACGACAAGCTCACGCGCGCCTGGGCGCTGCTGCAACGCGGCATCATCGAACTCGACACGGGGAACTGGAGAGACGCCAAGCGCTACTTCGAGGAGGCAAACACGACCTACGGCGGTTGGTTCCTGATCGAGGAGCACCTGGCCGAAGTCACCGGCCTGCTCGGTGACAACGAGCGCGCCAAGGAGATGTATGAAGGCATCGTCGCGCGCGTCCCCGCTGGCGAGTTCATGGAGGCGCTCGCGGACACCTACGAGGCGCTCGGCGACGAGGACAAGGCCAGGGAGTGGAAGAAGCGCGCGGGCGAAGCCTACGCGCGAGATATGAAGCGCTACCCACAGGCGGTCTATGGCCACGGCATGGACTACTTCTTGACCGGCGAGGACACCGACAAGGCGCTCGAGATCGCGAAGAAGAACCACGAGACGCGCCCTGGCTTCGAAGCAAAAACCAAGCTGGCGCAGGCGCATATCCGCGCAGGAGAGCTCGAAGCCGCCGAGGAGCTCATCAAAGCCAGCCTCGAGGCTGGCTGGGACACGGCAGACCTGCACGCAACCGCAGCGCGCCTCTACACGCTCCAGAACAAAGAGGAAGAGGCCAAGAAGCAGGAGACGCGCGCCAAGGAGCTCCACCCTGAAGCGATGCAGGATGCCGAGTGGATCAAACCGCTCGCGCCGATCGAGGCCGATGCTCCTGACAAGAAGAAATGAGACCGTCAAAAAACACTGATTCTTCCAGAAGTTGACGCCGCTCTCGATCGATGGCAAAACCTCCAGACCTCATGATACGGGCGCTCTCTCGAGCGCCCGTCTTTTTGACCAGCCGCGAGCGTCGAATTTCGACCTCGCGGCGCGGTTCTGGCGAGATTGCTAATGATGTTCAAAACCCTCCCCGCCCTGCTCAAGTCCACGCTCGTGATGTCAGTCCTGCTCGGGACAATCGCGACCACGGCGAAACCGGCAGCGGCGCAGGCGAGCTTCTCGTCCGAGAACTTGCTCCACAACACGCACTCGGTGAGCTTGCTGCTCACGAACATGCTGTATCACTGGCCAGGGGCGCTCTCATTGCTCGAGGAGATGGACCTCATCGATCCCAGAGAGCCAGAGCTCGACCCATGGAAGGAGCCGCGCTGGGTGATCCCCGAGCGCGCCGCCTGGACATTTGTCGATGGCTACCCGATCGTCGGCACGCCGCGCGTCGAGGAGCTCTACCACACTATCACGCGCTACCGTGACGCGCGCTGGGTGCGCCAACGTTACAAGCTCGACAACGAGGCGCTCGGCACGCTCAACCCGGACGTCGATCTCAACGCGCTGGAGGAGGGGGACGAGCTCCTCGTGTGGCGGCTCGATTCGTCGACCGTCTCGGAGGGACTCGGCGCGCCAAATCGCGGGAGGTTGCGTTACGCAGAGCCATTGCCGCTGGCGGACAAGTACGTGGTCCTGCATCGCCACCGCTCGTTTGGAACCTACTACGCGGTGAGCGAGATCAAGCGCGTGTTCGACGCCTACGCAGAAGCCTACCCCGACGCAGAGCCTGTGATGATGGGCGACCTGAGCTTTCGCACAGGTCGTCGCATCAAACCACACCTCTCACACCAGACAGGGCGCGACGTCGACATCACCTATCCACGCTTCTCGCCGCCACCAAACTTCAACCGCTTCCACTACATCTCGCGTCGCGACCTCGACGCGCAGCGCACCCTCTGGCTGGTGCGAGAATTTATCGCCAGCGGGATGGTCGAGTACATCTTCATGGATCGTTGGGTCCAGCGCCTCGTCTACAAGGAGGCGCAACGCCAAGGCGCACCGCAAGAGTGGCTCGACGCCGTCTTCGAGTACCCTGGTTGGGGAGGCAAGGCGCTGGTTCGCCGCTCCAAGGGACACGACGACCACATGCACATCCGCTTCTGGTGCCAGAAAGAAACCGACCGTTGGTGCCGGTGATACAGCACCGAAATATCAGTGGAGGAACCTGGCGCCAGCGCGGCGCAGGTCTGCCCAGAAGCCAGGATAAGACTTGGCGACGACCCATGGCTCTTCGATGTGCAGCGCGTCTCGAAGCGTGAGGAGCGCGCCAGTCATCGCGAGGCGATGATCCTCGAAGGTGCGCCACGCGGCGCCTTCACGAGCGCGCTGTATGCCGACCGGGACAAAGAGCCCATCCTGACGAGGGAGCACCTCGATCCCCACATCAGCGTAAGCCTCGCAGAGCTCCTCGATGCGATTGGACTCCTTGAGGCGCAGGTGCGACGCGCCAGTGATTTCCAACCCCGCCTCGCTCATCACCGCCGCTGCGGTAAGCACGGGCGCGAGATCTGGCGACTCGTGCAAGGAGACCGAAAAGATCTCGTCGGCTGGCGTGCGGGCGTAGTCCCGAAGGATCGCCTCGAGCGCGCTGTCAGGTTGCCTTCCCGAGCTCTCCTCGTGCGCGAGCGAAACGGGCGCGCCCAAAAACCTCGCCACGCGCCAAACCGCAGCGGAGCTCTCGTCAGGATGTGCGACAAGCGTCGCCTGACTCATCGCCGCGTGTGATCCATCGAGCGAGATGCGCCCGTTTTGCTCCCACCGCGCGACGACGCCGACCTCTTCGAGCATGTCGAGCGTCATCTTCAGGTAAGGAGCGCTCGCGACGCGATCTGCGGCGTAAGCGCCCGATTCACTCGTCGTCAATTGAATCAGGAGTGAAGCGCCCGAGGCCGAGAGCATCGCCAGCGCCGAGGCAAACTGCGAGGAAGCATCCGCGCGCACGGTGAGCGTGACCCCATCGATAGGACCACAGGGCGTGATCTGGACGCCCCCTTCGACCGGGGTATGTCGCGCGCCGAGTTGCTCGAGCGCCTGATACATCGCCCCATGAGGGCGATCGAGCAACCTCGCGCTCGCCATGATAATCGTGGGCGCCTGGCGCACCGCCGCGGCCGCGAGCAGGAAGCGGAAGGTGGTCCCGCCGAGTCCTGCCTGGACGGTCACCTCGCGCGTAGGTTCGGCGCGCATCTTCTCGAGCGCGCGACGCAAATACACCACATCATCCGCATCACTGGCGCCATCGACCTGAATCAACCCAGGCCGCAGGTGCGCGATCAGGAGCGCGCGGTTGAGCTCGGATTTGCTCGACGCGATGGAAATCACTGCCTCGTCGCGGCGCGTCCAACGCACCGAGCGAGGCGCCACGCTCCACGCCTCATATTCGCGAATCAGCGCGTCATACCACTGGCCCGAGGTGATTTCATCGGTCACATACGGCGCGCCGGGCGCGTGAAGCAGCACCGAGCGCAGCTTCTTGTCGATGCGTTTCTTGTCCCGCTTCGCGAGCTCCTCGAAGCGCTCGCGAGGCAGGCGCTCCGAGAGCGAGGTCATCGGTGAGAGGATCGGCTCGACGTGTGCGCGCAGGCGATCGGCCTGTGCGAACTCGAACCCACCATGTTCGACCGAGAGCGATGCGGCGACATACATCCCCCACGCCACGGCGACGCCATGAGGCAACCCGAACTCGAGCTCGAGCACATGCGCGATGGTGTGGCCAAAGTTAAGGAAGGTGCGGATTGCGAGCGTCTCGTGGAGGTCTCGCGCGACGATGCGATACTTGACAGCGATGGCGCGCTCGAGCGCATCGAACAAGGCATCACCAACCTCTGAAAAAGGCGCTGACGCGAGCTCCTGCGCCATATCATCGAGCGCAGGGAGCGCGGCGGCGTCATCGAGCCACAGGCCCTTGATAAGCTCGGCGAGCCCTTCACGGCGTTGTGGAAATGGTAGCGCGGCGAGGATCTCGCGCGCGATGAGGATGCGCTCTGCCTGGTAGAAGGTCCCGAGTTGATTCTTGGCGACGCCGAGGTTCACGGCGGTCTTGCCGCCGTGAGCCGAATCGACCATGGCGAGCAAGGTCGTGGGGACATGCCACAGGTCCACGCCGCGCCAGAGCACGCTGGCCAGAAACCCGACCGCGTCGCCGACGGAGCCGCCGCCGACTGCGACGAGCGTCAGCGGCCTCGACGAGTGGAGCGCGAGGACTTGCTCGGCGAGAGTTTCGATGCTGGCGAGCCGCGTGAGCGGCTCGCCAGCATCGACAAGAATGGTATGCGTTCGAGGGAGCTTGTGAAGGATCGCATCAGGGAGCGCCCTGTCCGCGATGAACACGGCGTGTTCGGGCCAGGTGACCTCTCCCAATGCTTCGATAAAGCAGACGCGATCCTGCAAACCTCACTCCTCTTCTTCGTACTCTACCGGTGGGAAGAGGCGGTCGAGGAGCTCCTCGCCGCCATCCTGGATGTCATAGGTCGCGATGTTGTCGACCTCGACAACCGCGATCTCGAGATCTTCTCCGACGACATCCAGGAGATGCTCGAGGAGTGGACCTGCGGTGATGTCCTCGTCATCGGCGCGCTCGGCGTCGACGGAGAGGAGCCAGGAGGTCGAGAGCATCGGCGCGAGTTCACCAAAGGCGCCCAGCGCCTCTTCGAACGGGCGACGACGATCGTCATCTGCGGCCAAGTTACAGACAACCAGAAACAGGTATGCGTCGTTCATGAGCGGACTCCTTTAACAAACGTTGGGGTGGACGCTCACTCCACGAGCGAGACGTCGAGCACGTCCTATCACAGCCCTTTATGGAAAGGTAGACGGTTGTATCTCGACGGCTCGAGTTTGCTCCAGGTGGCGTCGACGCTCGAGCCAGGGCGCAGACGGCGCCACAACCAGAGCACGATCTTGATCAGCCAGTAGAGAAATTTGAGCACCGCCTTGATGATGCGAATCATGCGTCCTCTCCAGAAGGGAGCCTCGAAGGCCCGTGGCGCTGCGCGATGCCATCACGCGCGCTTGCGTAGGTTCGAGGCAGCGTGGATAGTGTTCCATGCGCCCCTGATTGGATGTTTCACGAGTGGGTGTCCGGGGAAGTTCAGACCGACATGTCGGCACCCTGACCTCCAAGGCACGCTCCAAGTATAGATAATAGGGCGCGAAAACCCAGGATGGAGAATTTAGATGTCCAAGAAGACGCTGTCGCTCGCGGTCACCTCACTTGCCTGCATCGCCCTGCTCTCGCAGTCAGGCTGCAATCAGCAATGCGCGCAGGTCAAACAAGACTACACCCAGGCCCTGGCGCAGGAGTCGACGCTCCTCCAGGATCTCGAGTTTCAGCAAGGCATGCCCACACACATCGGCGTGGGGTTGCGCTACAAGGTCCTCTCGGATGTCGCCAAGAAATTGCTCGGGCGATCGCTCGATCAGGGTTTAAAGATCAAGACCGCTGTCGCCATCGGCGGTGGCAAGGAGATCAAGGTCGACCTCGACGGCGACGCGCTCAACCTCGGCTTCGAGCCTGACCCTAGCTGCGAGGCGTGCTTTCGCGTCGTCGGTGATCTTGGCGGAAAGGCAAGCGTCGACATCCCGCTCCTTGGCAAGCGCACCGTCCCACTCGATGGCTCGCTCAACCTGATCGCGCCCGTGCTGCTCGAAGCGCTCGAGGATGGCAAGGTCCAGGTCAAGCTCGACCTGAACAAGATCGCTGACCACGCGGGCACCTTCCTCCAGCTCCAGCTAAAGGACTTGCCCGAGGCGACCTCGCGGCTGCTCAAGCAGCCGCTCACCAAGGAGGTCTTCAAGCGTCTGACGGCCAACCTCGAGCCCGTCCAGCTCTTCACCTTCTCACCGCCCGAGCTGGGCGTGCCGAACCTGCGCGTCTTCCCCTCCGAGATCAAACTCATCCCCGCGCAGAAAGCGATCTTTGTCGGCTTCACGACAAACCTCCCCGGCGTCCAGCCAGGGCAAGGTCTGACCGCCGCGCAAGCGCTCCAGTTTGCAGGCGATGAGAACGTCGCCGTCTCGGTGCAACCCTCCATCCTGATGCCTGCGGTTACAGCGCTCATGCAAGATGGAAAGATCCCGCGCCGCTACACACTGCAAGGCCAGGCCGATCCAGAAGGCCCCACTCACATCACGCTGCAAAACCTCGCCATCGGCGAGAAAACAACCGCCGTGGCCGGTGGCGAGCCGCTCGCGCTGGCGTTTCGCGCGTGGAACATGATGGGAGGCCCTTGCTTCTGGTTCGATGGGGTCATCAAGGGGTTGCTGGCGCTCGAGAACGGCAAGCTCAAGATCGACCTCCAGGCGGTCGAGTTGACCAATGCGTCCACCGCACCGGAGCTGGTCAAGGCGCTCTCGAGCTGGAAGACCTCCGAGTTCGCCAACAGCACCAAGACGATGATCGAGCGCTCGCTCACCTCTCCCTCGATCGACATCCCTGGCGGCAAGCTCATCCTCTCGCCAAACAGCATCGCCAAGGACGCGAAGACATTGACATTGCGCAGCAAGGTCCAGATCGCGCTCGGCGCGACGGAGTGACCTTTTAAAGCACAGGCAAAAAAACCGATGAATCACCGCATGACCTCGAAGCTCCTCTCCGCCCTGCTCTCGCTGCTCGCGCTCGCGGCCTGCCAGCCCGAGCACGTCGTCATCCCGGGCGAGACCTCAAACGAAGAGATGGGCTCGCTCGATATGGGCGGCAAGACAGGCGGCGAGGACGCATCCTTTGTCGACAGCGGCGCGGACAGGGAAGATCTGTCGGCGCCCGAGGACATGGCGACACCTCCTCCCGAAGAGGACATCGGAGCACCTGTCGATGCGGACATGGGCCGCGTCGTCGAGATGGGCCTGGAGGATATGCAGGTCGTCCTCCCCGAGAACGATCCTCCGAGTGACAGGCCGTTGCGCCTGCTATTTCTGGGCAACAGCTTCACGCACCAGGGACCTGTGCCCCATATCGTGCGCGACCTGGCGACGGACGCGGGATGGCCCACGCCAAACGTCGAGTTTGTCGCGCCGGGTGGGCGCACGCTCTCCTATCACCGCACCAATGCAGACTCATTGAACGCCGTGGACCAGGGGAACTGGGACGTGGTCGTGTTGCAGGAGTTCAGCACAGGAGCGACGGACAACCTGGGGAACCCCGCACAATTCAAACAGGACGCGACCTGGTTCTTTGACCGCATCCTCAATACGAGCCCGAACGCGCGCGTCGTGCTCTATATGACGTGGGCGAGGCACCCGGATCACTCGTATTATCCAGGGTCTTTTGCCAACCCCGAGGAGATGCAGGCGCAAATCCGCGCGCACTACAATGACGCAGCCAACAACTACATCCCCGCCAACGCGACCCACCCCGTCACCGAGGACAACCTCACCGTCTCGCCGGTGGGTGACGCGTGGGAGCGGCATCTGGCAAGACCAGATGCCGAGCGCTTGCACGGCTCGGACGATTACCACGCGGGGTTAAATGGCCGATACCTCAACGCGCTGGTGCTCTATGGCACGATCTACAACCGCGCGACCTACGGCCTGGTGCCGATCGATGCCTCCGTCGAGGCCGCCATCAAGCTGCAAGAGGACGCGGACTTCGTGACCGAGAAGACGGTCAAGGGGGGACCCGATGGGATGTTTGGCTCCGGCGAACCAGCGCTCGAGGTGGGGCAAACGATCCTGGTGGATCTTGGCGACGCGGGCGCGCAATCGCCCTCGCCATGGAACAACCTGACCTATGACGCTCGCAGGTTAGAGAACGCCTCGGACACGCGCGGGACCGTGACGCGCGTGGACTTCACGATGACGGACAACTTCGCTGGCGCCAACCCCAACGGCCTCGGCAACAACCAGCTTGGGTATCCATCACAGGCGACCTCAGACACCTTCTGGATCGGCTCCTTCGATGGCCACACCGCCGCGCTCTCGACCTCGGGACAGATCACGCTGCGCCACCTCGACCCGGAAGGAACCTACGCGCTCAAGCTCTTCGCCGCACGCTCTGGCGATGACAGCGGTCGCGGCAGGCTGACGCGCTTTATCGTCAATGGCCAGACGCGAGATCTGGAGGTCGCCGACAACACCGCGAACACCGCAGACTATCTCGGCATCACCCCGGACGCGCTCGGCCAGATCACCATCGACGTGCGCGTCTCACCAGAAGGCGGCAGCCGCTTTGGCTACCTCGGCACGATCCAACTCACGCGCGAGGAGTGATTTTCGTGCCGCTTGTCCGCGCTCCGCGCACCCCCCGCGGCCCTCGCCCCCCCCGCGGCCCTCGCTCTCGCTCGTCCGCGGCCCCCCTGAATCTCACTGCGTTCGGGAGGGGGGCAGACCTGGCGTTGGGTGCTCGGTCTGGTGGCCCGCTTTGGGAGCCTTCGGATTGGGCGATGAGTTTCACGAGGACAGCCAGTGCGAACCATCGGGCCAAATCGATAGCTAAAGAAAAGACCCCCTTGGGGCAAGCAGGAGCCCGACCTGTCGGGTGAGTGTCTTCGAAGAACACGCGTCGTACAGACGCGGGGTCCAACCGAATGCGAAGCAGGAGAAGGGGGCGCGAGCACCCAACGCCAGGCCTGCCCCCTCCCGAACGAACAATGGACCTTTCAGACAGATGCCCCGTGGGCTAAAAACCGAGCACCCAACGCCAGGTCTGCCCCCCTCCCGAAACCGCAGGTTGAGGTTCAGGGGGGCGGCGAACGATAGTGAGGCCGCGGGGGGTGCGGGCACCACAGGTTGAAAATCACTCCTCGAAAGGATCGGAGAAACGCGGGTCCTCCAAAAAGCTCTGGTCCGTCAAGGCGTTGAGGAATGCCTTGAGATCCTCGCGCTCCTGATCGCTGAGCAAGAACCCCGTGATCAACTCTGACTTGTAGGGATTCTGCGCGCCATCCCCGACATACTCACCGCTGGTGATGGCGCGACCTCCGCGCTCGTAGTGGTCGAGGACATCGTCGAGTGTTTCTGCCGAGCCATCATGAAAGAAGGGGGCGGTGACGGCGATGTTGCGCAAGGTCGGCGCCTTGAACTTGCCCATATCCTCGGCGACGCCGGTGATATCGTAGAGCCCACGATCGCGCTCGGGGTAGCCCCCCTCGAAGTCGATGTTGTAGAGGCCCGTGTTGTGGAACGCCTGTGATTCGAACACCAAACCTTCGTGTGTGATCGAGTCCGAGAGGTTAAAGCCACCATGGCAATGGAAGCACTCGAGGCGCTCGGAGAAGAAGAGGTCCATGCCGCGCCTCTCGGACTCGGTGAGCGCGGTGGCCTCCTCGTCAAAGATGTAGCGATCGAAGGGAGAGTTGAACGAAACAAGCGTGCGCTCGAAGGTCGCGATGGCCGCGATCAGGTTATCGAGCGTGATCGGCTCCTCCTGATCGGGATACGCCCTGGCGAAGAGCTCCTCGTAGAGCGCATCGCCACGGAATCGCTCGAGGATCTCTTCCTCGCTCAACACGCTCAAGCCAAGCTCGACAGGATCATCGCCAAACATCGGGATCGGCGCCTGCCGCTCGAGCGTTGGCGTCGCGGGCCCCGCCCACCCGAGCGTCGAGCTGTAGGCGATGTTCGTCAGCCCCATGGATGAGCGAAAGTGCGCCTGCCCTGTGGAACCGAGCGCCTCGGCCAACCCATCCGTGAACGCGAGCTCTTGCTTGTGGCACCCGGCGCACGCCTGCGTCTCGTTCCCCGAGAGGCGCTTGTCGTAGAAGAGGTGGCGCCCGAGCTCGGCCTTCTCGAGCGTGACCGGGTTATCCTCGGGGACAGCGGGCTCAGGCACACCTTCCGGGAGCTCCCATTTGTATGGTTGCGGCCCCGTATCGGCGTTGTCCTGTCCATCAGGCTCGCTGCAACCAACGTTTGTGGCGAACGCCAGCGCGAGCAGCAGTATCCATCTCGCTCTCATCCCGTGCTCCTATTCTTCTCCGACCTCGAAAACCTCACTCCATCCCACGGAACGCGCTCACGGTACCGCCCGCGTTGTCGCCATAGGACAACCCGAGCGAGCCAAAGATCCCCTCGCAGGTCACCGTATCAGGTGCAGACATGCAAACACCGACCGACTGATTATCAGCGCTGCCAGACAGGTCCACGTCCTCGTACAGCTTGGCGATGTCGAAGACGATCGGTGAACCGATCGGGTCGAGGCCATCGAGTGAGATGTCTGCTCGGTTGGGGTTGGAGCAGTTGGTCACCTCGTTGCCCTCGCCCTGACACGCCGTGCTGCCGAGGTGGAAGCGAAGACCAGCCTCCTCGACGCGACCATCGAGGCGGATGAACTTGCGACCCCCTTGCCAGCTCCAGAACATCGTGGGGACATTGAGGGGGGAAGGCAAGGCGCCCACGTCCGCGTGGTTCAGCTCGAAGGGAATGCCCAGCGTGAAGTTGACGCCCGTGTAGTCGTCGTGGAGCCCGTCGACCTTTCCGGTGATGGTGTTGTTTGTCTGCGTGGTGCCGTTGGCGCAGTTGCCCGTCTTGTCTTCGAAATCGAGCATCGCCACACCGCGCGCTTGCCACACCTCATCCTCGTCGAGCGTGACCTTGACGACCTCGCCGTTGCTTCGCACGAGCTCCACATCGTGCACGTAGAACTTGAGCTCGGAGAAGGTCACGTCCGTGTTGGCGCTGCCAAGTTGAAAGGTATCCTCGCAAGAGAACGCCTTGTCACCGATAAGCGCCGCGAACTCGAGCGAGACGGACTCGAAGTCCGGCTCGGGCTCGCCGCCACCTCCACAGCTGATGGCAAGAAGAGCGAGCGCGAGGAGAGATGCGACCGAGAGCGTGCGTTTCATGAAACCTCCGAAACGGAAAGCGATGAGGATAAGACATCCTCGGAAGACGCACCTATCTTCATCATCTGGCCGCTGAATGCAAATCGGAGGTGATCAGTCCTCGGGCGCAAATCCTCGCCGCATCGTGTTCTCGGAGACCGATCGCGGCACCATAAAGTGCTGCAAATAATCCGGCCCGCCAGCCTTGGTGCCAACCCCCGACATCTTGTATCCCCCGAAAGGCTGGCGCCAAACCAACGCTCCGGTGGAACCTCGGTTGATGTAGAGGTTGCCCACGTCGAACTCCTCGTAGGCCTGCTGGATGTTGTACGGACTGCGACTATAAACCGCGCCCGTCAGCGCGAAGCGCGTGCTGTTGGCGAGGGCGATGGCGTGGTCGAAATCAGTGGCGCGCATCAGCGCCACCACAGGACCGAAGATCTCCTCCTGCGCCAACCTGTGCTCGGGCGTGATGCCCTCGAAGATGGCCGGGCCAACGTAGAAACCGCCCTGAGGCACCTCGCGTTGCACGAGCAGCGTCCCCTCCTGCTTGCCGAGCTCGACATACTCCTGGATCTTGCGGCGAGAGCCGCCGTCGATCACTGGCCCCACGGCGGTGCCGGGGTCCCAGGAGGGGCCAATTTGCATGCTCTTTGTCGCAGCCACGAGGCGGTTTCTAAACTCCTCGTAGCAGGACTCGTGCACGATCACGCGCGAGCACGCCGAGCACTTCTGCCCCTGGAACCCGAACGCCGAGTGCATCACGCCATGAATCGCCTCGTCGAGGTCCGCGTCCGCGTCGACGATGATGGCGTTCTTGCCGCCCATCTCGCAGATGACCTTCTTGACCTCGCGCTGGAGCGGGTTGGTGTGACCTGCGACCTGCAAGATCTTCAGGCCAACATCCATGCTGCCGGTAAAGGCGATGAGGTTGGTTTTGGGGCTCTCGACGAGGTGCGCGCCGACCTGCTCGCCAAAGCCTGGGAGGAAGTTGATGACGCCGGGAGGGAACCCAGCCTCGAGCACGATCTCCATAAACTTCGCCGCGATCACCGAGGATTGCTCGGCGGGCTTCATCACCACCGTGTTCCCGGTGACGGCTGCGGCCATGACCATCCCGCAAAGGATCGCCAGCGGGAAGTTCCAGGGCGCGATCACCGCCGCCACGCCGCGCGGGCGATAGAACATGACATCCAGCTCACCCGGCACGCGGCCAAGGCGCCGAGGTTTGCCGAGGCGCTCCATTTCACGCGCGTAGAAATCACAGAAGTCGATCGCCTCGCAGACATCCGCGTCCGCTTCGCGCCAGACCTTGCCGACCTCGAAGACCATCCAGGCGGCGAGCTCGTCGCGACGATGGCGCATGATCTCTGCGACCTTGTAGAGATAGGCTGCGCGTTCCTCGGCAGGACGCTTTGCCCAGGCTCGCTGGGCCGCTGCGGCGATGTCGAGGGCGCGCTCGGCGAGCGCGACGTCCGCCACGCCAACCTCTCCGACGATGGTCTCGGTGTGGCTCGGGTCGAGGCTCTTTATGGCATGATTGGCCGTGACGACCTCGTTGTTGACCACAGGATCAAACCGTTGGCCGAGCTTGCCGCGCACGGTCTGGACCGCTGCTGCGAACTGATCGCGGTGCGCCTTCTTCGAGAAGTCGCGCATCGGCTCGTTGCGAAAACCGTGTTCGGTGAATGCCTTCACCTTTGGCTCGGGGGTCGAAGGTTCGCCCGCAGGAGCCTTGAGCAGCTCGTCGACAGAGGCGCCATCGACAAAGGATGCCTTGAGCCAGGACTCATTGGAGGTGTTCTCCAACAACCTGCGCACCAGATACGCCATCCCCGGCACCAGCTCGCCGATCGGCACGTAATCGCGCACGCGGTATCCCATCTTCTGGGCGGCGACCTTCATCGGCTCGGCCATCCCATAGAGCATCTGGAGTTCGAAACCTGACTTGTCCATCCCGAGCGCCTCGGCGTGCGCCATCGCATAGGCGATGCTGCGCACGTTGTGCGAGCCGATGGCGACGCGGATGTGCTGGTGGTTGTCGAGCAGGACCTCGGTGCAGCGCTCGTAGGATGCGTCCGTCTCCCATTTTTTGGAGAACACCGGGATCGGCCACCCCTCTTGCTCGGAGTGGATCGTCTCGTAGTCCCAGTAGGCGCCCTTGACGAGACGCACGGTCACGGGCGTGCCGCGTTTTTTGGCCCACTCGCACAGCGCGCGCGTGTCCGCCTCGGCGTCGCGCAGGTATGCCTGGATCACCACGCCAGCGTGAGGATAATCCGCGAGCTCGGGCTCGCTCATCAGCGACTTGAAGAGCTCCAGCGTGAGCGCCTTGTAGGAGTACTGCTCCATGTCCAGGTTGATAAACGCGCCCGCCGCCTTGGCCTTGTGGTAGAGCGGACGCAACCTGTCCTTGAGCGCGGTGAGCGAGCCGTCGAAGTCGAGCGGATCGATCTGGCTGTAGAGCGAGGAGATCTTGACCGAGACGTTGACCCTGGGGACGGCGCCATAGGGGGACTCCTCGAGGATCGGCTTCGAGGGGAACCTGGCGACCTCGGCGATCAACGTGTCGAGGATCTCATTGTACCTGGCGAAGTACTCGTTGGCTTCGACCTCGCTGACCGTCGCCTCGCCGAGCAAATCCAACGTGAACGCCAGATCTTGCTTCTTCCACATCTTCTTGAGCGTGGGGATCGCCTCCTCGGCGGTCTTGCCAGCGATAAACTTCGAGGCCATCCCCATGACCTGCTTCTCGATCTGAGAGGCGGCCATCTTGGCGATCATTCCCTCGGGCTTGACCTTGCCAAGCCCCCACTGGAAGGAAGCGGGGAAGTCTTGCTCGGGGCGGCAAAAATACTCCTGGAGGTGAACGGCGACCTGCACAGGATCGCGCAGCGTGGGGAAGACATCGACGAAGCGGAACATCTCGATCTTGAAGGCTTCATCCTTCATCGAGAAATCCATCATCTTCCCGCTCCACCAGTCCTTCTGAAAGACGCCCGGCTTTTGCCCCTTCATCTTCGAGAACATCTCGCGCCCGAAGCGCATGATATCGGCCTCTGATGCCTTCGCCATCGCTTTGCTCCTGTGGTATGGATAGCCGCGCTCGCACAACTCGAGCGTGACCTTGCTGCCCCTAGCCCAAGATCACCCCCTCGTAAAGACGCACTGCGTCATGTTTGCGCGCTTTTTTTCGCCACCCCGAGCGAGGCTGTCATGTCCTTTTTGACCACCGCAGAAGCACGCCAACAGATCCTCGAAGAGATCACCACCGCAGGCAGCGAGCGCGTCTCACTGGGCGATGCCCTGGGACGCATCCTCGCGCAAGATGTGGCCGCGAGCGAGGACGCCCCGCGCTTTAGCAACTCGGCAAGGGATGGCTACGCGTTTCGCTTCGAGGACCTCGACGACAGCAAAGCCACCACATTAAACATCACCCAGACCGTGCACGCGGGCGAAGTCCCGACGCAAAATATCGGCAAAGGTCAGGCAGCAAAGATCATGACCGGCGCGCCTGTTCCCGATGGCGCGGACACGATCGTGATGCGCGAGTTCACCGAGGAAGCTGAAGACAGGGTCACCATCCTCGAGGCTCCCCCCGAGGGGAAAGGCGCATGGGTCCGACGACAGGGAAGCTTTGTCGCCAAAGGCGCGCCGCTGCTCTCCAGCGGCCAGCGCATCAGCGCGGGAGATATCGGCGCGCTCGCTGGCAACGGGACACTCTGGTTGCAGGTCGCGAGAAGACCGATCGTGGCGATCATTTGCGCAGGCGACGAGCTCGTCGATCCGGGCCAGCAGCCTGGGCCGGGGCAAATCATCAACGCGAACGCTCCGATGCTCGAGGCGCTGGTGCGCGAACACGGCGGCCAACCGCTCGTCTACCCCACCCTCCCCGATGACCTCGATGTGATAAGGCAAACCTACGCGCGCGCCTGCGCGCACGCCGACCTCGTCATCTCGAGCGGCGGTGTCTCGGTGGGAGACCGAGACTTCACGCGCCAGGTGCTCGAGGAGTGTTCTGGAGGGATGAAGTTCTGGAAGATCGCGATGAAACCCGGCAAGCCGCTCGCGTTCGGCGTTGCCAGCGATGGAAACAAACAAACGCCGCTGATCGGGCTCCCAGGAAACCCCGCCTCGAGCCTTGTCTGCTTCCACCAGTTCGTCAAACCCGCGCTCTCCAAACTGCAAGGGGTGGAGTGGCAACCCGCGCTGCTCGAAGCCACGACCACAGCGGCGCTCTCGAGCACGCCAAAGAGGATGCAGTTTATCACCGGGCAGCTCTCCTTTATCAAAGGCAGCAGACCCGCCTACACCCCGATCCCCGATCAAGACTCCGGCAACCCCGCCATCCTCGCGAACGTCAACGCCTTCGCCATCGTGGATCAGGGCATTGCCTCGATCGAGGCAAACGCCACCATCCAGGTCGAGTTAATTTGATCC
This sequence comes from Myxococcota bacterium, assembly GCA_036155555.1. Classification (GTDB taxonomy): domain Bacteria; phylum Myxococcota_A; class Bradymonadia; order Bradymonadales; family Bradymonadaceae; genus JAYZVO01. The sequence goes on from JAYZVO010000142.1 coordinate 31,718, forward strand.
TCTCGCCCTCCTCGACCAATTTTTGAAACATTCGCCCCCCGCGGCCCTCGCTCTCGCTCGTCCGCGGCCCCCCTGTGTCTCGGCTAAAGCCTCGGGAGGGGGGCAGACTTGGCGTTGGTTGCTCGGTCTGGTGGCCCGCGTTGGGAGCCTTCGAATTTGGCGATGAGTTTCGAGAGCGCCCCCTTCTCGTGCTCTCAAAACTCACTGCATATCTCAACGCGCCTCGTGGGCCACCGACCAAACAACCGACGCCAGGTCTGCCCCCTCCCGAACAAACAATGGACCTTTCAGACAGATGCCCCGTGGGCTAAAAACCGAACACCCAACGCCGAGTCTGCCCCCCTCCCGAACGCAGTGAGATTCAGGGGGGCCGCGGACGAGCGAGAGCGAGGGCCGCGGGGGGCGCCCTCGAAACAACGCGCGAAAAGATAGAACTTTTGGCTATGATAATAAGCCAAGCACGCAACCTGAGCCTGAAAAGGAGCACGATGAAACTGCGCTCGAAGCACCTCTCGACACTTCTTGTCACGACATCTTTCGCGACACTTTTTGCCTCACCTGCGTTTGCCGCCGAAATCACTGTCACGAACATGGAAGAGCTGCGCGCGGCGGTCGGCGCGGCGAATCCGGGTGATGTGATCCTGATGCAAGCGGGGACATACAGACTCGACAGCAAGCTCAACCTCGACAGGCCGGGCTCCGATGGTTCGCCGATCGTGATCCGCGCGGCGTCTGCGCAAAAGCCAGTCATCGAGAGCAACACGGTCGAAGGGTTCAAGATCAGCGCGCCACACTGGACGCTCGAGAACCTGCACTTTATGGGCGTCTGCGCGGATGATTCGAGCTGCGAGCACGCCTTGCACATCGTGCGCGAGGCGGACAACACGACCGTGCGAAGCTGCGTCTTCCAGAACTTCAACGCGCAGATCAAAGGGAACGGCGAGCCGGAGTCTGATGGTGGGCCATACGTTTACCCGGATGATGTGTTGATCGAGGGGAGCGAGTTCTTCAACGACGCGCCGAGGCAAACGGGGAACCCGGTCACGCCGATCGATGTCGTGGGTGGGCGCCGCTGGGTGGTGCGCGCGAACTTCATCCACGATCACGCCAAAGGGGGAGGCAACAACATCAGCTACGCGGCCTTCTTCAAGGGGAACTCGCGCGATGGGATCTTCGAGCAGAACCTCATCGCCTGCGAGCTGATGCACACAGGTCAGATCAGGCTCGGGCTCTCGCTCGGCGGCGGCGGCACTGGCCCTGACCCCATCTGCGAGGATGGTACGTGCAACCCGGAGCACCAGAACGGCATCCTGCGCAACAACCTGATCGTCAACTGCCCGACGGATGTGGGCATTTACCTGAACGAAGCGACCAACACGCGCATCGAGCACAACACGCTCTACAACACCACGGGCATCGACGTGCGCTTCGACACCTCGAGCGCGACGCTCGTGAACAACCTGCTCGATGGAAAGATCCGAACGCGCAATGGGGGCACCATCACCTCAGACGAGGGCAACCTCCAACAGGTTCAGCTCGGGCAACTCACCGGGTGGTTCACGGCTCCAGGGATGCTCGACTTCTCGCTCGTCGACGGCGCGATGCTTGTCGACAAGGGCTCGATGGCAACCCAGGTCACGGATGATTACTGCGGCAACACGCGCCAGGCACCTTTTGACGTCGGCGCCATCGAGTACACCTCGAATACACCTTGCGACACGACCTCGACGCATCCGCCCATGCCCGACGATCCGATGATGGAGATGGACATGGGGGGGATGCCGCCACAGGAGGATATGGGCACCACGCCCGAGCAAGACATGGGCAGTGGCCAGGCGGATATGGGCAGCGAGCCACCCGCGCAGGATATGTCCTCCGGGACGCCGGGTGAGGATGACATGGGGGTCGTGTCAGGGAGTGATTTTGGCCAGAGCGAGGAGGATATGAGCAGCAGCGGACCTGGCGAGCAACCTCCCGAAAACTCGGGCGGTGACACCGAGGAAGGATGCCAGAGCGTCTCGTCGAAGAAGCCAGGGTCGCCGCTCGGAGCGATGTTCTTGTTGCTCGCTGCGACGATCGGGATGATCAGACGGCGACGCTCGAGCCCGCGAGCTTGACCAGCGCCTCTTCGCTGACCGCGAGAGGTTCTCCACACCGCTCTCCGAGCAGCGCCTCGAAGGCCGAGAGGCGCCTGTAGAACCTCTCGCGGCGCTGCACATCCATCGTCCTCGCGGCCCCATACCCCTTGTAAAAGGCGGAGACAGCGAGGTCTGAAGCGATCATATCCTCGAGCCAGAGGATATTCGCGACGTCCGCCTCGGCGGGGAGAAAGCGCGCCATATCAAAGCCAGTGAGCGCCACGACCTCGGAGCAGTGCTCGTCGACCCACATATGCTCCACCCCCAACGCGCCATGCGTCAGGACGGCGGGGTGTCGTGGGTGAAACGCGCTCAACTCGTGGCGCAAGTCACCGAGTGATTCCTTGAGTTCGATACGACCTCGCCACGCGCCCCCCTGTGTGTCCGAATCGATCGAGCGCGAGTAGCGGTCGAGCGCGCGGGCGACCCATCCATTGAACGTGTGCCAGGTATCCTCGGCGGCGGTCGGGTTTTCATCCTCGGCGTCCGGGATTTCGCCAAAGAGTCCGCCAGAACCGAGCGAATGGAGTTTTCTCGCGAGGACTCCCATCGACTCGAAGAGGTGGCGTTTGCTCGAGGCGTCGATCTCGGCGAGCGAGTCGATATCCTTGGCGCGCATCCAGCTCTTTAAAGGGATTCCTTCAGGGTGTGCGTGCAACGTCCACCCTCGCGCGACATCACTGTCGAGCAGCTCTGGTGCGGCGAAGAGCTGCCCGGCGAGCTCCTCGGTGAGCGCGCGAGTGACGCGACGCGCGCGCCCTCCTGGCCAGAGGTAGAGGAGCGCGCGTTGTTCGTTGCCTCGCTTGACCTCGAGGCGTACCGCGCGGCCCTCTGATTCTGGCGAGCCGATCGGCTGCAACGAGAGCTGTTGCGCGAGTGTCGTGATCGAATGCTCCATGTCACCTGCCTTGTCGCGAAATATCCTGGGATCAAAACCTATAGGGATTCTGTCAGGGAAGGAAAGATTTTCGTCACACAAAGCAGCCCGTATCAGGGCATCTTGCACATGGCCGGGACAGGTTTTTTGCGGTCCTCGAGCATGAACTTCACGGTATCGAGCACGGCGCGACAGGTGTCCGGGTTCCTGGTCGACTCGGAGAGCGAGCCGCACGCGTTCCCGACGCCATCCATTCCCTGAATCTCGGCGCAGCACTCGGTCATGCGCGCGCACTCGGCGGGCTTGCACGCCGAGGCAAACATCACCGTGAGCGACAGCAGCAAAACCACCGCGCGCGTGGACAAAGAGGTCTTTTTCATTCTCATCACTTCTCCTTTCTCACCGCTCTTGTTGTCGCGTCGTCGGTCGAAGCACGTACACGCGAGGGGCATACGGTGGACGACGGGGACGTTTACAAATCGAGCCGCGTCAGGCAATGCGCAACACAAAATTCGCCTGCAATTCACTTGGACCATGGGGCACATGGCCATAGACTGCATACGGTAGCCATCACATCCCAGTACCGCGCCGCGCGACTGTTCTCCTCTTCGAGATGCGGCGCCCACCTGTCTCGGAGCATCCGCTGGCGTGAGCGAGCACGATCTGACAGCGAAACGCATCGGCAAGTATGAACTCTTGACGCGACTTGCCACGGGCGGGATGGCCGAGGTGTTTCTCGCGCGCGAGCGAGGGATCGCAGGGCTGGAGCGTCTGGTCGTCATCAAGCGCATCCTCCCGCATTTGGCCGAGCAGCAAGCCTTCGTCGAGATGTTCTTGCGCGAAGGCCGCATCATCGCCAGGCTCAATCACCCGAACATCGTCCAGATCTACGAGCTCGGCAGCGACGCCTCGCGCTATTTTTTGGCGCTCGAATACATCCATGGCGTCACCCTGCGCGAGCTCCAGATCTTGCTCAACCGCCAGAACCGCCCCTTCCCCATCGAGGCCGCCATCGCCGTCTCGAGGCAAGCGTGCAAGGGTCTACACGCCGCGCACGAGCTCAAGGATCTGGATGGACAGCCGCTCGGGCTGGTGCACCGCGACGTCACGCCGCACAACCTGATGTGCACCTCGGATGGTTTGATCAAACTGCTCGACTTTGGCATCGCCAAGGCGACCGAGGGCGTATTGGAGGCGACCTTCTCCGGCGATCTCAAGGGAAAGTTTAGCTACATGTCCCCCGAGCAGGTCTTGCAACGCCCACTCGATCGTCGCAGTGATATCTTCTCGCTCGGCATACTGTTGTGGGAGACGCTCACTGGCCGCCGCCTCTTCAAGCGCAACAGCCAACTCGAGATGATGCAGGCGATCACCAGCGGTGATGTCCCGCCCCCCTCGCAGTTTCGCGAAGACTTCCCCGAGGAACTCGACGCGATCGTGATGCGCGCCTTGCAACATGACCGCAACAAGCGCTTCGAGGACGCGAACACGCTCGAGCACGCGCTCGAGGCGTTCGCCAAAGCTCAGGGAATGAGCGCAGATGCACGCGCGCTCACGGCGCTCGTCGACGAGGTCGCCAGCGATCGACTGAAGCAGCGCGATGAAGCGCTCGATGAAGCGCGCCAGTTCCACGAACTCAGCGAGGACGCGCGCACGAGCTTGCTCCACAGCACGAACTCCGCCTCGATCGTAAATGACGAGGAGGAGCTGCCGACAGTGGTCGAGCGACCTTCCGAGATGCCATCGCTCGAATCGACCAACAGCGAGAACATCTCGCGCACACAACCCGATCAACACCTCGAAAGAACGCCAACGCAGGAGCCGACCGAACCTTCGAGTGTCAGGCCATTACCCGACCCCTCGGAGAGCAACATCACATCGACGACTGACTCTCCGGAGCAGGAGACCAGGAAGCGCGGTGGCGTAAAGCGACCTCATCGCCTCGCGCTCCTGTTCGCCGCCTTTGTCTGCGGCGCGGTGGTCGTGATCGCGATCATTGTCAACAGCAAGGGAGCGACGCGAACAGGCCCTCCCACAGAGCTTGGTTGGGCACCCACGGTCGCCCCTGATGTTTTGAAAGCCGAGGCGCAACCCTTGCACGACTACCTCGGCGATGCGCTCTCGAGAGATGTCGACCTCGTGCTCACAGAGAGTTATGGCGAGCTCGCCGACGCTCTGATCGAGGGCAAGGTCGACTACGCCGTGCTCCCTCCCCTGCTCTACGTCCGCACGCGCGAGCGCAATTCAGGGATCACGCCATTGGCGCTCAAGGAGTTCGACGGCGCCAATAAGAGCGATGGATTGTTGCTCGTCGCGATGCAGCTCGACGTGGAGGTGCTCTCGGACCTGAAGGGCAAACGTTTTTGCCTGACGGACAGGAACTCGACGACGGGCAACTTCTTGCCGCGCGCTTATCTCAGGCGCCATGGTTATGAACCTGACGACTTCATCGGCGAGGTTGTCTGGAGCGGGGATCACTTGCAGGTGATGCGCGATTTGATCGCGGGCAAGTGCGATGTGGGGGCGACCTATTCAGGCGCGTTTATATCGGCGGACAAGCTCGGCATTCCGGTCGGGCAGGTGCGCACGTTCGCCATCACAGGGCACGTCCCACAGGATGTCGTCTGCGCAGGTCCGCATGTCCCAGAGCAGGAGCGCGAGGCGATGTTGGAGGCGCTGCTCGCGTTTGATCCTGAGCGAGACCTGGGGATAGAGCGCCTCGGTGAGACGCAACGCATCACGGGCTTCGTGCGCGTCAAGGACTCCGAGTGGCAAGATCTGCGTGACGCGATCGCCAAGGACGTCGAGCGGAGCAAGTAATCAGCGGTTACTGATTCTGTCGCAGCGATGGGATGTGGTGGAGGATGCGCGGGACGACGAGCTCTTCGAAGACGCCGACGAGCTTGGTGTCGAGCTTGTGCTGACCAGCCTCCTCTCGGAGGATGCTACAGGCGCGCTCGACGCTCGCGGCCTTGCGATAGGGCCGGTCCGAGGCGGTCAAGGCGTCGAAGATATCCGCGATAGTGAGCATGCGAACTTGCGGGATGATCAGCTCCTCGGTCAGGCCGCGCGGGTAGCCGGAGCCATCGAGCTTCTCGTGGTGAGCGCCCGCGATGCAGGGCACATTCTTGAGCTGTGAGCTCCAGGGGATGCGCTCGAGGTAATTCTCGCTGAACGTCGCGTGGCTGCGCATGTTCTCCCACTCATCATCGTTGAGCGTGCCTCGACGGATGCTGAGGTTGGCGACCTCGTAGGGGGTCAGGTATGGCTGCTCGTGCCCATGGCTATCGACGTAGGCTTGCTGGCCGAGCCTCTGGACCCGCTCGAGTGATTCATCGTTCATGAACCCGACGCGCGCGGCCTGGCGCAACCACTCGAAGGTCTCATCGAGCTTCTCAGCGAACGCGGCGTGCGCGTTTTTGAGCTCCTCGTAGCGGTGTGTTGTCAGCGGCTCGTTGTTCTTGATCGAGATGACCAGTGGTTCTTCGACGTGTTCCCGGTAGGCGAGCGCCTTGATCGTCTCGAAGCGTTGCGCGATGAGGTCGAGGTGCAGCTCGGGGAGCCGGAGCGCCTTTTGGAGCACGTCCTCTCGGACCGCGATCTTGCCAAAGTCGTGCAAGAGCGCCGCGTAACGAAGCTCGGTCAGTTCGTCGTGCGAGAAGTGAATATCACCGGCGAAGCCGACCTCGATGCCGTTGACGACATCGGCGAGCTCGAGGGTGTAGAGCGCGACGCGCTCGGAGTGGCCAGCGGTGGTCGGATCGCGCGCCTCGATAGCGTTGACCGAGGCGTAGACGAAGCTCTCGAACATCTCGACGATGTTCGAGGAGAGCTGCGCGCGCTCGAGCGCGAAGGCGGCGAGCGAGGCGACGATGTTAAAGAGGTCGAGGTCCTTGCGCGAGAAGAGGCTGCCGAGCCCGCGCGTGTCGACCTCCATGATCCCTAACAGCGAGTGCTGCGCGACGAGAGGAGCGCACAGGCACGCCGTGATCTTCGCGTCGATGATGCTCTGTGAGATCTCGGAGCCGAGCGAGTCCTTGACAAAGAGCACCGACTCCTGGGTCTCGATGACGCGGCGGATGATGCTCTTGGAGATGATCGGCTTCCCGGCGACCGCCTCGTCGTGTTCCTGACCACTGTTCTCGTGCGTGGTCTCGCGCTGGCGCGTCATGAAAGGATCGGCGTCCTCGATCGGGACCCCTTCCTCGAGCAAGGTGATGGCGAAGAAGTTGGCGGCGGGGAAGGCGTCAAAGGTCGCCTCGACGATCCTCTCGAGGATCTCGTCGAGTTGCGTGAGGCCGTTGAGCACGCCCGCGAGCTGGAAGATCACCGCGAGCCGCTTGTCCGCCGGGTCGATCTGCTCGGTGAGCGCGGGCACGGGCTTGTGCGATGCGGTGATCAGCGTCTCGCGCATCGATTTTTTGGCCAGCGCGGACTCGTCCTCTTCCGCGATCGAGATCTGGGCGGCGGTTTCGGGCTGACGAAGTTCGACCTTGAGCAAGGTGCAGCCAAGCTGAACCTCGGTCTGGTCTGTGATCTTTATCGAGGTCTCCTCCTCCTGGTTATGGAGGTGGAAGGAGACGTTATCGACCGAGACGAGGGAGCCGTGCCTGCTCTTGAGGTCGCAATAGACCAGCCTCTCTGGTTCGATATGAAGTTCGCCATGAAAGTTGGAGACGAACCCATCACTCAGAGAAAAATCGTTGGTTCCTCCGCGCCCGATCGTGATGCGCCCCTTCTCGAAGGTGCGCGTCATTCCCAAATCAGGGCCGCTGAGAACAGTCAACCGAATACCAGGTTGTCCATCATTTCCAGACATGACAGCTCGAGCGATTGAAAAAAAGAGCGCTGGCAAGTCAACTTCTTGCCCGCCAGCATACATCGGGATGCGACCGATCACCAGCCCGGAGCACAATGAGATTGACGGATCAGTCGGATTTGCCAGTGGTGTGTTTCGAGAAGAGCGCCTCGACCTTGCGTTGAGCCGAGGAGAGCGCCGCGTCCGAGAGCATATCGACACGAAACCAGCCGCGCTCACGCTCGAAACCATCCCCCAACGCGAGCGCCCCCTTTCCCCCATCGAGCTCGACGAGGAATCCGTGCAGCTCCATCTTGATATGCGAGAACGTATGCGACCCCACCCCGATCGGCGTGATCTGCGCACCTTCAGGCAATGAAACCTCGATCTCAGCGAGGGACGCCTCGATCCTGGCGCGCCAGTCGAACGCATCGGAGACAGACTTCCTGGGCACATGCTCCGAGGTCGGGAACTCGAGCAACCCAGCGAGCAGGCCCTCCTCTGGCCGACGCACGAGGAAGACCTCGCTGCCATCATGCTCCTCACCGCGCGCGAGGATCACGATCGAGGCGACCGAGACCTCCTTTTGCTTGCTGCGCTTGACGGTGGCGGGGAACTGCGTCGGATCGCCCATGGCAAATCCCTGGCAGTGCTCGCGCACAGGGCAGAGCAAACAGGTCGGATTTTTTGGCGTGCAGACCGTGGCGCCAAGCTCCATGAGGGATTGATTAAAATCCCCGGGCGCGTCCGGGTCGACGAGCACCTCGGCGATCTTCCAGAAGGACTTCTGGTTGGTCGTGCCCTTGGGATCTCCTGCGATGGCGAACAACCTGGCGAACACGCGCTCGACGTTTCCATCGACGAGAGGCACGGCCTCTCCGTAAGCGATCGAGGCGATCGCGCCAGCGGTGTAGGGGCCGATGCCGGGGAGTTTCTTTAGCCCGCTGGCGCTGTCCGGGAGCTGGCCATCGAGGTTGTCGACGACCTCTTTGGCACCGCGATGGAGGAACCTGGCGCGGCGGTAATAACCGAGCCCGGCCCAGACATCCAGGACCTCTTCGATGGCGGCGTTTGCCAGGGTCTCGACGTCAGGGAAGAGCGCCATCCAGCGCTCGTAGTAGGACTTGACGGTCGCGACCTGTGTTTGCTGGAGCATGATCTCGGAGACCCAGATCGCGTAAGGATCGCTGGTCTCGCGCCATGGGAGCGAGCGCTGGTGGACCTCGAACCACTCGAGCAGCGACGCGCGCAGCGCGTCTACCGTATCCTGTTCGAGGTCGTTCGGCGTATCGGTGTCCTTCGAGGTGCTCGATCGCTTCTTGCTCATGACTCCTCGGGGTTCTCCAGGCAGCGCCCGACCTCGTCGACGGTGGCCGAGCCATCGTCAGGGGGTTGGCAGAGCGCGCAAGAGAGGACGGGGCATCCTCGATCGTCGGGGATGGAGACGAGGGAGCACTGGGAGCAAGCGCTGTCCTCGCAGTCCTGGGGGGGATCTTGTTGTGCTTCGCAGGTGGTGCAGGCGCCATCGTCGCCGATGTATTCACCAGGGGCGCAGGGCTCCATCTCGCAAGCGAGCGTCTCTTCGGACCAGGAGGTGCCCTCGTCGCAGAGGGAGCAGGTCTCGTCGCATGTGGCGGATGGGCAGCCGCGGAAGTCCTCGACGATGACAAAGCCGCATCCCTCGCGGCAGGTGGGCTCGAGCAATGCGGGGCAGCTGATGCAGAGGCGATCGCCCTCGTCGAAGTACTCGTTGATGGTGCAATCTTCGGGGCGATCGGTCGGATCACCGCATGCGATAAGCGCCAGCGAGGTGCCACAAAAGAGGACAAGCGCGCGCAGCGAGCGTCGGAGCACGGTGGAGGGGGACATGACTACCTTGGCACCATCGAAGAAGTGGAAGACGTGAGCGAGTCCTGGCGCGGTGACGCCAGGGAGAAAGCCAGTGCACGAGAGGCGCCGTGCGTGTGGCGTGCCGCGCTCGGGGTGTAACGTGAGGGGATGAGCGGGGAGCCTGCGCGAGCCTCTCGAGACAAGGTGTGTAACAAACTTGAGCGCGGGGCGCAAAGCAGCACGCGAGGGGGCGGGATTTTCGAGCGCGTCGAGATCGTTGAAATGGAAGCGACAGACGTGGTGCTCTCTATATCGGGTTGAACGAACGGTGGTGATGAAGTATCTTTGGACAAGGACGTTACGCCGTGTAGAAATCATCGCGACGCAAAGTAGGAGGAATCGCCTTGCATCCTGTGAGCAAACACATCCCCGACTCTTTTTGAGTATGTGATGTGCGCGTGACAGGGGATAGGGAGGGTTCTCCTTGATATTCTCGAGAACGAAGCAAACGCCTCACGCGAACATTCGTGGCTATGGATGCAGACAGCCTCATCGGTCTAGTGATCGATGACAAATACAAACTCGATCGCAAGATCGGTGAAGGGGGCATGGGCGCCGTCTATTTAGGGACGCAGCTCATGGTGGATCGCAACGTCGCGATCAAGCTCCTTCATACAGGCCTGAGCGGGCATGACCGCATCAAGCAGCGTTTTGAAGTCGAGGCCAAGGCGATCGGGCGGATGAACCACCCGAACTGCATCACGCTGTATGACTTCGGTATCTCGGCAGAGCTCGACGCCTTTTATATGGTGATGGAGTACCTGGATGGGACGCCGATGCATCGGCGTGTCGTCGAGGGTGTCTCGGCCAAGGAGGCGGTGGACATCACGCGCCAGATCGCGCTCGCGCTCGACCACGCGCACCACCAAAAGATCTTGCACCGCGATCTGAAGCCAGAAAACGTCATGCTCACGCAGATGACCGATGGCACGCAGCTCGTCAAGGTGCTCGACTTCGGCATCGCGCGCATCTTCCAACAAGACGAAGAGCCAAAGACCACGCAGGAGCAGAACCGCCTCACGCGCGCGGGCGAGGTCTTCGGGACGCCAGCGTATATCAGCCCGGAGCAGGCGCGCGGGGATCGCGATCTCACCCCCGCCAGCGACCTCTACAGCCTGGGCGTGATGCTCTACGAGATGCTTCAGGGCGAGCTCCCCTTCTGGGGCGAGACCGCCATCGACACGATCATGAAGCACATCACCTCGCCGGTGCCGCGCATCACGCGTATCGACCTCCCCGGCGAGCTCAAGGAGCTGACCTACCAGCTCTTGAGCAAGGACCCTTCCGAGCGACCACAGTCTGGCAAGGAGCTCGGCGAGCGCCTCGCTGCGATCTCCTTCGAGCCGCGCAGGCAGGTGCCTGTCGGCGCGATGGCTGGTGGCATGGGAGGCATGGGCGCCATGGGCGGAGGTAGCCTCGGGCCAGCGATGGGCTCGAACCTCTCGCAAGAGTTCCCCTTCGTCCCGGACAACGCGACGATCGCGGACATGCCCATGACAGGGCCGGAGCTAAACGAGTGGGCCACGGCCGAAGCCACCGTCGTGCAACAGGCAGGCGGGTCACGTCAGACGCCACCCCCGCAAGTACACGTCACCACGCCGCCCCACCAGGCGCTGCGTCCGCCAAACTTCTCTGACTCCTCCAGCTCCGATCTTCACCTCGCGCCAAGGCCCGCGACCCAGATCACGCCTTACGACGAGAATCTCAAGAGCTCTCGCCCTGCGTGGCTGATCCCCGCGCTCCTTGTCCTCGGCGGTATCCTCATCGCGGGTGGCCTGTTCACCTTCAAGGACTCCCAGGCAAACCAGGTCGAGGAGACGCAAACCGATCAGTCGATCGCCGACAAGACCAACGCGACCTCCCCGAACAAGGTCGCAGGTGATGACAACCCGACCGAGACCGCGCCTCCTGTCGATGACAAGAATGACATCGTGAAGACGCCTCCGAAGGAGACGACCCCCTCCGAAAAAGAGGGGGAGAAAGACGAGCCCAAGGAAGAAGCAGTCGAGGACAAGCCCGAGGTCAAAGACACCAAGCCTGCGGTCAAAAAGAGCACCAAGAAGACCACGAAAAAGATCGAGAAGAAGCCCGAGCCAAAAGAAACGAAGAAGAAAGAGGACAAGTTCGAGATCGAAGTCCTCGACCTTCAGCTCAAAAAGAACGACTCCAAGTCCGAGACGAAAGGCACCAAGGTCGAGACCCTCAACCTTTGATCTCACGCGCGCTCTAACCGTTTGGCTTTATGCTCACTTCCTTGAAAAACAGATCCTCCAGAGCAGCAGCGCTCATCGCGCTGCTCTCGTGCGTCTGCGCATCCTCGACAGCGCTCGCTCAGGAAGAAGAGCATACGCCCCTCCCCGAAGAGCAAACACAAGACGCCAAGCAAGAGCTCCAGCTCTCCTCGCTCGCTCAGGCAGGGCGCGTGCTCGGCGGTGAAATGGCCGTGGCTTCCGCCAGCGCTGGCCTCGCCATGCACTCGCTCTCGATCCACAACAGCCAGAGCCTGGCGCTCACCGAACACCTCGCCGCCCTCTACCACCAGGATCTCGCGCGTCGCGTTCGCTCGCGTCACTGGATCTTCCCCACGCTCAAAGAAATCAGCGGCGTGGTCACGCGTGAGGGCGTCGTCGTCGTCGACACCGAAGAAAAGGATGCGCGGCTTTTGCCCACGCTCAGCTTCAGCACCGTCGGCGCAAAGGTGCGCATCAACTTCTGAAGCCCCCCTCCTCTACTACTCGAGACATCATGAAGACGACCTACCTGATCATCGGCGCGGGGATCTCTGGCCTCGCCACGGCGAACTTTCTCGACAGCGATGACTTCCTGATCCTCGAGCGCGAGCCCGAAATCGGCGGCTGGTGCAAGACCATCGTACAGGATGGCTTCGTCTGGGATTTCTCGGGACACTTCTTCCACTTTCGGCACCCCGAGATCGAAGCCTACCTGCGCGATCGCATGCCGCCCGATGAAGTGTTGACCGTGGTGCGTGATTCTCGCATCCACTTCAAGGGCACAGAGATCGACTTCCCCTTCCAGAAGAACATCCACCAGCTCCCCAGGGAGGACTTCATCGATTGCCTCCACGATCTCTTCCTTCGCCACGAGCTCGAGCTCGACGAGGCGACGAAGAACTCGTTCGAGGGGATGCTCTACGAGAAGTTCGGGAAGGGAATCACCGAGCGCTTCCTCAAGCCTTACAACGAGAAGCTCTACGCCTGTGATTTGAACGAGCTCGACCGCGAGGCGATGGGGCGCTTCTTCCCACATGCCGACATCGAGGATATCGTGCGCAACATGCGCGCGCCCGATAACCGCTCGTACAACTCGACGTTCACCTATCCGAAAGGTGGCGCCATCCAGTACGTGCACGCGCTGACGCGCGATATCCCTGATGAGAAGATCTTGCTCGGGCAAGGGCTCGAGCGCATCGACCTCGCCAACAAGGTCGCGCACACCTCGAGCGGTGAGACGATCTCGTTCGAGTACCTCATCTCCTCCGCGCCGTTTGATCGCTTGCTGTCGATGACCTCGCTCGAGCACGACGCGTCCGCGTTTAGCTACAACAAGGTGCTCGTCTTCAACCTCGGCTTCGATCGCAAGGGACCCGAGGAGGTCCACTGGACCTACTTCCCCGAGTACGACTACCGCTTCTACAGGATCGGGTTCTACGACAACATCATGAACACCGACCGCATGAGCCTGTATGTCGAGATCGGCTACCCCGCGGATGGCTCCCCGGATGTCGAGGCCGAGCTCGCGACAACGCTAAGAGATCTGGAGAAGGCGGGAATCGTCGATGGCCACGAGCTCGTCTCCTGGCACACGGTCACGCTCGACCCGGCGTATGTGCACATCACGCAAGAGAGCCGCGCGCAGTTCGACAGGTCAAGTCACCTGCTCAAGATGCGCGGTGTGCACTCGATCGGACGCTATGGCGGGTGGACGTACTGCTCTATCGAGGACAACATCGTCGAGGCGCGCGAGCTGGCGAACCAGCTCAACCTCCTGCAGAGAGCAACATGAGGCAGATCGCCACGGCGACCACATCCACGATCGTGGCGACGAGTGGTCCGGTGGCGATGGCAGGATCGAGCCCCAACCTCGAGAACAACATCGGCATCAGGGCGCCGAGCGCCGCCGCGAGCGTCATCGAGGAGAGCATCGCGGCGCCGATTTCGAGCGCGAGGTAGAGCGCCCTCCCCTCGCCGATGCCAAAGACCAGATAGCTCCCCACGGCGAGAACGCCGCCCCAAAAGAGCCCGAGCAACGCGCCGACGAGCAGCTCTCCGAGCACCACCTTTCCGAGCACGACGAAGTCGCGGCGACCGAGCGCCAGACCTCGCGTGACGATCGCCGCGGACTGCGTCCCGACGTTCCCCGAGACCATCATCACCACGGGAAAAATTGCCGCGATCAGCGGGAATGCCTCGAGCTTGTCTCGCGCGCTCCAGAGAAGGATAAGCGTGCAGATGCCGCCGACAAAGCTTGGCAGCAACCATGGCGCGCGCGCTCTGGCCGCGCTGAACGGGCTGATGCGCAGGTTCTCGACCTGTTGGTCGCCTGCGCCAGCCATCAACATCATATCCTCGGTCGCCTCGAGGCGGATCACGTCGATGATATCATCGACGGTGACGACGCCCGCGAGGTGGTTGTTTCCATCGACGACAGGGAGCGCGACGAGGTTGTAGCGCGCGATCAAGCGCGCGACCTCTTCCTGATCCGTGTCGACGTTGACGCGGATGATGTCCGTGATCATGAAGGACTTGATCGGCGTCTCTGGCTTTGCGAGGACGAGCTCGCGCAGCGAGGTCACGCCGACGAGGTGTCCATGCTCGTTGATGACGTAGAGGTAGAAGACGACCTCGGTGCGACCGGCGTCTTCCTGAAGTTGTCGGATCGCCTCTCTGGCGGTGGTGAGTTCGTCGAGCGCGAAGAAGTCGGGGACCATGAGGCCACCGGCGGATTCGGGGTCGAACTCGAGCAAGGATTGGGTGGTGGAGAACTCCTCGCGATGCATCATCGTCAGGAGGAGCTCCTTGCGATCCTCGTCCTCGATGAGTTCGAGGACATCTGCTGCATCATCAGGAGACATGAGTTCGAGGAGCACGATGATCTGGCGCTCGTCGATCTCATCGAGGAAGCCAGATAGCACAGGCGGCTCGACCTCGGTGAGCATCCCGGCCGCGACCTCACCGTGTCCCCCGAAGACGCCGAAGAACTCGAGGCGTTCTTGACGGGTGAGGAAGTTAAAGACGTAGGCGAGGTCGGCAGGGTGTGTGCGCGCGACGATCTTCTCGAGCTGCGCCATGCCGCGGCGATGGATGAGCTTCTTGACGGTCGAGACGAGCAGTTTGTTGGCTTCACTCTTCACGCGTTTCACCCGAGATCAAAAACAAAAAAAGGCGCACCCATGAGGTACGCCTTCTGGAACCCAATAAAATGGGCGTGACTACCGAAGCGTTCAGGGATCGGAGGTCGTCTGAGCGGCCGCGGGTTGCTCGAGGAACCAGCGCGCCTGATCGGCGTCCTTCTCGAGTGACCAACCCTCCTCGTCGGAGGTCGTGTTGGAGAACTCGGCGGGGTTTTGAGCGGTCGCGCTCGAGCCATTGAGGAAGAAGGCGCTGGCAAAGAGCGCGCACATCAACAGTAGAGCGGTGACCATGTGAATGGGGCGCACGAACTCGGAGAGTTTGGCGACCTTGGGGAGGCGCTTGGAGACAGCCACAGAGGGCGTGCGCGTGGTGGTCGCAGGCTTGCGTGAGCGCGAGCGCGGCGGGTGCACGGGGGGCTCGAACTCGAGCGAGGGGCGCACCAGGCCGGTTTGACGTTCGTAGGCAAGCAGCACGCGCTCGGGGTCGAGGCGCACTTCGCGGGCGAAGTTGATGAGGTGCCCGCGTGCGAAGACAGGTGCGGCGTATTCGGTGAAGCGATCGCGCTCGAGGTGCTCGAGCATATTGCGAGGAACGCGGGTCACCGCCGCGACATCTGCCAAAGATAAACCGAGTCGTTCGCGCGCCTGGCGCAACATTTGACCTGCGGTCAAGTTCTCGGGAGTATCTTGTATATTTGCCCCGCTCTTGTCGGGGGAAGATGAAGTGGTCATGGAGAGCTGCTCGAGACAGGCGAGGGTGTCTTGAAGTCGAAGTAGTCGTCAGCGTCCCATCAAGGGGTCATACCACGGCTGTGATACCTGATTTCTGCCCAAACGCAAGCCCTGATTTCGACAGTTAAAAACGAAACCGAGGCCATGCACGAGAGTGTCCCCCCGCTCATGTGGCAAAAATGACCTTGATGTTGGCGCATCATGCGCCTTTCGAGGGCCAAAAGTCGGCAGATAAAAGCACAATCAGTGAGAGGCTGTCAATCCATGTCTGCTCGTAGTGCTCTCCATGCGGGTGATGGCCAAAGACCACCACAACGAGCGCACCTCTCACTTTCTCGTCTGCCAGGTTGCCTGCAAAAAATGCAGACACGTACCGTTCTTTGAACGTGCATTCGTGATCTAACACGAGTCGTGCACCCTGACCAGTAAGATCATGCATCCCGGCAAGCTCCCAAAACTTGACACACCCTTGCTGCGCTGGTAGCACACAAAGGGTAGGAAGATGCGCCTCTGTACGCGTTCGAACGCGGCGTTCCCCTCCGATGCTTTCATCGGAGCGTGGGCGACGCCGTTTCTGCGAACGCGACGTGCATGCTTCTTTAAGGAAGACTCCTTATCTCGAGTTGAGGAATCGCTCATGACGCGTCGCCGTACTCTGCTGGCCGACTTTGCTGCTGCTGGCGCCCTGCTCGCCGCATCCCTGCTGCTTGTGGCCATCGATCCCGAACAGGCACATGCTGCCGAGTTCACTGACTTGCTCGACGCCGCCGATGATTTCGACGACCTCGACGAGGCCACCTGGGACCCCTTCGATTTCAACATCGAGCCGACCTTCCAGTACCACTACTCTCGCGCGAAGATCGCGCGCGAGGCGCCCTGCGTCCCTGAAGAGCCCTTCTCGGATGTGCCCGAGGACCAACTCACCGAGGGTCAGGCGCGCATCCGAAACAACCCTCGCCTCGTCGTCGATCCGGGCCGCTGTGATGAAGCGCGCACCGTCTACAACAAGGAGATGGACTTCACCGGGACGCGCGCGCAGCTCGATCTGAAGCTTCGCGCAGGGATCTACAAGGACCTCGAGTTCTATATCAACGTCCCTTACGTCTTCACCAACACGCGCAAGCTCTCCTTCGATAACCTCGACCCCAACCCCGACAACAACGTCGACGCGGGGAACTCGTCGGTCGATCCTCGCACCACCTGCGAGAACAACGAGTCGGGTCGCTGTATCGAGCGCGAGGCGCGCCAGTCCTTCACCAACGGCGCTGACGCCGCCACGCACGTCGACGAGCTCGACCAGTTCAACGCCTACCGTTACTTCGAGCTCGATGATCCTCAGACCTACGTGCGCTCCGGCTTCGCAGAGCCGAGCATCGGCCTCAAGTGGTCGATGTTCAACGACGAGCGCGACCCGACCAAGGCAAACCTCCTGCTCGGAGTCGACTACACCATGCCGATCGTGCCCATCGCCAAGGCGGGCAACAACGCCGTCGGCCGAGGCATGCACGAGCTCGAGTTCACCATCGCTTCCTCCAAGAAGTTCCGCTGGGTCGAGCCCTACTTCGGCGTCGATTACACGCTCCCGATCGCGTCGCCAAACTCGCCGATCAACGAGATCGACACCAACAACCAGGGCCAAGTCTTTATCCGCCCCCCCATGGAAGGTGACTTCACCATCGGCGCCGAGTTCATCCCCTACGAGGACAAGCAGAAAGGACAGCGCTACGGCATCGACCTCCGCTTCCGCTTTGGCTACGTCTCCGAAGGGCGCGATTACACGCCGATGTTCGACCACTTCGCGGGCTCGGACTGCAACGGCAAGACGCTCGCAGATGTGCTCCCCTCGTTCGATGCCTCCGGTCGCGTGAGCAACCCCAACGATGTCGGCTGCTCCTGGATCGTGCGCCAACCCTCGAACGCCGAGAACCGCCCCGTCTACGACCTGAACACCGCCATCGACTCCGACGACACCTACTCGTCTGATGGCATCTTCACCGTCGAGGGGCACGGCTCCTTCGCGGGCATGTTCGGCCTCTACCTCCAGCCTACGAAGAACTTCCAGTTCAAGGCGATGGTCGAGCTCGAGCACCAACAGGAACACTTCCTGACCAACGCTCGCACAGGTCGCGACTCGGAGAACGAGATCAACGACGATGACAACACCGTCGACCTCGAAGGCGCTGACGCAGCCATCGAGCGTAACCCGGTCTACAACCCGACCTACGACTCCGCTGGCGAGCGCTTCCGCGTGCAGGCCTACAATACCTGGGTGTTCATGGCGACCGCTGCGCTCCAGTTCTGAGCAACGCAGCACCGAACACGGCAAATAACGGCGAGGGCGCGAGGGTTTACAACAACCTCGCGCCCTCGCCGTTTCTATTTCAACTTTGTTTGTAGAGGAATCTCTACTTGATCCCCATCAAGCACTCATTCACAAATAAGCACACAAGATTCATGCCTTCTTTAGCGATGCGTTGAGGCGCACGAACATCACAAAAAAGACACGGGAGCATTTGATGAAAAATATGGCGATGTATGGAATCCTGGCGCTCCTCGCGCTCGCAGGCACGGGTTGCGAGCTTTTGTTACAGGGAAAACCTGGTGAAGTGTGCCCCAAGGAAGACCCCTCACTGCACGAAGGAGAAACCCCTACATCACTCGAGGACGACTGCCGCTGCGGGGCGACCGCAGGAATCATCACGGAGCTCCCTCCTGGCTGTCTCCCGCTCGATCTCGCGGAGGACGCCTACGGCGGAGGTCTCGGTGAAGGTCCCTCCCCCCACTTCATGGGCGCGCGTGTGCGAAACGGCGACTTCTGGCCAGACCGCGGCGAGATCATCATGGCGGTCACGTTGGGCGCGAACGTCCAGGGGTTTGTCATGGCGCTCGATGTCGAGACAGGTAATCGACGAGTCGTCAGCGGCACTTACGTCGATCCTTCGTTCGGCGCGACGGAGGTCGGAGAAGGACCACAGTTCCTCCAACCCAAAGCTGCGCTGCGTGGTCCAGATGGGATGATCTACGTCAACTCGTATGGCAACGAGTACAACCCCGAGACATCGTCCAACGCCTCCACCAACATGATCCATCGCATCGATCCTGACACGGGCGATCGCGAGCTCGTCTGGAAGCACTATCTCGGCACGTTCATCGAAGGTTACGGTATCTGTGACAACGGCTCTCCAGATAACAACAGACCTCTCCAACTCCAGTTGGAAGGAGGAGCCTTCGAGGTCGCCGAGGACGGCGCGTTCTTTATCGGCACCATTCGCAACGGCAGACCGAAGCCTGCGGTCGGGTTTATCGAAGTCTCTGCCGATGGGAAGGAATGTCGCGTGGTTTCGATGGGTAAGGCCGATCCCGGCAACGCCTATGACCAGGGCGTGGGCGGAGGATATCACTTCGGGATCGCGGTCGAAGCGATCAACCACGTCAACGGTCAACTCTTCGTGATGGACAACAACAGCCTGCTGCGAGTGGATCGCACGACTGGCATGCGTGAACGCATCATGAGCTTTGGCTACCCCGGCATCATGGAATATGACGCCAAGCGCGACCTCTATCACGTCACCTCGCTCGTCCCGCCCTATGCCAACGGTGGCTTCATCGCCTCGATCGACCTCAATACACAAAAGTGGTGGCGCTACTCTGGCTGCCTCAATATAGATGACGACCACCCCTTTGCCGAAAATTGCATGAACGACGCATCCATTCTCAATGATAACCAAGCCTGGCTCATGCCTGATGGCGAGCATATGATCACGGTCAACGCTGCGGCAGCGTTCTCCAAGATCGATCTCGACACGGGCGTCGCGAACAACTTCTCGTTCTGAACAAGGGGCTGATTCGAGCAGCCCCCAGGCAAACGCGAGAGAAGACAGCGCCAGCCGGCGCGCGGAAGTGAGGGGGGGGGGGTTTTTGTTTACCGGATCCCGGCGCGCCCCGCGCCGGGGGCAAAATAACCCCCCCCCCCAGATAGCGCACCCGGCGGGGC
>JAYZVO010000143.1:0-54329 GCA_036155555.1 Myxococcota bacterium
GGGGGGGGCCCCCCCCCCCCCGCTTCTTGTCGACATGCTCATGCCGTGGTGTTTGTCAGAGAACGCGGTGACCGAGTGAGTGACGTGGGTTCGCATCGAGTGCGCTTGGTGGTACAAGAGAGCACGAGGCATCGACGTGGTGAGACACGCGTCGCCTCGTTGCACAACCCCGTGTGTACCCCCGAATAAATGAGGTCCTCGTGTCCAGACGACTCGCACCGCTGCTGTCCCTGCTCTTGCTCGCTGCCTGCTCCTCCGAACCAGACGACTCGCCGACCAGCGACATGTCGCCAACGCCCGGCGAAGACATGGCCGCCGGGGATATGTCGATGTCGACCGAAGGCGACATGCTCGACCCTCCCGTCACTGAAGACGATATGGGCAGCACACCAGAGGACATGGGGAATCCTCCCATCACGGACATGGCATCGAACCCACCAGATGCGGACATGAGCACGCCGCCAGAGGATATGGGGACGCCACAACCGCGCAGCCTCTGCGCGCCGCTCGAAGCTCCGACAGGGAACACCATCATCGTGACGCCCGCGCAGGCCAGTGAATTGCCCTCGATCATCGCGGCGGCGAATACGGGCGATACGATCCTGCTCGAGGATGGAACCTACAAGAGCACGCTCGATGGCGAGAGCTCGCGCAGGTTGATCTTCAGGAAACCTGGGATCACGCTGCGCTCGGCCTCGGGAGACCCGACAAAGGTCATCATCGACGCCGAGTACAAAACCAACGAGCTCGTCTACGTGACCACCGACGACATCACCATCGCCGAGGTCACCTTGACGCGAGCGCGCGATCACCTCGTCCACGCCACAGGAAACGGCGCGACGACGACCCGCAACCTGCGTATGCATCGCGTGCACTTCGTGGACTCGGGAGAGCAGTTCGTCAAGATCAACTCCACGACACAGGATGGTTACGTCGATGATGGCGAGATCACCTGCTCGAGGTTCGAACTCACCGACGCTGGCCGCCCCGAGGTCGAACGCTCGCCGGGCGGATGCTACACCGGCGGCGTGGACGCGCACGCCTCGCGCGGGTGGCGCATCGCGCACAATCACTTCGAGGGGATTTATTGCGCGGGTGAAGGGTTGGCCGAGCACGCCGTGCACTTCTGGCGTAGCTCGCGCGATACGATCGTGGAGAACAACACGATCATCGACTGCGCGCGAGGCGTCGGCTTCGGGTTGGGCAACCCAGTCGAGAAGCGCGTCTACGCGGACAAGCCCTACGATGGCGTCGGCGCCATCGAGCACTTCGACGGCGTCATCCGCAACAACGTCATCTTCGCTGATATCGACTTCTACGACACCGGCATCGAGCTCCAATACGCGCGCGGCGCGAAGGTCTACCATAACACGGTCATGAGCACCGAAGGCGCCGCAGGGTTC
Organism: Myxococcota bacterium; assembly: GCA_036155555.1. Classification (GTDB taxonomy): domain Bacteria; phylum Myxococcota_A; class Bradymonadia; order Bradymonadales; family Bradymonadaceae; genus JAYZVO01. The sequence continues at coordinate 1,404 of JAYZVO010000143.1, forward strand.
TACACCTCGATCGACTACCGCTTCGAGACCACCCTGGTCGACCTGCACAACAACATCGCGCGTCGTATCACCAGCCGCAACGGCGGCATGGCAAACCGCGAAGGCAACCTCGAAGGGCTCGCGCTCGACCTCTTCGTCGACCCATTAAATGGGGACTTCCACCTCGTCGCAGGGGCCGCTGCGATCGACGCAGGGGTATCACTCGACGGCGATAGCGGCCTCGATCTCGATGGCCTCCCTCGTGAGGATGGCAAACCTGATGTTGGCGCGGACGAGTTCGGCGTGCAGTGACCAGGGCTCTGGCGATGCCAGCAAACATTTTGCTGGCATCGCCCTGGACCATCCGCTAGAGAAATGTGTTGTACAATAAAGAGGGAGCCGTCATGAGCGAGGAGACCCCACAAAGACGGATCGGTTGGCCCTGGCTCGTGATCCATGTCGCGATCATCCTGAACTTTGCTGTCGAGATCTTCTACGCGTCCTATGTCCTGTTCGTGGTGCTCGCGCCCGAAGGTGGCGGAGGACCGCTCTGGGCAAAGGCCGCAGAGGTCGACATGGACCTGATGATGCGGCGCAGGCTGTACGCCACGGAAGCCTGGATCGCCATCGCTGGCATGAGCGTCTACCTCGCCATCACAGAGATCGGACCGCGCATGTGGCGCCACCACATGCGCGGCGAGAGCGGCAAGTAACAGCACGACCGAGGTTGAAGTTGAGCGACTCGAGTGACCCGAAGAAATGGATCGGCGGCATCATCGACGCCTGCCCGAGGCGCGTCGCAGGCAGCGAGTCCGAACGCCGCGCGCACGAGATGATGCAAGCGGACGCCGAAGCGCTCGGGTTGACAGTGACGCTGCGCCCGTTTCGCCACAACCGCAGCCTTTATGCGAACATGGCGCTCCACTTCGCCATCGCGCTCGTGGGCACGGCGCTCTTGCCAGTGGCACCGATCGCGTCGCTCGTGATTCACCTGTTCGTGGTGGTTTCTTACTGGCTCGAGTCGAACAAGAAGGCGATGGTTTTGCGCCATCTGTTTCCGTTCCACGACTCGCAGAACCTGATCGCCACGCACGCGGCAAAATCAGCGCTTCGCAAACGCATCGTCTTTGTCTCGCATATCGACGCCGCGTTCACCGGTTGGGTCTTCCACCCGACGATGATCAAGCTGGCGACCGCGCCTCCACCGATCAAGGCGCTCGAGTTCATGCGTAAGTCGATGTTGGTCGGGACCCTCTCGGTGTTCTTGCTGGCGTTGCTCGACGTCGCCGCGATCGTGTTGCAGACGCCGACTTGGTTGATGATCACCGCGAGTTTGCTGTCGATCCCTGCGTTCCTGACGATGGCGATGAATGGCCAGGTGGTGCTCAACAACACGGTGGTTCCAGGCGCCAATGATAACCTGACAGGTTGTTGGGCCAACCTCGAGTTGGCCCGTCGCCTCGTGCCGGACTGCCCCGAGGACATCGAGCTGGTGTTTGTCGCCACAGGTTGCGAGGAGGCAGGAACAGGCGGCGCGTGGGCGCTCTCGAAGCAGGTCGAGGGGGAGTGGTCCAAGGAGAACACCTACATCATGGGGATCGACTCGCTGACCAATGGGACGCTGCGCCGCTTTATCGAAGGAGAGCTGCTGACGGTGCCGCCACCGCGCGAGCTCTCGCAGGTCATGGAGGAGCATGTGCCAGAGGTTCCTCCATTCCAGATCCCCTCGGGCGCGACGGACTCGCTCCCCTTTTTGATTCGGGGTTGGCAGGCGGCGAGCTTCGGGTGTGTGGATGAAGAAATCGGGGCGCCCCGGAACTATCACTGGCCTACGGACAACGTGGAGAACCTCGACACCGAGCAGCTCGACACATCGGTGGCGCAGATCGAGCGCGTGGCGCGCGCGCTCTTTGATTGACTTCCAACGCTAGACAGCCCAAACCCTCTCTGCTAGGTCGAGTGGACAACCGACTCACCAGCAAACGACGAAGGCGTCCCGAGAGGTTTTGTGGTGTTGAAATCTCGACCATTCGATTCTCTGCAAAAACGCTGGCGCGCGCTCTGTGCGGGCCTCTTTTGCGCGATCCTGTGCTCTCCCATCGCGGCGCTGGCCCAAAATAACACCAGCACCGCGACCACTCCTGCGGCAGACGCCGCGAAGGAAGCAGCCAAGAACCCGCTGCCTCCCTGGCGACAGGTCATCGAGGAGATCTCCGGGCTCGACATCTTCCACATAGAACCGTGGCGCCTGGTCGGCGCATTGTTCGCGGTGTTGCTCGGGTTCGCGATGCGAACCTACCTGCTCTCGCGCGTGCTCAAACCGTTCGAAAAGATCGCCGGTCGCACGGACACGGACATCGACGACCGCATCATCGCCGAGACGCGACGCCCGCTCGGGTGGTTGATCAACATTCTGGGGATTTACCTGGCGGTGATGATTTTGCAGCTCCCTCCGGGGTTGCAAGCGGGCGTGCTCCTGGTGTTGCACACGGTCGGCGTCGTCTTCGTCGCGTGGATGCTCTACAACGCCGTCGAGGTCGTCGCGCTGGCGCTCGATCGCTTCACCGAGCGCACCGACTCGGAGATGGACGATCACCTGGTGCCCCTGGTCAGGAAGATCCTCCGGATCGCCATCATCATCGTCACGATCATCACGATCATCCAACAGTGGGGCTATGACGTCACGAGCTTGATCGCGGGCCTCGGGCTGGGTGGTCTGGCGTTCGCACTGGCCGCGCAGCAAACGTTGGCGAACCTGTTCGGGTCGTTGATGATCTTCACCGATCGCCCCTTCACGCTGGGCGATTGGATCAAGACCGATCACGGCGAAGGCGTGGTCGAGGAGATCGGCCTGCGCTCGACCAAGATCCGCACGTTCACCAAGTCACTGATCTCTGTGCCCAATGCGGACATCGCCAGCGCGCCGGTCGAGAACTTCGCTTACATGAACCTGCGCCGCATCAAGACCACCGTCGGGCTGACGTATTCGACCACGCCCGAGCAGATGGAGTATGTGGTCGAAGGGATCAAGGATCTGATTCGCGAAGAGCCGGGGATGTACAAGGAAGCATTCTACGTGAACTTCGTGGAGTTTAGCGCATCCTCGCTCGATATCATGATCTACTGCTTCACCGAGACGACCAATTGGGGGGAGTTTCTGGCGATTCGCCAGCGTTTCTACCTCGGCATCATGCGATTGGTGAAGGAGGCAGGCTCAGACTTCGCCTTCCCCAGCCAATCGCTCTATGTGGAGAACCCGATCGGGCTCTACGAGCAGAAAGCCTCTGGCGCACCTCCCAGGCTCGATGTGCCGCAGGTGGTGGAAGACTTTGTCGCCACGCGCGCGGCTCAGACCAAGGTTCAACGCAAGGATCTGGGGGACACCGACGACGGGATGAGCGCAGATGGCGAAGGTTAAGCCATGAACTTCTTTCGCTGGATCGACTGCACGGACAAGCGACGCCCTCACCGCATCGAGCGGCCCGAGGGGGTCGTCTTGCGGCTCGCGCAGTTGACCGATCCGCATGTCCCTGGCGAGATCACGCTCGTGCGGCGCTTGCGCGATCTGATGCGTCCTCACGCCTCGGCCTCGGGGCTCTCGCACGAGCTCTCTGCGATCTCGAACGAACTAAGCCACACCTATCGCAAGCAGCGCAAGGTCTACACGAACCTGCTCAAGAAGGCGCTCCTGGGGCTTCGCCGCGCCGAGGTCGATCACCTGCTCCTCACGGGCGATGTCGCGCACTGCGGCATGGCGGCAGAGTTTTTGGAGATGAAGGCGATCCTCTCGATCACGGGCTGGTGGGGCTCACCGCGATTGACCGTGATCCCTGGCAATCACGACCGCTTCAACCTCTATGAAGCGATCCCCGAAGATCCGATGGAGTCCTTCTTCGATGTGGTGAGCGCGCGCGAGCCACGGATCAAGAAGCTGCCCGGCGGCGTCGCGCTATTCGAGATCGACTCCAACTGCGATCGCGGCGATGACCGCCACTACATGGAGAAGTGGCTCCCGAACACGGTCGGCAAGATCTACCCCGAGACGCTCGAGAAGCTCGACGGTTTGCGCGACCAGATCGAGGGGCGTCGTCTGCTCGTCCTGATTCACCACCACGTCTCGACCGACTGGTATCCTCGCAAGACGAGCCGGGATCTCGGTGGGTTGATGAACCCCGCCGAAGGGATCGACGACCTGCTCGACCTGGCGAGGTTGGTCGACCCGAACGCGATCCTTCTTCACGGACACATCCACAACGTCATGCCGCTCAACTACAATTTTCAAGGGCATCAGACGCTTAACCCTGGCGGTTTTGCAGAGGCCCTGCGTTTGAATATCCTCGACGTCGACACGCACGGCGAGGTCACCGTGACCCAGATCGAGCTGCGCGTGTAACTTCCTTTGTCGAGGAGCGAGCCGCGTGCAGAAATCAATCCCAATCATGCTCGTCGCGATCCTGTGCACCTCCTGTGGAGGTTGCGATGGTGGCGCGAGCGATGTGCTCCCGCTGTGTGAGGATTCGAACACGAGCTCGGAGTGCTATGCGGCCTGGGAACCAGCGCTCACACCACCCGAGCCGTCCACCTGCCAGATCAGCCTTTGCCTGACCGGCGCGGTCAATCAGAACTCTGGCTCGAACGCATACTTCCACAACATCTGCGAGTACGAGCCGATCCCTGGGTTGTTGGAAGATTGCGAGTTGGAGGGGTGCTACAAGTCGTTTGACAGCTTCATCGACAACGCACAGCGCACGATTTACCCGGAGTTGTTTGGCGCGCTCGACACCAACACGGATGGGAAGGTCGACGATCAGGATGACCTCTGCGAGATCAACCTGATCACGTTCTCCTGGGGCGGCCCGACCGCGGTGGAGTTGACGAGAGAGCTCGGGCGAGATGAGCGCGTCGCGGTGTCACACCGCCGGGTGACGCGGTTGTTGATGCTCGATCCTTATCAGCCAAACACCACGCTCACGTTGCCAAACAACATCGACAAGGTGCGCGTCTGGCGCCAATCCGCGTCCCCGAAAGATGACTGCTCGAGCTTTGCGCCGGGAGGACCTTACCGTGGGCTGCCTCCGATTTGCCCCTCCGGGATGGACTGCAAAGACATCAACATCTCGCGCCTCGACACCACGCTCACGACCACGGATAGCCCGCCCGAACTTGTCGAGTCCACCGAGGTGGGACACTGCGAGGTGCCCCGCGTCGCGCGTGATTGGGTGATGGAAGCGCTCTTTGATCTGGATGGGCTGACGACCCTCGAGGGCTTTTAGCTTCGCGACCTCGCGGTTACCTGTCGTGAGCTAACCTGCGAGCCCATGCTCTCGCGACAGGTTTACAACAAAGGCATATAGGCTGGCGCGGTGAGGCGCCAAAGATATGGGTGAGTCTGGTTCAGCGAGCTGCCGCGTTGTTTTGGAGGTCGAGCGCCACGGTCACTCTTCTTCGGTCGAGGATGGGGATGGCGCGTTCATTTTGGCAGCGGCGAGTTCGAACTGTCGGGGCCAATCCGGGTACTTGCGCTCGAGGAAACGATCGGTGAGGACGGCCTGGGCGGCCTCGCACAGGTCGTAGATCAGCGCCGCGTTGAGCGCGGCGCCAAGGATCGCGCCGACCCAGGGGAGCGCCTTGCCAGGAGCGGCGTTGACGGCGCGCTGTTCGAAGTTGCGTTGCACCGCGCGGCGCGCGATGTCGCGCGCGCGGGTGGCAAGCCGTGGAGAGAGCTGCGCCTCGAAGAGTTGGTTAATGGCGCGGCCTGCTGCCTGGTTGATCGCGCCCTTGGCGAGCGCACCGACCATGAGTGATTTCTGTACCGCGAACTCGCGCAGGTTCTGGCGCAGCAACATCGGATGAATCGCAGCAGGCCGCGATCCTCCGAGCGCCACCGCGAGGATCTCCATCGGGAGCTCGCGCTCTTCTCTCGGGTCAAACCCGTAGTACCAGCAGAAGCGACCGCAAATGTCCGCCGTGATCCCGAGGATCACGGGAATGTCCGCGAGCGAGATCACTCCCCAACCGAGCGGCGCCAACCCACCGGACAAACCGCCAGCGAGCGCGCCGAGCAGCAGGCGTTTGTTGCGCCTGTTATGAAGGAGTGATTCGACGTGGTCGATGCTCAGGTTGCCGATCTGTTCGAAGTGATCGATGGGCGCGCCGCTGTGGCGGAACTCGTCGAGGACAGACTCGCGAAGATCCTGTGAGTTGATGCGCGCCTCGAAGACGAGCAAGCCGCGCTCGACCGCGTGGTGGATCAGGCGCATATCGCCCATGGTCGCGCCGATCCACTCCACAGGAGAGAAGGCCATATCGACCATGCGCGTCATGCTGCCGGGCTGCACGCGCTTCTCGATGAAGTATTTGACGCGTGTGGCGGCGTGCTTGTCTGCGTGGTGCAGCTTGACGCCATCGTATTTGCACGTCAGGTGTTGGAAGGCGCGCTCGTAATCTCCGATCAAGAGGTAGAGTTCGAGCTCGTCGGCATCGAGCGTCGAGCGAATGCGATCGTCCTTGCTCCATTGATGGACAAAGCGCGCCTTGCATGGCTCGATCTCGTAGTTCTTGACGTAGAACCCGAGCAACCGGGTGATATGTTCGAGCGCGATGGCGTCGGTGTCGAGGTCGAGTGATTCGAGCGCGCGCTTGATCTTGCGGTGCGCGGTCACACCGCGCGTGCCGAGCACGCGCTCGACGAGCGCCAGCTCCAGCAGACGTTGTGCGCGCGTGGGGTTGTCCGTCTCGAGGCGCTTTGCCTCGGCCAACAGATAATCTGCTGGTCGGCGCCCTTCTCTGGCGCGGCTCCATGTCTCGGCGGGCGCGGCGTAGAGTTCGAACAGGCGCTCGTGATCCGCCTCGTAAGGTCTCCTGGTGTGGTGAGCGCGCAGAGCGCGCTCGCGCGTCTCATTGGAAATGGAGAGGCGAATGCTGGCCTCCATCACGCGCTCGACCCAGGGATAATCGAGCTCTCCGCCGAGCACCGCGTCACTCATCACCTCGATCCAGGCCGCCTCCCGATGAGGGTATTCGATAGCGACGCGATCGCACGCTTGCTCCAGCGAGCGCGCGGCCTTGCCTGGGCTAAAGCGACCATAGCGGTTGACAAAGGAGAGGCCAGCGAGCAACGCGCTCGCGTTCCAGAAGTGGCTCTCGAGTTGGATTTTAGCCAGCGACAGCAGATCACAGCCCTCGACGGGCCTCTTGCGATCGAGCACCTCCAACCGGCGCACGAGCTGGATCAACCAGTCCAGGTCATCGGGGAGTCCTCTGCCCGAAAGAAGCTCTCTGGCTTGCTCGTGATGCGCGCCACCATGACGCCAGAGCGCGAGCGTGGCGGTCGCCGCCAACGGATGGAGCGTGGGGCGGTTGGAGTAGGTCGAGCGCGCGATGGCCCACATCGCGTCATGCGCGCCATCGCTGAGCGCGGCGAACTTTTTGGGGTCGAGCAGCTCCCAGAGCAAGGCGCCACGTTCGATGTTCCTCGGCTTGACCTTGCGACGCGCGAGCCCTGTGTGAATGGCGATCCAGGTAATCAGGAGCTCGCGTTGCTCGCTCGGGTGCTCGGCGATGCCCTCCTTGATGGTGGCGAGCAACGCCTCGACATCGAGCTCTCCGAGCGCATCCCACCGCAGCTTGAAGTTCTCCAGGCGCGCGGCGAGTAACTCCTCGGCGTCGGCCTCCTCGCCGCACTGAATCTGAGGATCTGACGGGAGGAGGATGCCGAGTTCTTCCTGTTCGGGTCTTATGAACGCATCTTCCGAAGGTTGTTCTGGCGACTGGCGAGGAGGTTCTTGCTCCACGTTCACTCCTGACTCTCGGAGAACTTGCGAGGCTCTTCTCCCTGAACGACGCGGTAACGGGAATCCGCGTCGACGGTGAAGGTCTGGCTGGTGCGCTGGCTGTCAGGCCAATAGATGGTGACCTCGGCCTTGCAGGCATCTCCGAGCCCGAAGTGGGCGCGCATATCGTGCTGGATGCCGTAGTGACCGTGACCTCCATCGATTTCATGAACCTGGAGCAGATCACCAGCGCGGACCTCGACGCGCGCGCCGATGGCGGCGCGGTTGGTGCCTTCTGCGCCTTCGAGGTCGAGTTGAATCCAGTGATTTTGATTGCCCACGAGGTTCTCGAAGTAGCGCGCGTGCGCGCGCTCGTAACAGTGATCTCCGGTGGAGCAGCGGTTGCGCGAGTGGCCCGCGACAAGATCCAGGTCGCCGTCATTGTCGAAGTCTGCGACGGCGAGCCCGTGGCTGCTCTTGTGGTCGATGCCGAGTTTGATAGAGACGTCCTCGAAGGTGCCGTCTTCCTGCTGATGATACAACCAACCGCGGGTGCCCGAGTAATCCGTCGATCCGATGTAAATATCGAGCCTGCCGTCGTTGTCGAAGTCGAAAACAGCGGCGGTGATGTCCCCATCATCCCAGGTCGAGTCCCCATGTGACTTCAACAACCCGGTGACATCGTTGCCGGGGCGCGTGAAGGCGACATTGGGCTCTCCTTTGTTGTAGAGGATCTGGCTCGGGTCACTCGATGAGCCGACATCCCAGTGCACGATCTCGGAGGTCAACAGGTCGAGGTTGCCGTCGTTGTTGATGTCGGCGCAGACGGTGGTCCCGGAGTTGCCGCCGAGGCGGAAGGGGAAGCGATCGAAGTCGTGTTGCCAACGAAACGCATCGGTCTGTGCCTGGCAGCGGATAACTGGATCGGGCACCCCGGCGCAGTCATCGTCCCCTGGATTGAGCATGCAGTGACAGCGCGCCGATTCGTTGTCGGTCCAGTCCGTCTGTTCATCGAAGGCGTACCCGGAGTCGATCGAGCGGTTGATAAAGGTGCGCCCCTGGAGGTTGATGCTCGACTGCCAGAGGTGGTTTGGCGCGCGTCCATAAGACGCGCTGAGCAGGTCGGGCCAACCGTCATTGTTCAGGTCGCAAGCGTTGCCTCCCCAGGAGTTGGTGTGCGCCCTCGCGTTGTTCAGGTCGGCAAGGCTCATCCACGGTCTGGTGATCAGGCCGAGGTCATCGGTGACGTCGATAAAGCCGCCCTGGCCATCGCCGCGAAAGAGGTGATCCTGTTCCGGGCCATCAGAGCCAGAGCCGTGCGTGATGAAGACATCGATGAACCCATCGCGGTCGAAGTCGGTGAAGATCACGCCGCTGCGAATGCTGGGGCGTCCGTCAGGCAAGCGGAGGTCGTGCTTCTCGAGCGGCGAGAGCGCGAAGGTGCCGTTGCCGGTGTTGAGGACGACCTCGGCGCCTTCAGGGCTCAAGTTATCGGCGGCAGGCTCGAGCGTGGTGGTGATCGCGTCGAGGTCGCCATCATTGTCGATGTCTGCGAAGGCTGCGATTTCGATGGGACGCCCTCGGTCTTGCTGGCCATCGCGGCGTGTGACAAAGCCGCTGGTTTGGGTCGCGTCCTCGAAGGTTCCATCGCCACGGTTCTCGAGCAACCAGACGGTGCGGCGGCCATCCGGGGAGAAGTCATCGCCAGCGGGTGCGTTGATGCGACGGAGGATCAGATCGGTGTCGCCATCGCCGTCGAAGTCCACCCCCGAGATGCGGCTCCCTTCGGCGGCCAGCGCCTCGAGGTTTGATTCGGCGGTCCTGTTGGCGAACGCAGGGACTTCCTGCGCGGCGCTCCACGGTTTGGCGGGCATGCAAACAAACCGCGTCCCGCCACCGCCGAAATCGGGCATCGGAAGACCCAGATCACCCGCCATATCAGCGGTGTTCATCGACGTCATATCAGGCGGCGCGCTCATGTCGTCGCCAGGGTTGTTCGGAATGATGATGATCGGAGGTTCTTCGGGTGGATTCTCGTCGTTGCGCGAGCACCCGATGGTTCCTACAAGCGAGGCCGCGAGCAAGATTGGAAGTCTTTGAAATACATTGCTAACATGTCTGTGACGAATTGTTGAAGCGATGTAGGGGAATGTGCTAAGGTCGCCCGCTGCGTTCGAAATTTTGCTCGAGGCACGCGCGGTGTGTGTCTGTACGAAGAGGTTGATCATCATGAAGACATATATGCAACGTTCAATGGGATTGTTACTGGCGCTCTTGTTCCTGTGCTCTGTGGGCATGCAGGCCGCCTGCTCAGACGACACTATGGAGAATAACGCGCAAACAAACAACTCCACCACCATGGGCGGAGATCAATGCGCCGAGGGCGAGCGTTACAATCCCATTCTTGCAAAGTGTGTGGCGGAGAACCCCTCCAACATGATCACGCCTCCGAACACGAACTCGGGCAACAACGCGACGGCCAACAACGCCACGAGCGGGAACAACCAGACCTCGGGCAATAACACCACGCCAGCGAACAATACGACGCCTGGCAACAACACGACGCCCGCGAACAATACAACGCCTGGTAACAACACGACGCCAGCCAACAATACGACGCCTGGCAACAACACCACACCCGGCAACAACACCAACACGGAGGTCTGTGGCGCGGGCGTGATCAAGGGGCGCGCGTGTGCTCCGAGCGGTGATATTCTGGCGTCGGCGACGATCACGATCACGGGCACGGACTGCGCCAATGGCGACGCGCCGTTCACGCTGACGACGACCACCGCTGGCGATGGCACCTACCGCATCGAGAACGTGCCGAGCGGCTTGCAGACGGTCACCATCGCGTCCGGTTCTTTCTCGCGCGACTTCCAGGTATTGGTGCGTGATCAGGAAGAGACCGACCTCACGCGTCAGGCGTCGAAGTACTGCCTCGAGGCGGACTCGGTCAAAATCGCGGTGCTCGAGGGTGTGTTCGATGACATCGAGGGTATCCTCGATGATTTGAGCCTGGACTACACCGTCGAAGGGAACGACGGCGAAGGCGTGGACCCCTTCTTCGGGATCGTCAACGACCAGGCTGGCCTGAACAACTCGCGCAGCTTCTTGCTCGATCCTGCGCGCATGAGCCAATACGACATCATCTTTATCAACTGTGGCCTGCTCTGGGACTTGCTCAAGCGAGACCACGCGGGCGATATCGCCACGATCGTGAGCAACCTGCAACAGTACTACCAGGGGGGCGGCAGCCTCTACACCTCGGACTGGGCGTTCATGTTCATCGAGCAACCGTTCCCGAACGTGCTCGACTTCCTGCCAGCGGGTGGCACGGACACCGAGACCGGCGCTCGCCAGGGCTACGCGCCGCAAGTTATCAACGCCTCGGTCAACTCGCCGGAGCTCCAGATGTTGCTCGGTCAGAACACGGTCAACATCGACTTCCCGCAAGACCCCGCCAACAACGTCGTCAACACCCAGTGGGTCATGGTCGCTGGCGCTGACGCCGCGACCACCATCCACCTGAGCGGCAACGCCAAGCAGTGCGCCTCCCCGAGCAACTGCTCGTCATCTGGCAGCACGCTCAACAACTCGCCGCTGCTGATCACCTACAAGAACCCATCCTCGGGTGGTTCGATGGCCTTCACCGCCTTCCACAACCACGCAGAGGGCACCCCGATCAGCCCCGAGATTTCGGCCATCTTGAAGTTCCTCATCTTCCAACTCTGAGGTTTCGCGCCAGCGCCCTCCCCTTGTCTTTTGGCGTCGTTTGTTTAAGATATCGCACCGTAATATCTGCGAAGCCGATCGCGCCAAAGATCGCTAAAATAGCGAAGGAGCGAGGGGGGCAGAGAAGACGATGTTGGTACAAATTTCGAGCGTGATTCACATAATCGCAAAGAGACCTGGCGTCGCGGTGGTAAGATCCCTCCTCGGCGCCTGAAAGAGAAGAAAGGAGCAGTCATGGCAGAGCTTCGCGTGCACAACAGCGACACCGTCCTCACCGACGCCGAGCAGATCAAGTCGTTCGTCAACAACTACGGCATCGACTACGAGTTCTGGAACATCGACAAGCTCGACGCCGATGGCGGCGTGCGAGATGGCGAGACCGAGCAGGAGCGCGTGCTGCGCGTGTTCTCGGATGAGATCAACGCGCTCAAGGAGCGCGGTGGTTACAAGAGCGCGGACGTGATCGCGCTCTTCCCCGACACGCCCAACCTGGACGCGATGTTGAACAAGTTCGACAAGGAGCACCTGCACACCGAGGACGAGGTCCGCTTCGTGGTCGACGGTCGCGGGATCTTCACCATCCACGGCGAAGACGACAAGGTCTTTGACGTCGAGGTGCACCCTGGCGACTTGCTCGTCGTCCCGACGAACACCTGGCACTGGTTCAACCTCTGCGAAGACCGCACCATCAAGTGCATCCGCATCTTCGAGAGCACCGACGGCTGGGCACCTGTGTACCGCGAAGAAGGCGCGGCGCAGTAATCCCTCGCCATCGCGGCGAATAAACGCGAAGACGGCGCCTCTTTTGAAGGGGCGCCGTTTTTTGTTATCTTCGAGCCTCTTTCGATGCTGCCCCTTTGCCGCTGAGCAAGCCATGCCAACGCGAACCCTCGACGCCCACTCCAGACGCCACATGACCCATACGCTCTGCGCCAGAGGCGTGATCGCTGCTGTGATCCTCGTCAGCGCACCCGAGGTCGCGATGGCTGGCGTGAAGTTAAACCCTCGCGAGGTCCGCAGCTACGACTCGCCAGAAGGTTTCGATCCTCGCTCGGCGGTCATTCGCTCGACGCGCGAGGGGACCACCGTACTGGCGGCGACCACGGGGAGTGACGCGAACACGCGCTGTGAGGTCGTGATCGTCTCGGATATGGCGGCGGCCTCGTTCACGTACGGGCACAACAACCGCGCGACGGTTTGTCTGGGGATCGAGAGCAACGACGAGGGCTTCTTCTTGCGCGGCGCAGACCCCACCGCGCTCGAAGGCCAGGTGACTGGTTTCACCGCCTATGTGGACGCGGAAGGGAACGTGCGGTGGGCCATCGACGACCAGACACTCGTCGACGCGAAGAGCGAGGCAGATGGTGGCACGGGTGAGTTTCTTGGCGTTTATGTGCAGCCAAACCCGGCGATGACCTACAGCGCGCAGTTCAACAAGTTGCTGGCGTTCACGGATGGAAAGCTCATCATCGGACCGACCGAAAAGAGCGTCACGCAGGCGCACGTGGTCGAGGTCAACACAGGTCGCCTCGCGGTGACGGGGCAAACGTTTGGACAGAACGCGATCGGAATCGTCGGAGGCGCGGCAACGCGCGTGACCGACGGATATTTCCTGCTCTATCTGTACTCGTCGGGCGATCAGGGCGCGTTCTTCTACAGTTACAATGGGCGCAACCGGATCGCGTTCTTCCAGCCGGATGATGTCAGCTGGGAGGATCGCGTGGTGACCGGGATGGTCTATGGGCCAGAGGAGCGCCTGACGCTTTTATGGACGCCAAACAGCAACGCGGACGCCGACACGCGCATCACATCAGTGGACGATGAAGGGCTCGTGCTCTGGGAGGGGCAATGGAGCCCGGAAGTGCAGTTCGACAACCTGACTTACATGCTCGGCAGACCGCTCGGGATGTGGGTCGGAGATACGCACACGATGGTGCTCTACTCCACAGGCGCGGAGCTGTTCGCGCGCGTGGTCCTCACATCGAACGGTCAGGAACTTGGCGTGACATCACTGGCAAACGTTACCCCCTACACACCGATCGCGATCCTTGACGGCGAAGATGGTGGGTTGAAGTTACTTGCCTGGGACGACGCTGGCGCGAGGTTGCACGAGTACGCGCTCGACTTCGAGGAGGTGCCCGACGAGATGATGCCCCCGGACAATATGGACATGGGCTCGAGTCTCGATATGGGTGGTTCATCCGGCGAAGATATGGGCAGCGCGCCTGATATGGGGGACGGCGGTGAGGATGAGGGTTGTGGATGCAGACAACTCCCTGCGCCGCCCTCGCGACGGGGCGAGTCGCTGCTCTTGCTGCTTGTCGGGTGCGTCGCTGGCGGCTGGCGGCGAATGCGTCGTCGAGGATCATCAGGGTCGCTTCGGTGACCTTGCGCTCGTGCGCCTGTTGATAGAGGATAGAGAGAACCTTTGGACCCAATCATTTCAAATCAGCGAGAACAAAAGACGCCATGCCGACCAAATTTGAGAGGACACCGCTCGATCCATCGAGCTTCCCCCCAAATCTGCAAAATCACGTCAAGCCGGAGTCGCCTCCACCCCTGAAAATGATGGCGGCGCGCGGCATGGTGCCGAGCCCTCCTGAATTTACCGTGCGGGTGCTCTACCAGTTAAGCCTGGACCCGGATAACAACGTCAGCCACGAGGCCACCGGCGCGCTCGAGCAGATGCCGCCGCAGGTCTTGTTGCCAAGCCTCCAGGCCGAGCAACCTGCGAGCGTCCTCGACTGGATCGCCGAGCTTCGCGACGACAACGAGATCATCGAAGCGATCCTGCTGAACAAGGGGACCGATGACTTGACGGTCGCTGCGCTGGCGATGACGGTCAACTCGAACACCTGCGATATCATCGCCAACAACCAGGTGCGTATTTTGCGCAGCCCGGTGATTCTGGAGAACCTCTACCAGAACCCGAACGCGCGCATGGCGACGATCGACAAGCTCATCGATCTGGCGCAACGCAACCAGGTCAAGCTCACTGGCCTGCCAGGTTTGCAAGGCGCGCTCGATAGCGGCCAGGATCTCGGCACCAACGCCGAAGGTGGCGAGGACTTCGCCTCACTCCTGCAAGAAGAGCAGCAGAAGGCGGAGAAGGAAGAGGAAGAGTTCGCCAAGCAGGAAGAAGAAGAAGCCCAGATGACTCGCCGCGAGCTCGAGCTCAAGCGCGAGCGTGAGGAGCGCCAGGCCAAGGAGGCCGAAGAGGAGAACAGGCCGCTCTTTGCCAGGCTCCAGTCGATGAACATCGCGCAAAAGATCAGGCTGGCGACGGTGGGAAGCCGCGAGGCAGCCAACCTGCTCGTGCGCGAGGCCAACCGTTTGATTCACATGGCCGCCATCCAGAGCCCCAGGCTCAAGTACTCGGACATGAAAAAGATCGCGGCCAACAAGTCGATGCCCGATGGCGTCATCCGCTACCTCGCGAACTCGCGTGAGTGGACGCGCCACTACGACATCATGCTCTCGCTGGTGAACAACCCGAAGACGCCGATGGCAGACTCGATGGGATTCTTGAACCACCTGCGCACCAATGATTTGCGCCAGGTGATGAAGAACCGCAACGTCTCACACCAGATCTCGCGTCAGGCCAAGAACATCGTCACCAAGCGGATGAGCGGCGGTCGCGGCGGCGGTTGATCGCTCACCGCGCAATTTCATCCTTGAAACCCTGGTGTGTCCCTGTTCATATCGCTTGTCATGATGTGGCCAGGGCCACTTCCGAATGAACCCTCGCAAGGAAAAGGGCCAGATC
The DNA here is from genome assembly GCA_036155555.1 of Myxococcota bacterium. Taxonomy (GTDB): domain Bacteria; phylum Myxococcota_A; class Bradymonadia; order Bradymonadales; family Bradymonadaceae; genus JAYZVO01. Next base: position 16,656 of record JAYZVO010000143.1, read on the forward strand.
CGATGACTGACGTAGGCTCGTACAAGCAACTGCCGCCATGCGGCATCTACCGCACGACGGCTCCGTTGCCTGGCAAAGAGGAGTGGGTCCGCGAGAACTTGCTCGTTTACTTCCACAACCACTCGCAGCAAGGGCCGCCATTGCTGCTCTTGCCAGCGACCAACGGCTCCAACCGCTGGATCTTCCACGAGAAGGGGTACTTGATCCGCGAGCCCGAGTACGTGGACACGCTCGTCAAGCTCATGGACGAGGGTCTCTACGTGTTGGCCGAACCGATCTACCTCTCGCGTGATGAGTTCATCCCCGAGGAGACGCTCGTCCAGCTCGGGTACAATCGCGCGGGCGACCCGATCCTCTTTTTGGCCAAGTTCCAGGAGAACCACATCAACTTCCCCTCCTCTGGCCTCAAGTGCACGCTCGAGATCTTTGACATGCTGCGCCCGGTGAACTTCCGCATCCCGAATTACACGCGCGACATGCACCACTGATCACCGCATATGTTGCGATGATGAAGGCAAAAGAAAAGGGCCAGTGATTTCTCACTGGCCCTTTTTCTTTGCTCGTTGAAGAGCTTCGTATCAGTCGAGCTGGCCGAGGACGAGATCCTTGACCTTGGAGCCGTCGTAGCGGCCCTTGAAGGCAGGCATCACCTTGCCCATGACCTTGCCCATGTCGCGCTTGGTCGAGGCGCCGGTGTCGGCGATCGCCTGCTTGACGATCTCGAGCGCCTCGTCATCGGAGAGCTGCTTTGGCAGGTAATCCTCGATGATGGCGAGCTCGGACTCTTCCTTGGCGGCGAGCTCGGGGCGGTCGCCGTCGTGGTAGGCTTGCGCGGACTCGCGGCGCTTCTTGGCCTCGGTGGAGAGGGCGCCGAGGATATCCTCCTCGGTGAGGTCGCGCTGGATCTCGATTTTCTTGTTATTGAGCACGGAGATGAGCATGCGGAGCGTGTCACGACGCTCTGCATCGCGGGCGCGCATCGCGTCCTTCATATCCGACTTCATCTTTTGGTAAGTCTCGGCCTCGGCCATGATCTGACTCTCTTTGTTTGGGTCCTCGAACTTTGCAAGACAACAGGCAGCGAGGTGGGGCTGCTTACAACCAGACCCCACCCCCGTCTATTTCCTGGCCGCTGTTATCAGGACAACTCAACCCTTGGTGAGCGTCTGCGCGAGCCCTTCGATGATCTCTTTCTTGGCCTCGTACATCTCGGCCTCGCTAAAGATCATCATGGTCACGACCGTGTCCTTGTTGACGCGCAAGTTGTAGGCGACGAACTGGATCTCTTGATCGATGCCGTCCTCTTCGGAGGCTTTGAGCACGGCGGTGCCGCGCACGTTCTGACCTGCGAAGCCGTTGATCACGACCTGCTTGGTGCTCTCGATCTTGGCGTCCTCGATCTTGACCTTCTTCTGCACATCCTGGACGGCGGCCTGGACCATGCCGTGCGACTCGGAGCCAACGAGCACGACGGTGGTCGTCTCGTCCGAATCCGTCGCCGAGATGCCGTCCTTCTCGATGTTGACGTTCCAATCATCAGGGATGCGGAACTTGACCTTGTAGGTGTCGCTCTTGACCCAGAGGCCGCCGCCTTCGGCGGGCTCGGTCGAGCCACCAGCCGCGTTGGCGTCTGCGGGCTTGGTGGTCTCTGCGGGCGCGGTCGTCTCTGCAGGCTTGGTGGTCTCTGCGGGCGCGGTGGTCGCGGCGGTGGTTTCTTTTGGCTTGTCTGCCTTCTTCTCTTCACACGCGGTGGTGACAAGAAGCGAGGTGGCGATCACACCGATGGTGAGGACGCGGAACATATCGAGTTTCATCACAAGTCTCCATGGCCAGGCCGCACTAAGCGCGCCCATTGATTTCAATCTCTTGCGCATCGCACTTGATAGACCGTATCCCCCACGGTGGCAAGTCCCCTTTCCCCTGCAAGCCTTGCTCGTGTGCGGTGGCGATGGTGTTTTGTAGGTTGTTTCAAAAGCCGTTCACTCAGAACATCGCGTGCAGTTGGAGCAACAGCTCCGAGGAGTTCGCGCGATCGAACGCCCACTGGTGACGCCAGGCCAGTTCGACCTCGACGGCGCGGTGAGGCATCACGTCGACGCCAACCATCGCGCGGTGCAAGTGGTCATCGATGATCACCACGTTCGGGTCCATCCCCTCGTAACGCACCTTCGGGATCACGCCGCGAAAGCCCATGTACTGGACCTCCTGGTAGGTAAAGATCGACTGCACGACAAAGCCCGGCAAGACCTGCCTGCGGTAGTCGAACTCGCCAGCGTAAGCGATCGTCGGGTGCAAGTTCACGCCCCACATCGGGCCGACCATGTACTCGGTCGTCTCGTCGTCATTGGCCTGCGCGTTGAACGAGAGCCCGATGGTGTAACCGAGCTCTTTTAACCCGCCCTGCCCTGATACGCCCCAACCACCGCGCGTCGAGGCGGGTTCTCCTGGCCAACCTTCGATCCCCTGACGGTAGGCCGCGAGGTTTGCCCACGGATAAATGCCGCTCGGGAAGTTTGGCGCGAAGCCGACCTCGGCGCCGTAGCCCTGGCGAAACTGGTCGAACTTGCCGCGGCGAATGTACGCGGTGTGATCGGGCAACCTCCACCCATAAGGCAGCGCGAAGCGACCGATGCGCACATACGACATCAGCGGCAAGCGGTTTGCCATGATGAACGCCTCGCGCACCCACAATCGGCGCTGGATCACATCGAGCGCTTCTTCATCGCCATTGCCGCCGATCCCGCTCTGTGAACCTTGCCACCCGACATCGAGGTAGGCGGTGAGCTTCTTTAGAAACTTCACCGCGACATAAGCCTGCGCCTGCATCGGGAAGGCGGCGACCTGGCGCTCGGAGTCTTGCTCGGTGGGGACGACCATCATCAGGCGAAGGTCTCCGCCAGCCATGATCCCTGGCTCGGGTTTGAAGTACCCGAAGCGCTTCTCGTCCTCGTGGTAGTCCATATCTCCCGGCGCCCAACCTCCGAGCCAACCCCCTTGATAGGCGCCTGTATCAGGGTTGAAGTAGAGGGCGTTGTAGCGCCTGCGCTCGTTCTCGGGGGTGGGAGGATTCTTGCCATGGTTGCTCGGGCGACGCCCCCAGATGGAGAGTCGCTCGGCGGCGAAGTACTTGCCCATCTGGGTTCGCATCCCGCCACCTGATGGCGAGATGTGGCAGCTCTGACAATCGAGCGTGCACTCGCGCTCGAGCGCGGTGGGAGGATTTGCCCAGTCGATCGGCTCGACGTGGCAGGTGTCGCATGTGTTCGCCGAGTTCATCGCATAAAACGGCGTCGCCTCGGCGCGAGGCGAATACAAGCCGACGAGCAGACACGCCGACAACATCAAGGTTATCCATCGCCAATCACACATCGGGATCACACCTCTTTAGACAGGTCAGACCCTGACCGTGAGGATCGACGCAGGAGTATCCTCGCTCGCAATCCTCATCCTCTGCGCACGACATCGATCCTGCGACCGCGCCACTGGCGGGCGGAACGCAGACGTCGATGCGCCCTTGTGGCAAGCACTCGTCCTCGCCCTGGCAAGAGAGCTGCTCGTTGCACTGGCAGGCGTCCCAGCTGCGCAAGGTCTCGAGATCCGCCTCGTCGAGCGCGGGGAGTCCTGGCGGCGGCATCGTGCCATCGAGCGATCTGGCGAGCACGCGCGCCATCCTGGACTGCGTGCCATTGTTGCCCTCGTAGACATCGAGTCGAAAACCACCCGGAGCGCCCGCCGTGGGAGGGTCCGAGTGACACTGGACGCAGTGATCCTGCATGACCTGCTGCACGCGCAGGTCGATATCATCGCAATCGGTGGTGCGTGTGTTGGGCTGGCAAACCTGGGTGCCAAGACCACAACCCGGCGCCCAGATCGCGATCAACGCGCCCGTAAAAACACACCCCAGGGTCGAGAAGAGCTCGCGCTTCATCGCTCCGAAACCTCACTCGGGAGAAGTCCTTTCATTGACACGCAGACTCTAACCCAGCGCGATCTCTGGCACCACCGTTTGTGGGGATTCTCGTATACCGGGTGAATGCATCGCTCCTCACTCGCGGCCCTCTTCACCACGTGTTATGTAGGTGCGACTCAAACACAGCGCTGTGAAGGGAGTGAGACGATGGACATTCGCGCCTGGCTGACCAATCACCAACTGGACACATTCGCCGACGCCTTCGAGCAGAACGAGGTCGAGCTCGAGCACCTCGGGGAGCTGACCCACGATGACCTGCGAGATGGTCTGGGCATCAAGCGCTTCGCCGACCGCAAGGCGATCCTCGATGCGATCGTGGCCTTTGTCGGAGACAAGGCGCGCGCCGAGAAGCAGGTGGTTTACCCGGATGGCCTGGACGCCGCGCGCATGCCGACTTATCTGGCGCACCCGTGGCACGCGCTCTGCGCCGAGGATCACCCCCGCGTCAAGCTCCACTGGTTGACGGACACCGCCGAGCTGGCCGTGCGTTGGGCTGTTGCGGTCGCGCTGGCCGAGGTCCTGGCGGCAAACGATCTGACCGTCCCCAAGCGCCTCGCAAAGATCATCCGCGATGACATCGAGCGCCCGACGCTCGGGCGTTGGTTGGGGATCTTGCGCGAGCTCTCGAACAACCCACCGGCCAACGCGAGGTTGGACGCGCGCGTGTTCAAGCTCTACGAAGAGGTCTTCGAGCCGATGTTCACATCGGAGGGACGCGGCGGCACGCTCGAGACCTCGCTGCTGATGCTGCGCAACCAGGTCGCCCACGGCGGCGGCATGAGCCAGGAGCACGCCTCGACCCTGCTGGCTGCGCACATGCCGGGCATCACGAAGCTGTTAAGACAGGTCATCGACGTGACCGAGGCCGCCACTGTGATCGCGGTCGAGAGCGGGCAAACCAGCAAGTTGCTCGGGCTCGAGCCCGAGCCGGTCGAGCCTCCACCAACGGTCGAGATCGACCGCGACGGCGCGTGGCTCGTGAACGAGGATGCGGGTGATGCGCTCCCGCTGCTCCCGCTCGCGATTTACGAGCCGGTCCACATGATCGACTCCGCCGGTGAGCTCAAGGACAAGCCGGGCGGCCCTGCCGCGCAGGTCTTCACGCGCGCCTCGCATGACAGGCTCTCGTACACGCCGCTCGGTCGCGATGAGGCGCACTCGGAGGTGCTCGATGTCGAGTTCTTCCGCGGTGTCTTCCGCCTCGACGAGGAGCTCGACCCACAGGATGCGTTGAGCGCTGTGGAGGGGGTCCACTGGGACGATGCGGTCAAGGAAGCGCGCGAGGTCGCGCAGGATCTCATCGGCCGCGATGCCGAGCTCAAGACGATCAAGAACTGGATGAAGGCGCGCGATCCTTACAACGAGGAGCTCCCCAACATCGGCTGGATCTCTGGAGGTCCCGGTCTCGGCAAGTCCATGATCATGGCGCGCGTGGCCTCGGATTATGCATCCGGCAAGCACCGTGGTTTTTACTTCCACAAGTTTGGCGGGGGCGGCAACGCTCGCTCGAACCGCAGGTTGTTCCTCAAGTTGCTGGAGGCCGCGCTCTACAGTTGGGAGCCGCTGCAAAAGATCACCAGCGCGCCCGATCCCACGCTCGATGGCGACGAGTTGCTCGACGCGGTGCAAGCGCGCATCGAGGCGATCCAACAACTCGAGGCGCCACACCCCAAGGCGCCTCGTCCTGCGGCCTGGATTATCATCGACAACTTCGACGAGATCATCGAACAGGACGCGAGCTTTTTGGAGTTGGTGCACAGGTTCGCGCTGCCAGGGACAGTGTGGGTGATGTGTGGTCGCCCGGAGCACGGGCTCGACGAGGAGTTCCGCCACGGCAAAGCCGAGCACGTCTTCCCTGGTGGGCTGCCAGTAATGAGCGCCCCGGATATCCGCGCGATGCTGCTCGAGGGGATGGGTAACGCGCGCTACGCGCTGCTCAAGCGCGATGAAGACGATGGCACTGGCGAGGTGCACAACGCCTTCGTCGAGCGCGTGGTGGAGGGCGCCAAGGGGTTGCCGCTCTATGTGAACCTGTTGCTCGACGACCTGCGCGTCGGCGCGCTCACCGTCGAGGACGATGACAAGCTGCCCGATGGCCTGAGTGATTATTACGACGGGTTGATGGAGCGCGTCGGGTTGAGCACGGTCTCGCGTGATTTGCCCATGATCGTGGCGCTGCTCGCCAGAAGCGAGGAGCCGCTCGATGCGCACGCGATCGCGGCGCTCCTGACGCCGACGATCGAGGACTACGAGATCTATGTGCGGCGCGTGAAGTCAGCGCTCCGTGTGGGTCAATCCTTGATGCGAACCTCGACGACGCCGGAAGGAACGCTCGGTTATTCGCTCTATCACCAGAGCTTTCGCGAATACATCGGCGGCAGGCCAGCATCACCCGATGCTCCTGCGACGCCCCCCGCTTCACTCATCGCCGAGACCGTCTACGAGGCGGAGCGCTTGCTCTACCGCAGCTCGGAGCGCTGGGCGGAGCTGCCCGCGGGCAACCTGCGAAACCACCTCTTCCGATGGGGCACGACCTACGCGCTCGACTTGCAAGGAGACTCTGGCCTCTTTGAAGCAAGGCAGCGGCTTACAAACTACGCCTACCTCCATGCTCGCCTCGAATCACTCCCGCCGAGCGCGGTGATCGACCTGGTGGTCGAGTATGGCGAGCTTGCACGGCGCACGCCCAACGGTCCCGAGCGCGATCACCTGCAATTGTGGGAGGCGTTCTTCAGGGAGCGCGCGCACATCCTGGCCCGAACTGGCGAGAGCTGGCCTTCGACGAGGATCTTGTTGCAGCTCGCCATCGAGCACGCCGACAACAGCCCCGTCACCCACGCCGCCGAGGCGTGGATGGAGCAAGGTGGAGGTCACGATTGGCTCTGGTTGCGGCGTCCCACTCGCCCGGCAAAGCTCAAGGAGAACTTCGCGCTGCGTGTCTTCGAAGGTCACGAGGATCGCATCGAGGGCGCCGAGGTGCTCACCGAGGACAGGTTGCTCAGTTGGTCCGTCGATCACAGCGTGCGGTTGTGGAACTTCTCCACTGGCGAGGAGCTCGCCACGCTCGGTGCTCACGAGGGGAGCGTCGATGGCGCGTGTTTGATCGAGGATGGAAAGAAGGCGGTCTCCTGGTCGCGTGATGGTGGCGTGGTGGTCTGGAACCTCGAGACTGGCGAGGAGCACCACAGGTTGGAGGGTCACGAGAAGGCGGTGCTCGGCGCCGCAGAGATCGAGGACAACCGACTCGTCACCTGGTCCGAGGACAAGAGTATCCGTACATGGTCGCTCGACACGGGCGATCCTTTGGAGGTGATGACCGGGCACACGCGCCCGCTGCGCGGCGCGATGGTGTTGCCAGATGGAGACATCCTCTCGTGGTCGGATGACAAGAGCTTGCGTCGCTGGAGCAATCAGGGCGGCGAAGCGTTGGTGACGATGAAGACGCACACGCGCGAGGTCGTCGGTGTGCTGTTGCTCGATGACGAGCGCGCGTTGGCCTGGGACATGGACAACATGGTCAAGATGTGGCGCATCACCGACGGCGAGGAGCTGGCGGCGTTTGAAGGCCACACGGACACGCCGATGGGCGCGATGGCGCTCGAGGATGGCACGTTGCTTACCTGGGCAAAGGATGGCCTGCTGATCCGTTGGAACGAGGATGGCTCGCAGGTCAAGGAGCTCAAGGGGCACAAGGACTGGGTGGATGGCGTGTTGATGCTCTCGTCGACGCGCGCGATCTCGTGGTCCAAGGACATGGACCTGATCTTGTGGGACATGGAGTCGAACCGAAAGCTCGAGACGCTCTCGGGGCACGCCGGGTATGTGCGTGGCGCTTGCAAGCTCTCGACGGGAGAGCTCCTCTCCTGGTCTGGTGGGGGCACGCTGCGCATTTGGGAAATCAATGCGGACGATACGGTGGATTTGATCGCCGTGCTCGAAGGTCACACCGCAGGTGTTCGCGGCGCGATGGAGCTTAAGAACGAGCAGTTGCTCTCGTGGTCCTGGGATGGCTCGATGCGTCTGTGGGAGTGGGAGAAAGAGGAGAACATCAGCGAGGCGGTGGGCCATCGCGGTTGGATTCACGCGCACTCGGGCTGGGGCGAAGATGGCGCGATGACGTGGGCGAGCGATGCGCTGGCGGTGTTGTGGGACTTGCAGTCCGGGCACCCGAAGATGGTCTATCAGGGGCACGAGAAGTCGGTCGACGAGGTCATCTCGCTCTCTGGAGGGAAGCTGCTCACTTACTCCGGGGACCAGACCTTGCGGGTGTGGTCTCAGGAGACGGGCGAATGCCTGGCGCAGATGGAAGGGCACGAGAAGAAGATCCAGGGCGCGATGGAGCTCACAGATGGGCGCGCTCTCTCGTGGTCGAGCGATGGCTTGCTCAAGATCTGGGACGTCAATGACGGGAGCTGCTCGCAGATGCTCGAGGGGCACAAGAAGCTCGTCCAGGGCGCGCGTGAGCTGCCGGATGGGCGCGTGGTCTCGTGGTCGAGTGATGCGACGATCAAGGTCTGGGATACGAGCACAGGTGATGTCTCGCTCGATTTGACCGAGCACAGCAAGCTCGTCAAGGGGGTGCGAAGGTATGACGACGACACGTTGCTCTCGTGGTCGAGTGACAAGACGCTCAAGGCCTGGGATCTGGGGAGCGGCGCATGCAAGCTCACGCTCGAGGGTCACAAGGGGTTGGTGCTCGATGCCAGGAAGTTGAGCAATGACCGCGTGATCTCGATCGCAAAGAAGGACCCGATGATTCTGTGGGACATGACCACAGGCACCGAGCTGATGCGATTCGAAACCGAAGAGGACGCCGACGGCGCGACCGAAATGGACGACGGTGCCTTGCTCGCCTGGTTCCGAAAATCCGACACCTTCCGCAAGTGGGACATGAGCACGGGCGACCTGCTGCTCGAGGCGACCTATGACGAGGCGATGAATCGCTACCCCGAGCTCTGGCGCGCCAGACAACAGGCGGGGCGCTACGAGACCGACCGAGGGCCATGGCGAAGCCATGGCCTCTCGGGCGGCGCCATCCTCTACTTCGACAGCGAAGACAACGCGCCACGCGGCGTGGAGTGGAAAGAGACCGGCTCGTGGAACAACATGTTGCTCACCGAGGATGGCATCATCACTGTCCACGCCGGGCAGTACTTCCACCCGCTCCATCTCCACCTCGGCACCAGACGCGTCACGCTTGAGGAAGCGCGCGAGCACATCCTGGCGAGTCGCGCTGTGAGCGAGGTCGAGGAAGGCTGAGTTTTTGGCGCTCTGCGCTCGCCCCCCGCGCCCCGCGGGACTCAACTCAAGACACGCCAGCGCCTCGCCCAGAACCCCCTGGGGCAGAATTTTTGATACCCGCGAGAGACCGCCGAAAACCTGTGGCAAAAATTCTGCCCCAGGGGGTTCTGGCCACCGCGGGTCGCTAACGCGAGACCTCAGTAGGGGAAGGCGTACATGACATCGGTGCGCAAGACGACCTTGGTTCCTTCGGTGACGGGGTTCCCCTGGTGCATCAACTCGTGAGGGAAGAGGACGCAGGAACCTGTCCTCGGTGTGATGCTCAACGCATCATCAAAGCAGGTCTCACCGCCGGTCATCCCTTCATTCAGGTAAACCAGGAGCGTCAAGAAGCTGCGGTGTTCTGCTTCGTAGGTGATGTCGTGGTGGCGAGAGAACCTCGCGCCCTCGAAGTAGCGATAGAAGCGCAGCCTGGCGTTGAGTCCCACGGCTCGAAAGGATGCCAGTTCTTCGACATCAGGATCAGGGCGAAGCTCGGCGCCATAGAGCGTGGCGAGATCGGGCAAAGCAGGCAATTGTTCCCAGATCTCCTGGGCAAACTCGGCGGAATCGAGCACGGCGCGCTCGCGCGTCTCATCGCCATAGAAAACCTGTTCGCCAAAACCAGCGGCGGCCGCGCGCTGGAGAAAGGACGCGCAAAAGTCCTTCGAGAAAAATGATGGCAGCTCGAGGACCGTGGATTGGTGGACGTGGTGTGAAAGCATTCGATACTCCTTGTTGGAGCCGTGCAACACCTCGTCGGATGCGATCCATTCCCATCCTCACGCCCCAAATCCGAAGGCTCCCCGTGGGCTAAAAACCGAGCACCCGACGCCAGGTCTGCCCCCCTCCCGAGACCGCAGGTCGAGATTCAGGGGGGCGGCGGCGAACGATAGTGAGGCCGCGGGGGGCGCGGGTCGCTAACACGAGACCTCCACGCGCCCTTGAGAATCAGTGGTGGCCATGCCCACCGTGGTGCATGCCGGGCTGGTGTGCCGAGCCAGTGATTTCCTGCCACCTGGTGGCGTCCACGACCTGTTGTTTGAACGCGGCGTGGCATCCTGTGCACGCCTGAATCGTGTGCGAGGTCGCCTGAAGCACGGCGTTCTTATCCTTTGCCTTCGCCGCCTCGCCGATCTTGTCGGCGCGTTTGTGGAAATCGAGCGCGAGCGCGGTGAACCCTTCCGCGCCCGCGCCCATGTGTTGGCACATCTGGGCCATTTGCGGCGAGGACTCGATCAACGCGGAAGCCTTCGAGACCTCGTCCCAGTCCTCGCTGGCGAGCCCTCCCGTGATGCGTTGGATGGCGACCAGATGCTCCTGCATGTTTTGTTTTTGGTGCCAGGCCATCATCGGTTGCAGCGGCACAGGTGTGCGAGGGTCCATCTTATCGAGTGCGGCGAGTGCGGCGCAATCGGCGGCGTGCTCGCCGGGGGGCGCGGGCGCTGATTCGGGTGCATCGGAGGTGGTCTCAGACGCCTCTTCTGCGCTCGCCACGGCGGTGGTCTCTTTCTGGGTGGGTGTGGTCGAGGACTTTTCGCAACCCACAAACAAGGCAAAAGCGAGCAGAGCCAGGAGCGCGTGGTATTTCATCTTATCAGCCGAGGAGTTTGGAGATGGGTGGACATATGCACTCTTTGCTATCGACACAAAATATGTGCGAACGCACACACCTTGTCAAATCGACTCGCCCTTCTCCGCGCTGGTCGTGGAGCGCGCTGCGTGGCACACTTCCGCTCGCAAACAGAATACGAGCGATTCAACACCCAGAAAGCAAAGGAAGGATCGATGTCAGAAGATCTCAAGGCAAAGTTCGAGCAAGCCGCAGTCGACGTCAAAGGGCTCTCCTCTCGTCCATCAAACGACACCCTCCTCAAGCTCTACGCGCTCTACAAGCAGGGGTCTCAGGGGGACGTCACCGGAAAGCGCCCTGGCCGCCTGGCGATCAAGGATCGCGCGAAGTATGACGCGTGGGCTGACGTGAAAGGAAAATCGAAAGATGGCGCGATGCAGGAGTATGTTGACCTGGTCAACTCGTTACTCTGATGAACTCGCCAGGTGGCCTACGGGCTTTGACCTGGCAAACGCGCTCGACAAGAAGCTGGCTTAACAGAGGTTGTCTGCCATGTGGTGGCCATTCAAAAACAAACCCTCCGCTCCCACCCCGCACCATTACGTCCTGGCGCATGTGGCGTTGCGCCAGATCGCGCGCGAGGACCCCTTGCAGTTCTTCGCCGAGATGGCATCGCCGGGGCGCGATGACCTGATGAAGTGGATCTGGGAGCAGGTCTGCGAGAGCTGCGATGACGAGGGAAAAGCCGCCTTCGCCATCGACGACGTCAAGGTCTCGACGGTGCGTTGCGCGGGTTATCCGACGCTCTTGATCAGGATGCCTCCTCCGAGGGAAGTGGCCGAGGCGCACATGGTGTGCATCGTGCTCGAGCTCGAGGATGACACCGAAATCAAGGGCACGCCGCATGTGGAGTACTACACGCTCGAGCGCGGTATGAGCCTCGATGGCGTGGCGCGCACGGTGCTGTGTTCGTGGGACGAGAACGGCGCGCACGTCAACTATGGCGATGGCCCGAGCGTGGACGAGGCGGCGTTTTTGGAAGCGATCGAAGAGCACATGCGCGACGGCGGTGAGGATCACTCCTCTTCCGAGGAGGAGTGATCCTCGTTCTCTCGCGGGACATCCCACCCGCCCATGCTGGCGATGCGGTGCGCGAGCTCGCGCGCCGAGACCTGCTCGACCGGGATCATCTGCCCGATCTCGAGCTCGACCTGTGAGCGAATCCGCCGAAACGGTCGCGTCATCGGCGCCCCCTCCTTGTAACTAAAGAAACTCCCCCACATCCCCTTGAGCGCCATCGGCACCACGGGCGAAGGCGTGCGCTCGACGATGTCCTCGATGCCCTCGCGGAACGTGCTCAGGTTGCCATCGCGCGAGACCATCCCCTCGGGGAAGATGCAGACCAGCTCGTCCTCCTCGAGCGCCTGCGCGATCTGATCGAACGCCTCGCGCAAGATCTTCTCGTCCTCGCTCTTTCTGGCGATCGGGATCACGCGCGTCTGCTCGAAGAGCCACTTCCAGCCCGGCTTCTCGAAGTAGGAGTAGTGCATGATAAAGCGCGCCGGGCGCTGACTCGCGACCGCGACGAAGGTGAAGTCGATAAACGAGGGGTGATTGCACGCGAGCACGGCGCGCCCTTCTCTGGGGATATGCTCGCGACCATCGACCTCGAAGCGGTAGACGATGTTGGTGACGAGCAGCACCAGGAAACGCCACAGAAACACCGGCAGCAGGCGGTAGATAAACGCCGCGACGAGGATGTTCATGATGGCGATGACCAGATAGAACACAGGCACCGCGATCTTCTGCGCGAGCATCACCGTCGCCATCCCACCGGCGACCAGCATAAACAACGAGCTGATGATATTGAGCCCCGCGATCACGCGCGAGCGCCTGTCTGCGCCCGTATTGGCTTGCACCATCGTATACAACGGGACGGTGAACACGCCCCCGAACAGGGCGACCATAAAGAGGTCGAACGAGATGCGAAGCCCCGCGAAGGTGCCCATAAACGCGAGGATCTTCAGGGGCTCGCTGCCTGCTCCTGCCAGCTCGCCCATCGGCGGCATCCCGATAAAGAAGAGGTCGAGCAAGAACAGGCTCATCCCGATCGAGCCAAAGGGGACCAACCCGAGCTCGAGCCCATGCCTGCTAAAGCGCTCGCAAAGCAACGAGCCGATCCCGATCCCCACCGAGAACAGCGCCATAAAGTAGGTCACGCCGAGCTCGTTGCCCTGGAAGAGCCTGTCCGCGTAGGCAGGAATCACCGCCATGATGCCGGTGCCCAAAAACCAGAACCAGGAGAGCCCCATGATGCTCAAAAACACAGGGGCGTCCTTTTTGGTCTCCCTGAGGATCTGCACATTGGGGGTGATCGGGTTGTAGTCGATTTGCAGCTCCGGGTTCGCCGCGGGCGTGTCCGGGACAAACCTCGAGATGACAAACCCGATGAGCGCCACGGTGATGATGGCGCCAGCGAGCGCTGTAGGGCCATGCTCCAGGCCGAGCACGCCGACGAGCACACCACCCATGATCGTCCCGAGCAGCACCGAGAGGAAGGTCCCCATCTCGATGAGCGCGTTCCCACCGACGAGCTCATCCTCGTCGAGCAGCTCGGGCAACATGCTGTATTTGGCCGGTCCAAAGAAGGTCGACTGCACCCCTGTGAGCAGCAGCACGAGCATCAACAGCTCGAACCGCTGCGTGATCATCCCATAGGCGCCAAGGCCCATAATGGCGATCTCGGCGGCCTTGATTTTTCGGATGGCGCGCGACTTCACGCCGCGATCGAGCACCTGCCCCGCCGTCGCAGAGAGCAACACGAAGGGGATCATGATCAGCACCGTGCTCATGGCCGTGAGCACGTCCGATCCCAACCCGAAGAGCTCCAGGCTCTTCATCGTCAACAAGACGATGAGCCCCTGCTTGAACAGGTTGTCATTAAATCCCGTCAGGAACGCGACCCAGAAGAGCGGCCAGAAGCTACGGCGCGTCATCAACTGCATTTGGGACATCGACCACTCCTGGAGCCCTGGCGTTGGGGAGCGTTTGCCTCGGTGGCTTCTCGAGCTGTTGCTGTCAGGACACTCTGCCCGGACAACAACCGCCTGTCTAGCGCGGGATAGGCGCAGCTAAAGAACCCATGTGGCAAACAACCCACACCTGAAACGCCATCGGGGAAAAGTTTGCCCGGTGCCTCGGAGCAAGAAGTCCGAGCGCTCGGCAAAAGCTTCCAGCGCGACGAAAGCGAACCGAACCAATCGCCAAAAACCCACACAAAACAACAAGATAACCAACAAAACCCAAAACTGGCACGCGGCTTGCTCGGGGAGAGTGGGCGCTCGAAATCCGCATCGGAGCGAGCAAGAACGTCCCAGGAGTGGAAATGGAAAGGGAAAGCATCGAGAAGAGCATGGAGAAGCCGCCAACAGATCCAAATCGCGGACTCCTGAGCGATCAAGATCGCGCCAGAGCGCTGGACGAAGCGCGCGTCTTCACCCCTGAAGGCGCGAGCGCTGGCGAGCTCGGCGCGTTGATCAAGGGAGCGATGCGAGAGGCGCTCGGGGGCCTGGATCGCGGCGAGCAAATCACGCTCGCGCTGCGATACCTGGAGCGCCTGACGATCGAAGAGATCGCTTGCGCGATGGGGATCTCGCGAGGAGAGGCGCTCTGTGAGCACGAGCAAGCGATGGGCAGGCTGCGGCGTGCGTTCGTCCTGCTCGTTGGCCAACGCCTCGGGGGCAACAGCGGCAAAGGAGAAGAGCAATGAGTGACGGCATTTACACCGCTCTCTCGGGCGCCATCGCCAGGCAAAATCAGCTCGAGCAAGTCAGCCATAACCTGGCAAACGTCGACACTCCCGGATACCGCCAGACGCGACAGGCCTTCCAGGAGGCGATGGTCGACGCGACGCGCGGGGTCTCGCAGGTGCGTCCTGGGCAGGTCGCCATCGACCTCTCGGGCGGCGCGATCGAGGCGACGGGAAACCCGCTCGATGTCGCCATCGCGGGCAACGGCTTTTTGCGCGTCGAGGGAGGAAAGGGAGGCCAGGTCGCGCTCACGCGCGATGGCAGGTTGCGCATGGACAACATGGGCAACCTCAAGACCCATGACGGGCGCGCTGTGCTCGATGACAGCGGCGCGCCGATCCAGCTCCAGGCGATGCCAGAAGAGATCCTGATCGACGAGTCGGGGAACATCTGGGACGCGTTCGGGATGGTCGCGCAGCTCGGCGTGGTGGATGTCCAGGACCCGCGCACGCTCAAGCCAAACGGCACGGGGTTCTTTACCACCAACGCGCGAAACCTGATGCCCGCCGCAGGCAGCATCACGCAAGGATCGATCGAGAAAGGGAACGTCAACCCGGTGCGGAGCATGACCGAAATGATCACGCTCCAGCGCCACTTCGACGCGATGCAGAACCTCATCCAAACGCACCGAAGGCTCGACGAGCGAGCCATTCAGGTTGTTGGCGCCAATCGCCTCTGATCAAAGCATGCAAGGAGAACGCTCATGATTCGCTCACTGCAAACGGCCGCCACGGGGATGGACGCGCAACAGCGCAAGATCGACACCACGGCCAACAACATCGCCAACGTCAACACCACGGGCTTCAAGGCATCGCGCGCGGAGTTTCAGGAGCTGCTCTACCAGCAGGTGCGCGCGGCAGGTGATCCAAACAACGGCGGCGCGCCCACGGGCGTCGAGGTCGGGCTCGGAGTGAAGACCGCCGCGACACAGAAGAACTTCTCGCAAGGCAACCTCGAGGCGACGGAGAACCCGCTCGACCTCGCCATCGAAGGCTCGGGCTTCTTTCAGGTGAGGCAGCCAAGCGGCGAGCTGGCGTATTCGCGCGCGGGCAACCTGAAGGTGGACGCGCAGGGCAAGTTGGTGAACGCCGACGGCCTGGAGTTGACGCCTTCGATCACGATCCCGACGGACGCGACGAGTATCGCGGTCGAGCGAGATGGGCGCGTGCTGGTGACGTTGCCAGGGGACGCGACCCAGATCGAGGTTGGCCAGCTCGAGCTGGCCAACTTCCCAAACCCCGCAGGGCTCAAGAGCCTTGGCCGGGGGCTCTTTGGCGAGACGTCAGCGAGCGGGCAAGGGCGCACGGGAAGCCCAGGAACAGACGGACTCGGCGCGCTCAGTCAGGGATTCCTCGAGGGCTCCAATGTGCAAATCGTCAACGAGATGGTCTCGATGATCGTGAGCCAGCGCGCCTACGAGATCAACTCCAAGGTGATTCGCACCGCGGACGAGATGTTGCGCAGCGCGACGAACCTGCGCTGAGGACTTTGACCGAGACGAAACCGACCATGGGTGAGGTGGGCGATGAAGACGTGGACAGGGAGAATCACAGCGCAGGAGCTCCTGCTGTTATTGGCGACGACGCTGGTGATGGTGTTGCTCGTGGCAGCGCCGCGCGGTTTGTTCGCGCGGGAGAAGCCGGCAGATCCGGTCGAGCTGGAGTTGATGGCGCAGGTCGAAGAAGCGCTCCCCTGGCCAAACGCCGAGGTCACGCTCGAGGAGATGCGCATCAGCGGCATGCTCCCCGAGGATGGCTGGACGCTCGAGTTGGTTTTGCCGACGCGATGGCGCTCGCGCGTGAGGGCAAAAATCATCCCGCTCGATGGAGGGCGCCCGGTGTGGGCGACGGCCACGTTGGACATTCAGATCCCGGCGCTGGTGGTGAACCGCGCGCTCGATCGAGACGAGCAACTTACAGGTGCATGGAAAGAGGAGCGCGTCTCGGTGGACAACCTGCCGCATGACGCGATCACGGACCCTGGCGAGCTCGCCGGATTGGTCGCCCGCACCCCGCTCGTCCCCGGGCGAGTGATACGACGCAGCATGCTCCTCTCGCCGCAGTTAATCACCCGAGGTCAGACGGTCCGGGTGAGCGTGAAGCGAGGTTCGGTGGAGATCACAGATCGGGCGATCGCGCTCCAGAGTGGTCGCCTGGGAGATCCAGTACGGGTTCAGAGCGCGTCGACACAAAAAGTTTTAACGGGCGTGGTGAGGAAGGACGGGAGCGTGGAAATCCCGTGAGAGGCGCATGTAAACTGACCGTTCGGCCAAACAAAAGATTCTCCCAGCAGAATCGCGCGAACGAGAACTCGAAAAAACATGACTGACAAATCACTTTCAGGAATGAGAGCGAGTCGATGAGACGTTATAGTGAGTGGAGAGGATCGTACCGAGGCGGTCTCCTGATGCGAGTTGTTTTGGCGCTGTCCGTCATCCTGATTTCGGGGTGTGGCGCCAGACAGATCAAGGAGTACGAGCCAAAGGTACGAGACTACGAGTTGCCAGTGGAGATCCCACAGGCGCAGCAACAACGTCAGGAGGGCTCGCTCTGGAGCGAGTCGAGCGAGGCGAACTACATGTTCGCGGACCAGCGCGCGATGAGGCTGGGTGATATCCTCACGGTAAAGATCGAGGAGTTCGCCAACGCCAAGCGAGATGCGTCCACGAACCTGTCACGGGAAGCCGAACTCAACGCCGAGATCTCGGCCTTTCTGGGGCTGTACAAGAAGCTGCAAGAGAAGGACCCGGATCTGGCAAACGAGCTCATCGACACGAAGACAAGCTCCTCGTTCGACGGGCAAGGTTCGACGGGCCGCTCGGAGCGCCTCGAGGCCACCGTCCCGGTGGTGGTCAAGAAGATGCTCCCCAACGGCAACGTCTTTGTGGAAGGGCACCGCGTCGTGTTGGTCAACAACGAAGAGCATCACTTCTATATCAGCGGAGTGGCGCGGCCCCAGGACATCGATGAACAGAACTCGATCTCGTCTTCCAGGTTGGCGGACGCCGAGATCGAATTCACCGGCCGTGGGGTCATCACGGATCAGCAGAGGCAGGGATGGTTCGCCAAGTACTTCGGCTGGCTGTGGCCGTTTTAGCACAGCTCGATAGCGAGGAAGCAGAGCAATCCTCCAACCACGAGGATCGCCCCAAGCGCCCGATCGTGACCCGAAAACCAGAGCAGCAGCGCGTCTCGAGCTGGCGTCCAGATGGGGACGGTGACTGGCTCTTTGTCGAGCACGTCAGCGAATAATCGCGCGAAACGCATGAAGGTGCGCCCGAGATGAAAATCTCAGGCGCACCTTCATTCTTTCGATCCCATGCCATCAGGAGCAGCTCTCGAGGAGCGCTCCTGTCATC
The DNA here is from genome assembly GCA_036155555.1 of Myxococcota bacterium. GTDB lineage: Bacteria > Myxococcota_A > Bradymonadia > Bradymonadales > Bradymonadaceae > JAYZVO01. The sequence goes on from JAYZVO010000143.1 coordinate 34,646, forward strand.
ACGTCACGTCGCGTGTTCATCCTCCAGGGGTGGCACGCGCGTCGGGCGACCATGTGCGTCCAGGGCGACCATCACGAAGCGCCCTCGGGTCGCGCGCTGACGATCTCCCGATAGCAGATCTTCCGCGATAAGCTCGACCTCGACCACCATCGAGGTCCTCCCCGTCTCGGTCACCCGCGCGATCAACTCCACGACCTGCCCTTGCTGCACGGGCACCTCGAAATCACAGCGCTCGCTGCTGGCGGTGACCACCGTGCGGCGCGCATAGCGCGACGCGACCACGAACGCGGCCTTGTCCATCAACGCCAAGGCTTGCCCACCAAAGAGCGTGCCGTAGTGATTCGTCTGCTGCGGGAACACCATCTCGATCAGGCGCGCCTCGCGCCACACTCCTGCCTCCACACGCTCCACCTTAGAAGTCGGCATCGAGCACCACCTCGCCGCTCACACCCACCTGGTACGCAGAGACACGACGTTCGAAGAAGTTGGTGACCTCCTGCACGTCCTGCAACTCCATAAAGGAGAGTGGGTTCTTGCTACCAAAGCGCTTCTTGTAACCGAGCCTCACGAGCCGCTGATCCGCGCAATACTCGAGGTAGGTGCGAACCTCCTCGACCGAGAGCCCCGCGACCCCGCCCTCGAGCAAATCACTGGCGAACTGTGTCTCGCACTCGACCGCCTCTTCGAGCATCGAGATGACCTCTCTCTCGAGGTCTTCATCGAACAGCTCGGGTTGCTCGCGGCGCACCGTGTCCACGACCTCGAAGGCAAACTCCATATGGCAGCTCTCGTCACGAAACACCCAGTTCGTGCCGGTCGCCAGACCATGCAACAGGCCGCGCGAGCGCAGGAAGTAGACGTAGGCAAACGCGCCAAAGAAGAAGAGCCCCTCGACGCACGCGGCGAAGCAGATCAGGTTGAGCAAAAAGTGGCGGCGTTCTCGGCGCGTCACGAGCGCGCCGATGTCCTGGATCGTGTCGAGCCACTTCATGCAAAACTCACCCTTGGCTCGGATCGAGGGGATGTTCTCGATGGCCGCGAACGCCTGATGCCGCTCCTCGGGATCGGGGATGTAGGTGTCGAGCAGGGTCAGGTAGAACTGCACATGGAGCGCCTCTTCGTACAACTGACGCGAGAGGTACATCCGCGCCTCTGGCGCGTTGATGTGCTTGTAGAGCGAGAGCACGAGGTTATTCGCGACGATCGAGTCACCCGTGGCAAAGAACGCCACCAAGCGTTGGATCAAGTGACGCTCGGCATCACTCATCTTCTCGCGAAGATCTCCCACATCCCCGGAGAAGTCGACCTCCTCGACGGTCCATGTGTTGCGGATCGCGTCGCGATACATCTCGTAAAAGGCGGGGTAATACATCGGGCGCAGCGTCAAACAGAGCCCGGGGTCGAGCAGATTTTCAGGACGTTCCACGGCGTTCATTGGCAAGCCTCACAAGCTTCCGGGTTTTCGAGCGAACAGGCGATTTGCTCGGCGCGCGATGGCGCGCCGACGGTGGCTTTGGCGATGCGCGTCGCAGGGCGAGAGCGCAGGTAATAGGTGGTCTTCAGCCCACGCTTCCACGCGTAGAAGTACATCGAGGAGAGCCGCCCGATCTCGGGTGACTCCATAAAGAGGTTGAGCGATTGGCTCTGGTCGATGAACGCGCCTCGCTCGGCGGCCATATCGATGAGCGAGCGCATCGGGATCTCCCACGCGGTGCGATAAACCTGGCGAAGCTCCTCGGGGATCTCTTCGATTTTTTGGATCGACCCCTCGGAGAGCTTGAGGCGATCCCGCATCGTCGCGTTCCACAAGCCGCGCTCCTCGAGCGCGCGCACCAGGTAGCGATTGACCTGGATAAAGTCTCCCGACAACGTCTCGCGCTTGAAGAGGTTCGAGACCTGCGGCTCGATGCACTCGTAGCAACCGGCGATCGAGGCGATCGTCGCCGTCGGCGCGATGGCACACAGGAGCGAGTTTCGCAGCCCATGCTCTTTGATCTCGGCGCGCAACGCCTCCCACCGCGCTGGGTCTGTGACAGAGGTCTCCCAGGCGTCGAACTGAAGCTCGCCGCGCGCAGCCCTCGTCTTACCAAAAGACTCGTGCGGGCCATGCTCGCGCGCCAACGCGCAGGAGGTCGAGAGCGCGTGGTAATAGATCTCCTCCGAGATCCTGCGCGAGAGCTCCTTTGCCTCCGGGGCATCGAATGGAAGCTCCATGGCAAAGAAGAGATCCTGGAGCCCCATCAACCCCAACCCGACAGGACGCCACCTGGCGTTCGAGATCCTCGTCGCCTCGATCGGGTAGAAGTTCAGATCGATCACACGATCCAACCCACGCACGGCGACGCGGACGGTCTCTGCCAGCTTGTCGAAGTCAAACGCCAACGAACCATCTGCGTTTTGTCCGAGGTGACGCGCGAGGTTGATGGAGCCGAGGTTGCACACCGCGGCCTCTCCTCCTCCTGTGACCTCGATGATCTCGGTGCAGAGGTTCGAGAGGTGAACCGTGTGCTCGCCAGAGCCCGTTTGGTTGCAGGTCTTGTTGCAGCGATCCTTGAAGGTCATCCAACCGTTGCCCGTCTGCGCGAGCGTTCGCATCATTCGGGAGTACAGCGCACGGGCGCTCACAGTGCGGCTCGCGAGCCCTTCCCTCTCGGCGGATTCATACGCGGCATCGAACGCCTCGCCGTACAAATCGGTCAGCTCCGGGACCCTCTTCGGATCGAACAGGCTCCACTCCTGATCCGCCTCGACGCGGCGCATGAAGAGATCTGGAATCCAGTTTGCGATGTTGAGGTTGTGCGTGCGGAGCGCGTCGTCGCCGGTGTTATCGCGCAGCTCGAGGAAGTCCTCGACGTCGGCGTGCCACGGCTCGAGGTAGACACAACATGCGCCCTTGCGGCGACCGCCCTGATTCACCGCCGCGACCGAAGCGTCCAGCGTCTTGAGCCATGGGATGATGCCATTGGAGTGACCGTTCGTGCTCGCGATAAGCGATCCTCGCGAGCGCACGCGGTGGTAGGCGAGGCCGATGCCGCCGGAGAACTTCGAGAGCATGGCGACGTCGGTGTACCGCGCATAAATCGACTCGAGCGCATCGTCCGGGGAGTCGAGCAAGAAGCAGCTCGAGAGCTGCTCGTGGCTCGTGCCCGCGTTAAAGAGCGTCGGAGAGCTTGGCAGGTACTCGAGCGAAGAGAGGAGCGTGTAAAGCTCCTCGACCTCTTTCGGGTTTCGAGAGAGCGCGCAGGCAATGCGCATGAACATGAACTGCGGCGTCTCGAGCGCGCTCCGCTCCTCCGGGTGTTTTAGCAAGTAGCGGTCGTGAACGGTCTTTAACCCGAAGAACTCGAACTCTCTGTCACGCTCCTGCTCGATCATCGCGTCGAATGCGCCGCCATACTCGCGCACGAAGCGATGCAACCGATCGTTGACCAGGCCAAGCTCGTGGCCCAAAGCGATGGAGGCTTCGAAGGATCGAACGCCGAGGTTGGCGACCTCTTCTTCGATGTACGCGGCGAGCAATCGCGCGGCGAGCTTGGAGTACTGGGGCTCTTCGAACATCAACCCCGCGGCGGTGTGAATGGAGAGTTCGTCGAGTTCTCTCGTCGTCGCGCCATCATAGAGACCGCTGATGGTCTTTGTAGCAACGCGCAGTGGATCGACGCGGTCCAGTCCATCTCCACAACGAGAGATGGCGGTGACGATGCGGTCGAGCGCGACGGGTTCGAGCGAACCGTCGCGCTTTCGCACACGCATGGAGGTGTTGGGGGATCGCGATTCTTGCATCAAGGGAGGCTCCTACACGCATCAGGGAAACCCACGGCAGGAGCGACACAGAGCGTCAACAAGGGGAACGTTGCATGCAGCCACAACGAACGCGCGCTCTGAGTCGACCCCTTACCCCCGCGGGCAAAGAATGGAAGGCGCTCGTGATGTGTGGAGGAGAGGTTGGGGTGCGAGCCGAGCAGCGGCGCTTTCGTCTCCTTGTAAGGAGAGAAGCGAGCTTGAGAAGACCTCGGTTCGGACCGCGCTCGGCCCACCCACGAGGCCCTCGGGTCGAACTGATCGGAGGTTTCTCTCTCTGATCAGGCGCGGGCAGGTCTTCGGGCTCATGAGCATGCGCACTCGGGCGCGGCCTAGGCTCCACGGCTTCCCAATCCAACCTCTCGGTGAGGATCAGTGCCATCAAGATGTGGAGTTCGTTCTCATTTACCGCTGCGGGGCAGCCCCGGAATCACACCGGGTTCCCTTTTAAGCGCGCCAAAACCAGACAGGGATTTGGAGCACACCAGCACGGCGCCGACCCTAATTTTCCCGCACATTGGATGTCAACTCCCAACAAAACCATGACCTCTAAACCGCTCCACCGGACGTGCCGATAGAGATCGCGAGAGACCGTGTTCGAGGGCATCTACCGCGGCGAGAGAAACGTCGTGGCGACGCTGCTCGCCGGAGCCGCGAAATGAAAACCGAGCTTTCTCGATCGGAGAGAGCAGGAGCAAAGCAGTGTTCGAGAAGATCCTACAAAGAGCGTGCATGCTGCTGATGGGATTGCTCATCATGGCAATCGCACAACCCGCGATGGCCGCGCGCATCAAGGACATCGCGCATGTCCAGGGCGTGCGCGACAACCAGTTGATGGGTTATGGGCTCGTGGTTGGCCTCGATGGGACAGGAGATGTGGGGCGAGCGGAGCTCACCGTGCAGACGATCTCGTCGATGCTCAGCCGCAACAACATCAAGATCGACAAGAAGCTCTTGCAAGCGCGCAACGTCGCCGCGGTGGTCATCACCGCAGACTTGCCACCGTTCGCGAACTCGGGGCAACGCATCGACGTCACGGTCTCGAGTCTGGGGAACGCGAGATCGCTCCAGGGAGGAACGCTGCTGATGACCCCGTTAAAAGGGGTCGATGGCAAGGTCTATGCGTTGGCGCAAGGGCCGCTCTCGGTGGGAGGTTACGGTGTCGAGGGGAGCAATGGGAACTCGCAGGTGAAGAACCACTTGAACGTCGGGAGAATCCCAAATGGTGCGCTTATCGAGCGCTCGATCGCCATCGACCTGAGCTCGCGCGAGGAGGTCCGGCTCAACCTGTACGCGCCGGACTTCACGACGTCGGTGGAGATGGCGCGCGTGATCAGTGAAGCCTTCACCGAGAGGCAACCTCCCGAGCCCGAGCCCGAGGCAACGCCTCCGGCGGAAGGGGAAGGAGCCGCCGCGGGCGCAGAAGAAAAGCCTGCGGCGCCAGAGCCAATAAAACCACCCGAACCATTCGATGGGATCGCGGTGGCGGTGGATGCCTCCACTGTGCGAGTGCAAATCCCCGAGAAATGGCGCGAGCACGTGCCTCAGTTCATCGCCTTTGTCGAGCGCCTCGAGGTCGAGCGCGACTCGGTCGCCAGAGTCGTGATCAACGAGCGCACAGGCACGGTTGTCTTGGGAGGCAAGGTGCGCGTCAAGGAGGTCGCCATCGCGCATGGCAACCTGAACGTGACGATCTCGACCTCTTACAACACCTCGCAACCCGCGCCATTCACGGTGCAAGGCACCGCCAACACGGTGGTCACGCCCGACGAGCAAGTCTCGGCGATCGAGCAACCAGGGCAACTGCATCTTATCAAAGGAGGGGCGACGATCACGGATGTCGTCTCTGGCCTGAACGCCATCGGCGTCACCCCGAGAGACCTGATCGCCATCTTGCAAGCGATGAAGGCTGCGGGCGCGCTCGATGCCCAGATCGAGATCCAGTGATGACACAGACGATCCTCTCGGCAGGCCGCGTCTCGCCGCGCGCGACGCAGGCATCCAGGCAAGCACAGGAAGCGCAAACCCTCACAGAAAGCCAGGGAGCGCGACCTCTCGATGCGGCGAGCAGCGAGGCATCCATCGCCTCCTCGCCTCAGTCTCCGCAGGAGAGCGCCAGGGTTGCCAAAATGCGCGACGTGGCGTCGAAGTTCGAGGCGATCTTCGTGCGCAAGATGCTCGAGCAAGGAAGCAAGACAGCGATGGCGCAGGGTGAAGGGCTCGGCGGTGAGTTCTACCAGTCCATGTACCATGGCCAGGTCGCCGACCTCGCGAGTCAGAGCAACAAGGGCTTTGGCATCGCGCGGGCGTTGCTCGATAGCTGGGGCGTCGAGGATGCATCGGCGTCAGAAAACACACCTCATGACTTGCTCCGCGCGAGGCTCGAAGCGAGCGGAGGCGAGGACAGGTAGCGCCCTCTCCCAAAGCATTTCCAACGATCGATCGCGCTCCAACCGAGTCGAACGCTTGCAACATCGCCTCCGCTGCTTCAAGCTGCGCTGAGTTTCACGACAGCGTCCTGCACTTGAATGGAGCGCATAAGCGATGCGTTGGCGCCAAAGAACCGACATCGAAGACGTGGGGAGATCGCTCGCGGTCTACCTCTCGAGGATTCTCCTGCTGCTGTTGCTGCTGTGGCCATCGCTGGCGTCCGCAGCTAAAGAACCCGGCGAGGAGGTCGCCGCGAACCTCCAGCACGCCTGGAGTTTTTACTGGGCAGGGCTGCTCGACGGAGGGGATCTCAGGAGCTTTGACAAGGGGCTTGGCTATGCCAAACAGGCCAAGGAGCAGATAAACAAGCTCCCAGAGAACGACCCCACGCGCGCCGCGCTCGAGAAGAAGCACGACGAGGTCGTCGACACGATCCAGAAGCAACGCGCGGTCGCCGCGGTCACGTTGAGGGGATGGTTTCCGCTGACAGCGCTGCTCAAGAAGTCCCTCTTCTTGAACTCGGGCGCATTGGGGAACTACGAGCTTATCGATGATCCTGCGGATGTAGCCGTCACCAAGCTCGTCGAGGATCTGCGCGATGACGTGCTGACCAAGTGGGGCGCCATGCCCCAGACGGATGTGACGGTCGTCTCGTTGATGGACGACCAGGTGCTCGAGGACAAGGTTCTCTTTCTGCTCTCGACGACGCCGCGCGTGAACCTGCGACCTATCGCGGACGTGGCAAACACGATGGACGCCGAATCGGTCGCCGCGCTCAAGCAAGGTCGCGCGGCGGAGGTTGGCGAGAAAGCGCGCGCGACGTTTGGCGCCGATCGCTTCATCGTGGTGACCATCAAGCAGGTGGATCAGGTCGAGGATCTCTACGCCATCGAGCTCGGCGCGCAGGTCTTTTCGGGAGGAAAGCCAGCCACATTCTCGATCCTCGGGGTCACGTATGATCGTCGCGAGCAACTTGTCACGTTGTTGATCGTGATCCTCATCAGCTTCCTCGTGGGGATGGGGCTGACCTGGTGGTTCACGCGGGAGCGCCTCACGCTTACAGAGACTTTGTCGATGGGGACGCTCGCGTTTCTGGGCGGCATCGCCATCCCGAACGCTGTCACCGGGCTGGTTGCCAGCTTCGAGCCACCGGGCGCCGAGCTCGTGTTGCTCTCGTTTTGGTGGGCGAGCGTGTCCTGTTTGGCGGTGGTTATCGGGACGCCGATCGCGTTCACATCGCTGGTCAAACGCTTCGGAAACTCGATCCCTGCGCTCAAGCGCGTGACGGACTTCGGGCCGCAGGTCGCCTGCGCGACAGGCGCGGGCGTGGCATCGTATTTGGGGCGAGGCCCGATCGTGTATGACACCGAAGGGGGCTGGCTGCTCGCGCTGTTGATGCTCGGGTGTTGCATCGGCGCATCGCGGATGGTCTCGCAGCTTCGCGCGAGGATGACGATCGAACCTCGCTACATGGTGTTCGCGGTGATGGGGCTCGCGCTGTCTGGGCCTGCGTTCTTCTCGGACTCGATAGGCGGGATGGCGATCTGCGCGTTCGTGGTGATCGTGGCGTCGGCGCGCGCCGAGCAAGCGAGGCGCGCGCTCGAGGAGGAGGTCGCGCAAGCATCGACCACCGCGCCCCCGGAAGAGCTCGATGATGCCGCGCTCACCCAACTCGTCAGCCTCGCCAGGCACCCGAAGTATCACGCCTTCGCGCCATTCAAGAACGCGCACAAGATCCTCAAAGACAAGGACAAGAAGGGGGTGCGTTGGCTCTTCTTGTACGGACAACGAGGGAGCGGCAAGACCTCGACGAGCGAGGCGCTGTTGCAATCACTGGGCAATGATGTCGTGGTTTTGCGCGGCGCGTGCTCACCGCCACATTCGGGGAACGAGCCGACCGAGACAAAGCCGTTCGAGGTTTTTGCCAAGGCATTCCATGGCGTCGGGTTGCTCGGCTTCGAAGAGCCGGAAGAAGACATCTTCTCGAGCATCGAGGGGCGCGTGATCTCGGCGATTCCGATCGTGTCGATGCTCCTGCCAAGTGGCGATGACTCCGATGGCGCGACGGTCTCCGACCGCGGCGAACTGTATGCGAGGATGGTGCGCGAGCTTATCAAGCAGACACGGCGCGGCTCGCGGCGAGTGTGCCTGGTTCTCGATGATATCCAGTGGATGGATTCGGCCTCGCAAGAGCTGCTGCTGCATATGATGGGGATCTTTGGCAAGGACTCGGACCACAAGATCAGCTTTATGTTGTGCGGGCGACATCTCCCCGAGCAGGTCGAAAACGCGCAGATTTCGGAGCGTTTGCTCCAGCGTGTGTGCGTGGAGTTGGGGGATGAAGATCGCCTCGAGTTGTTGGAGGATTCGATCGGGCTGGACAAGACGAGCGCGCATTTGCTCGACGAGGCGGTCACCGATCGTGAGGGCAAGTCCAACCTCGCCTGGCTCTTCACGCTGGTCGAGGCCGTGGCAAAGAGCGGCCAGGTGGTCTTTGACGAGGGGAGCTATCGCGTGACGGTGGCCGCTGGCGAGCAGTTGCCGATCCCGGACAACTTCCGCAAGGTGCTCGGTCAAACGTATGACGCGCTCCCTCGCGATGATCAGGAGATCCTGCGCATCGCCGCCTGCCTGGGGTACTCGTTTAACATCGAAGTGATCGCGCGCGTGCTCGAGCGCACTCGCCTCGAGGTCATTGGAGAGCTCGAAGAGATCGGCGAGGCGACTGGCATCGTCGAGGATGACCTGAGCTCGGATGATGTCTTCAAGTTCGTCTCGACGCAGCGCTACCTGGCGTTGCGCGATCACCTTGGCATCCGCGATGCGCACCCGCGCGAGCGCATCTCGCAGCTGTTGCGCGATCTTCACCTGCGCATCGCGCGCGTGCTCGAAGAGATGATGGAGGAGCGCAAGGCGGATGTGGCGGATGTCGCCAATCACTACTGGGCGTCGGGGCAACGCGACTTGAACAGCGCGCTTCGTTTTTGCCGCATGGCAGCAAAGGCAGCGCGTGATGTGTTCGCATTCGAAGCCGCCGAGTTCCAGCTCAGGCGAGCGCTGGTGTGCGCCGAGATCCTCTCTCAAGGCAATTACCAGGATGAAATCCGCTGGGACGCGAGCAGGCAACGCACCGACATCGAGATCGAACTCAGGCTGCTCCCCTTCGATGAGGCGCACATCCTTGGCAGGAATGACCTGCGACAAAAACAAGCGGAGCTGGCGATCGAGATCTTCGCGCGCGATGTCTCGGATGGCCGCGTCGATGTGCCGTTGAAGCTGTTGTTCGCGATGACGCGCGCTTGTTATGACGCGCGGCGTTTCGAGAACGCGCTGGAGATGGCCGATGCGTTGGTCGAACTGGGCGCACCTGGAGAGAAAGAGGTCGGCGCGCGGCGTCTCTCGAGCGATGACCTCGCCATCCGCGATATGGCCTACATCGAGGGGCTGCACTTTATCGGAATCAGCCTCGACCCCCGGAACGAGGCGGACAAGCGCCTCGAGTGGTTGCACCGCGCGAAGCAGGAAGCGGAAGCGCTCGACTCGACAGATGAGGAGCGCCGCGCGTTGCAGGCGCGCGTGTTCAACTCGCTCGGCGAGCAGCTCGCGCAGAAGGCGACCTATGATTTCGATGAGGCGAGGAACTGGTTTCATCGGAGCGTGGCGCTCAAGAAGGAGCTCAAGCCACAGGACAAGCCTGGGTTGGCGCGCGCTTATGGTGGCCTCGGGAGGCTCTACCTGTTCGCCGCGCGCGAGCAGGAGCAGGAAGAGCGCGAGCGGATGTTGAATCTGGCGCAAGAGTTCTTCCAGGAAGATATAGAATTGTGCAAGGATTACGGTGACATCGGCGGAGAGTGCCAGATGCACTCACATTTAGGGGAGTGTTCTTTGTTACTGGAGTGTTATGACGAGGCGGCCCTCTCCTACGAGCGCTCGCTCGAGCTGGCGCAAAACCCGATCTCACAAGGCTTCGCGCTTATCGGGTTGATGCGTTCGCGCGATGCGTTAGGAGAGGCCGAGGCCGCCAGCGAGACCGCAGAGAAAATCTGTGAGCTGGCGCTCGAGCATGACCTCCCGCCCTTCCTCCGCCCGACGTTGCTCGAAGTCCTCGACCTCCCCACCGTACACCCAGAGGGTATCGCGTCGTGGGATGAAGCTCGGTTGGCGCTAGGCGACCAGCCGAGCGCAGCAGAAGAGGAGTGAACATGTTCGAGAAGCTCGTGACCCACTCCGGTCAATTTCACGCCGATGACGTCTTCGCCGCGGCCACCTTGAGAAAGCTCGCGCCCATGGCGCTCCTGATCCGCACGCGTGACCCGGAGATTTTGTCCGAGGTCGTCGTGGACCAGAGCGTCGCGGTGTTCGATGTGGGAGATCACTTCGAGCCCGAGCACTTTAACTTCGATCACCACCAGCGCGGCTTTGACCGGGCGCGCGAAGACTCGGGCATCCCGTATGCCGCCTTCGGGCTGGTCTGGGAGACCTTCGGCGCGGACTACTGCCGCGAGCTCTTTGACGGCGAGACGCCAGACGACGAGGAGATGCTCGCCGAGGTCGTCGCCCGCATCGAGCAACAGTTCGTGATGGCGATCGACGCCGCAGACTGCGGAGTTCTGACCCTGAGTGGTTGCCTGAAGGATGCGCCCGAGGTCGAGATCGAGCCGACCTCCATCTCGCACCTCGTCGCGCTCTACAACCCGACAGGTCGCCAACCCGCGCATGTGTATGACGCAGCCTTCGAGCGCGTGCTCGATATGGCCACCGTCGCGCTCGAGGCGCAGGCGTTCGCGGCGCTCGCGGATGTTCGCGCGCGGCGAGTGGTAGAGCGGCTCGATGATGGCTCGCCGATCCTCGTGCTCGAAGAGTATGTGCCATGGCACGAGCACATCGGCGCGCATCACCGCTTCGTGCTCTCACCAGCTCTGGATGGTTCCGGTTGGATGGTCGAGACAGTTCAAGATGACTTCGTGCCGCGCTGCCCCCTCCCCTCGCGTTGGGGCGGCGTGCGCAACGAAGAGCTCGCGAAGTTGTCTGGCGTGGAGGACGCGATCTTTTGCCACCGCGCGTTGTTTATCGCCGCGGCAAAGTCACGCGCTGGCGCGCTGAAGATGGCAAACCTCGCGCTCGAAGCACAAGAATCTCTGGCGACGAGCGCCTGAAGGCGCGTCAATCCTCGAGCGTGTAGGTCGAGGTCTCGGCGAGCACTCGGCCACGATACCCGCGCAGAATCCACTCCGCGAGCTCGAAGGGATCAGGCAAGTGCACGTCTCCGGGGACGGCTCGACCGTCCCCCAACATCGAGATCGGCAGATTGCTCGCCAGCGCCACGCTGAGCAACGCCCCCAGATGCCTCGCCTCATCGACCTTGGTAAAGATCATCGAGTCGATCTCCAGATCCTGAAGCTGCGCGCACCACTGGATCAAGTCCCGCGTGTGTGTGTTCGCAGCCATCACCAGGTGCAACCTGACGTCGAACTCATCACGCAACATCGCCAACACATGCGGCGATAACCTGCTCGCCTCGGGGCTCTGTTGGACCCATGGGTTAAACCCAGTGGTGTCCACGAGCACGCAGTCGCAATCATCGAGCGAATGAATCCCACGGCGCAGCGCCGCGAGATCCTGCGCACACGCCATCGGCAACTCCATCAACTCCGCGTAGGTCTCGAGCTGATAGCGCCCGCCGATCTTGAACGTGTCCGCGCACACCAGACCGACCTGACGCGAGGCGATGAACTGCGCGTGCGCGGCGATCTTTGCAGCGAGCGTCGTCTTGCCGACCCCGGCAGGACCGACAAAGATATGAACCTCTTTCTTTCCCTCACCGCGCGATACCCAGGGGGGCGGCGCGGTCTGAATCCAGGACGCCATCTTGCGTTGCGCCAGGGCGAACAACGACGTGTTCCCGTCATGCTCGCCCAGGACCTGTGCGAGTAACGTCTCGACATCCTCCTCCAACACCCCCTGAGAGCGCAGCGCGCGATCGAGCGAGTAGAGGGACTCGAGCATCTTCTCTTCGCCAGCGCTGCTCCAGAGCTTCGTGAGCCCCAGGCGAAACGCCTGCTTGTCATCGAGCGATGCTCCCTGCGGAATGACAGGCACCACGCCATCATCACCATCGCGCTCTTGCTGGCCGAGTTCTTGCGCCAGGCGCATATGCCGAACCTCGGACTGGACCTCCTGGACATGCCTCGTGAGGGCCTGCACGGTCTGTTGCAAGGAGTTCAAGACATGCGCGATGGCAGGATCTTGCGCGTTGCTCATCGTTGGCTGCACGCTCCCCTCGACAGGAGGATCGCTCGACTGCTGCTCGGGCGCGCGGGTCAACCTGCGAAACAATCCCGCGCGTGCAGGCGTCGGCTCGCCAGGAGCATCGATGGTCGCCGAGATCTCGAGCAACTCCGCGCCGTTCTGCCCAGGCACGCGCTTGGTGTTCACGATCACAGCCGATGGCCCGAGCTCGTGCTTGATTCGCTCGAGACCCTCTTTGATGTTCTTGACCTGAAAGGTATGCACTCGCATGTCTCACCACTCCGCGAAGATGAAGAATTGCCTTCTCCATTTATTGCAAAGCAGATCTCATGCCAGCGCGCTCGCGCGAAAAGAGAGAGGGGCAAGGCTCCTCACCAACCCCGCATGAAACGTGGCGTTGTGAGCCCTGCCCCTCTCTCTTTTCGCACTCACGCTGTGCGGTGGTTCACGAAGGTAGGCGAGAATTGCCCACTCCCCAAACGCGCCGTCATTCCTATGCTAAAGCACGGTGGCCCAAAGAAAGCTCACTGCTTCACAATTGCAGGCGCGTTTTGGGGGGGTCAACCCGCCAGCGCGTGATGGTGACCAGCGTCCATCAAGGTCAACTGCCCCACGCTCACGATCTGAGCCTGCGGGACGATCTCGCGGTGGCAGATCACGTGCAAATCCGGGAAGAATTGGGAGAGGAATTGATGAAGCGGCGCGCGTAAATCTGGCGGCGAGAGGATGATCACATCGGAGTCCCTCGCCGCAAATTGACCCATGACCGCCTCGATTTGCTCGAAGAGCCCCTGAGCAGTCGTCAGGTCACACGCGAGCAAGGGCTCGTTGTTTTGTGTCACGAGGCACTGGCGCAAACGATCCTCGAGCGAACGGTCCAGGATCGCGGTGTAAATGACCCCATCTGGCGAGGTGAACATCCCGCTAATTTGCTGATTGAGCCTGGCGCGGACGTGATCCGTCAGCATGACCATCGAAGTGGTGTGAGGCGCATGTTCAGCCATCGCTTCGAGGATCGTGCGCAGGTCACGGGTCGAGACGCGCTCGCGCAACAACCTTCGCACGACCGCCAGAATATCACCGAACTTGACCACGTTGGGGATCAGCTCGTCGACGAGCTTTGGCGCGACCTCCTTGAGGACGTCGATGCGCTCTTGCAGCTCCTGCCAACCGACGAGCTCATCGATATGTGTTCGGATCAGCTCGCTCAGGTGTGTGGTGATCACGGCCTCGTGTTCGACGACGGTGTAACCGGCGCTCTCGGCGAGGTAGCGGTCATCGGAAGCGATCCAACGCGCGGGCAAGTTAAAGGTCGGGTCGGTGGTTTGAACGCCCTGGATCTCTTCATAGACATCACCAGGATCGATGGCGAGCAGACGATCACGCATCATCTCGGAACCTCCCACCGGGTTCCCCTTGACCAGCAAGCGGTATCCTCCTGGCGAGAGCTCGAGGTTGTCGCGAATGTGAATCGGAGGCACCACCACGCCGAGATCCATCGCGAACGCGCGCCGCGCCTGATGCAACCTCGAGAGCAGCATCGCGCCGCGCGCCTCGTCGACCAGATGAATCAACTCGTAGCCGATCTCGAGCGTCAACGCTTCGAGCTCGATCGACTCCTGAACACCGACCTCCTCACGCTTGGGAGGCTCAGGCGAGAGGTCCACCTGCTCCTCTTGCTCTCGCCGCAAGGTTGCCTGCCCGACGTTGCGTCCAAGCCAGGCCGAACCTGCCGCGAGCGCCGCGAACACGAGCGTGGGCATCCCCGGGATCAATCCCATCAGGAAGAGCATCCCGGCGGCGCCATAGAGCACGCGCTCGTTGCCCAGGAGCTGCGAGCCGAGCTCATCACCGAGCTTCTTGTCGCTGGCAGCGCGCGTCACGATCACGCCCGCAGCGGTCGAGATAAGCAACGCGGGGATCTGGCTCACGAGGCCATCACCGACAGTGAGCACGGTGTAGGATTGCGCGGCCTCGAAAAAGGTCAGCCCTCCTTGAAATACGCCGATGAGCAAACCACCGAGGATGTTGATGCCAGTGATAATCAAACCCGCGATGGCGTCACCGCGCACGAACTTCGAGGCGCCGTCCATCGCGCCATAGAAGTCCGCCTCGCGCTGCACCTCGTCGCGCTTGGTGCGCGCCTCGGTTTCGGTGAGCGCGCCATTGGCCAGCTCGCCGTCGATCGACATCTGCTTACCGGGCAAGGCGTCGAGGGTGAACCTCGCAGCGACCTCTGCGATGCGGCCTGCGCCCTTGGTGATGACCATGAAGTTGATGATCACGAGGATCAGGAAAACGACGATACCGACGACGCTGCTGCCGCCGACGACAAACTGCCCGAAGGTCTTGATGATGTTGCCCGCCTCGGCCTGGCCGTTCGATGCGCCGAGCAAGATCAAGCGCGTCGACGCCACGTTTAGCCCCAGGCGAAACAACGTCGTCACGAGCAACATCGCCGGGAAGACCGAGAAGTCCAGCGGCTTGAAGACGTAGAGCGAGGTCAACATCACCAACACCGAGATGGTGATGTTGATCGCCAGCAACAGGTCCAGGATCAAAGGGGGGAGCGGCAGAATCATCAAAGCCAGGATGCTAACCATCCCGATCATCAATGGGTAATCTGCGGCGTCCTTGATCCCACGCTGCATAAGTTTCTGGAAGTCCATCGCGCTCAACTCCAAAGGGGCAAAACTTACCGACCGATTTCATCACCCTGACAGGTCAAACTTCAGCCTCAGCGGCGCTGTGCGTACACATGCGCCAACACCTCGGCCACCACGCGGAAGAACTCCTCGGGGATGAAGTGACCCACCTTGACGGACTTATGCAACGCACGGGCCAGCGGGACGTTGGTCACCATATGAACGTTGTTTTCTCTGGCGACCTCGCGGATGCGCATCGCCACATTGTCGGTCCCCATGGCGAGGACGCGCGGCGCTCCCTCTTCAGGTCGGTAACGCAGCGCCACGGAGATGTGCGTGGGGTTGTTGATGATCACGTCGGCGTTGGCGGCTTCCTGGACCATCTTGTTGATGCCAAGCAGCTCGAAGTGTTTGGCGCGGCGACGGCCTTTCATCATCGGGTCCCCCTCGGACTGCTTCATCTCGCGCTTGAGCTCCTCGCGCGTCATCTTCATCTTCTGGTGCATCGTATGGCGCTGCCACATCAGGTCGAGCCCACCGAGCACCAGCATCGCCACCGCGCAAACTCCCATGGGGTAGAGGCTGATGCGCATCAGATACTCGGCAAAACCGAGCGGCCCGCGCGCCACGAGTTCCCCCACATCGGGTCCGATCGTATAAACCGTCCCCACAGCGATGCTCCCGAGCATCGCCACCTTGGCCAGCGAGCGCAGCAACCCGGCGATCATTTGCTTGGAAAAAAAGAGGTTCTTGATCCCGGTAAACGGGTTGAACTTCTGCGGCTTGAACTCGAACTTCTTGGACGAGAAAATCCACCCTGTTTGCATGAAGTTGGCCGCCAGCGCGGCAACCATAAGCAAGCCGATCGGTCCGGCCATCGCGCCGAGCACTTCGAGCACCAGGCTGCTGACAAACTTCCCTGGCGCCTCGATAAACTTCTCGGACTCGTGCAACCGCGTGAATGCGGCAAAGGACAACCGCTCGAAAGGACGCGAGAGGTTCTGCACGAGCAACATCATCGCGCCAGTTCCTGTCAGCAACATCACCGCGCTGACAAGATCGGTGCTCTTTGCGACCTCCCCACGCTCGCGAAAATCATTGATCCGTTTCGCTGTGGGTTCTTCTGTCTTGTCCTCGGGTGAGCTCTCCTCACTCATCACACCCCTCCCTCACAATGCGTGAATGACAAACGCCCGCATCGCGCGAGGCAAACGGTCGAGAAGATCCATCATCAGCCCCACCGAGTGCGAGCTACTGAGCAACAAGGCGATGAACCCGCCAGGAATGGTCAGCGCGAAGCCGAACGCGAAGAGGTTCATCTGAGGCGACACGCGCGCAAGGATCGCGAGCACGGTATAAATCATAAAGCCGACGGCGAGAGCGGGGGCGGCGAGCCTGAGGCTCGCCTCGAACATATGCCCTCCCCACATGGCGATCTCGCGCCCATCCAGCAGAGGAGCTTGCCCCACAGGGACCATCCTGAACGTGTCGAGCATCGCCTCGATAAGGAACAGGTGCGCATCCGTCGCGAGCAACAACAGGAGCATGATCGTCCAGGTCAACCTGTCGACGACTTGCATCGCGCTCTGCGTGCCCGGATCGATGAAGGTCGCGAACGCGAGCCCCACCGCCTGGCTGACGAGGTTGCCCATTCCTTGCGCTGCGGCGAGCACCGTGCGCACGATCACGCCGAGCCCTGCGCCCATAAGGAACTCGGGCGCGAGCAACAAGACCCAGCCGACAGGATCACTCGGCGCGACCACCGAGGGGAGCCCGAGCCCCAAGAGCACCACCAACGAGAGGTGAATGAGCAGCGCGACGACCACGCGCGAAGGCACCGCGCCGTGGCGAACAAACGGCATCAGGACGAAAAAGCCCGTGGAGCGAAAGAGGATCGCCGCCCAGGTCGCGATGTACATGTCGAGGATGTACGACAGCATCAAAAGACCGCCTGGACGTTCTCGATCATGTAGTAAATCTCGCGCGTGTAGCCCATCCACTGATCGAGCATCCACCCGCTGAGCAACCACAACGTCCCCCCGGCGGCGATCGCCTTGGGGATGAACGTCAAGGTCATCTCGTTGACCTGCGTGGCCGCCTGCAACACGCTCACGACAGTCCCCACCACGAGCGTCGCGAGCAGTACAGGAGCGCCCAACATCAGGGTGATAATCAACGCGTTACGATAAATCTCTGCGACGAGTTCAGGAGACATCTCAACCTCCCATGATGCTTCTGGCGAGCGAGCCGACCACGAGGTTCCAGCCGTCGACCATGACAAAGAGCAACAACTTGATCGGCAGCGAGATCATCGCTGGCGGCACCATCATCATCCCCATCGCCATGAGCACCGAGGCGGTCACCAGGTCGATGATGATGAAGGGGAGGTAAATCAACGCCCCCATAATAAACGCCGTGCGCAGCTCGCTGAGCATGAACGAGGGGATGAGCACCAGCGTCGAGATCTCGTCGAAGTTCTTTGGCTTGGTGTCCTGCGTCATCCCGACAAACAGGCGCAACTCCTCGGGGCGCGTGTGTTTTGCCATGAACTTACGCATCGGCTGCATGCCCGCCTCGAGCGCCTCCATATCCGTCATCTGACCGGCCATGTAGGGCTCCACGGCGACCTCGCGCACCTCGCCGAGCGTTGGCGCCATGGTGAAGAGGCAAAGGAACATGCTCAGCCCCAAAATCACCTGGTTTGGAGGCAGTGATTGTGTGCCGAGCGCCTGACGCACGAACCCGAGCACGATCACGATGCGCGTGAAGGACGTGACGCTGATGATGGCCGCAGGCAAGAGCCCCAGCGCCAGCAAAATCAACGTCAGCTTGAGCGCGGGGACGAGGTTGCCCTTGCCATCCTCGCCAGGAGCGCCCACCTCGATCTTGACGCCCGAGGTGCCCATGATCGACGGGCTTGGCGGCGGGAGCGTCCTCGCCACCGCCGCGCTCGCCGCCGCGTTATCCTGCTGCGCGAACGCGGGCGATTCGCTCACACCAAGCAAACATGCCAGCGCGAGCATCGCGGTAAACAACTTGAAGAGGACCTGGGTCATGTGGTGTCGCATCATCCGTCTCGGGTTTTCAAGGTCGAGTGGTCGTTCAAAACTCGAGCGGGTGCTCATGCGCTGGCGTCGCGAAACTTCTTGAGCGCGATCAGGACGCTGTCCGACTCGCGGCTCTCCTCGCGGCGCCACTCGTCGGTGCCGTTGCGTCTGGCGGCGCGACGGCGCTCGTGGCGCGCGATGCTTGGTTCGGACAACCTCTCCGAGAGCGTCTCGGAGTTGCCTTCAAAGGAGTTGAAGAGGCCGTCGTGGACGCCGGAGTCTTCCGATGCTTCGCTACGCGACGCGCGCGAAGACACCTCGTCGGCGAGAGAGGTCAGCTTGCGCGTCACCCTCGCCGAGCCATCGGTCTCCTGACTCGCGGGGCCGTACTTGGCGGCGAGCTCCTGTTGGCGTTTGTTGACCGCGCGCTTGAACATCGAGTCCCACGCGCCGGTCAGGTTCTCGCTGCTCTCCTTTTGAGGCGAGGGGGCGGTCGCCGACTCGCTGCTCGCCGCAGAATCGAGGCGATCGAGGAGGCAAATATGACCATCCGCCAATCCGAGCAGCAGGAGCTGCCCGTGGACCTCGACGACGCTGACCTGATGCTTGTTGCCAAGGCGCATGCTCTGGATGTGCGAGAGCTGCGTTTCCTCGAGCTTGGGGGTGCGCTTGCTGTATTTGGCTGCGCCCACACCAGCCACACAAATAAGCCCCGCGCCAAATGCAAAGAGGAGCAGGGAGACGGGAGAAGAGTTCCCATTGGACTTGTGTGTCGGCGCAGACGTGGCGCTCGCTTCGGAAGTGACGGACTCCCTGGAGCCTTGCTCGAGCAATGCCTCCATCGTTGGCGATGGAGCGCTGGCACTGCTCGGCTCAGGTTGCTCTGCAAAGGCGGCGCTCGCGCTCAGCGCGAGCGCCATGCAAACGAACAAGCTGACGAGGTGGCGAGGAGTAGTGAGCCTGGAGATATGATGCATCATGACGCGTGACCGTTGGAAAATGCCCTGGTGAAGTTGTCATTCACCCCGGCGAGGAAACGCGTCGAGGTGAGTCATGATTGGATGGATTTCAAGACTCGTGCCGGTTCCATCACAGAGGTCAAACGAACTCCAAAACGCTCGTTCACCACGACCGCCTCACCGCGCGCGATCAGCACCCCGTTGACCTTGACGTCAAGCGGCTCTCCATTGGGTTTATTGAGCTCGATAAGCGAGCTTGGCCCGAGCGCCAGGACATCCCCGAGCGTCATGCGCGAGGAGCCCAGCTCGACGGTGATTTCGAGTGGGACGTCCTTGAGGAACTCCAAACCACGAAGCATCAGCTCTGCGTCAGGCTGCCCACTAGGCAAATCGTTTGCTTGGGGCTGGGCAGAATTTTCGGGCACGGCAGGATTTTCCATCTCTTCATCTCCTTCGCTCGCGTCGACGCTCCTGGCGCTCTGAACGCGAGTGATACTGGTGTTTATCGCACGTTCTCACTGGCGAGGGCCGAGGCGAGGCGGGATGTGACACA
>JAYZVO010000144.1:0-25442 GCA_036155555.1 Myxococcota bacterium
CACCGCGGGGTGCTCCCCAAAAACCTGTGGCAAATGTCGCGCCCCCTCACTTTTTCGGGCCGCGCTCGGCGCTTATCTCGAATCGTGTCTCAAATCGTGCCATCGGTGCCGGTGCCACCCTGTGGCAAGAGGCGTCCGGGCGCCGCTCGAGGCATATCTCGAGGCATATGAGGCATGGGCGATGGTGCTACGGGCTGCATTGTCGGCGTGGGGCCGCGCTGCTTGGAAGGATGTGGCGAAGGGAGCGCCTTGAAGGTCTGCCCTCCTTCGAGCATCAACGCGTTTTGGTGGAGCTGCTCGGCGGTCAGGAAGAACTGACGCGCGCCCTCTTCGCTTGCGAAGTACTTCTTGTTGATGACGTAAGCATTGAGCGCGCTGACGTAGAGGAAGATGTAATGCTCGTCCTCTTCCACGCGCTCGACCCCCTCCCACTTGACCTCGCCGCGCGAGTACTCGGTCGAGACCTCGATCCGATCCTCGAGCAACTTGATGTGGTGGTGACCGAAGAGCGCGCGATTGCGCCCCTCATCGAAGAGGCGGCGGATATGTTCGCGTTGTTGGCGCGTCGGGCCGCCGCGCTTGCCGATGGCGACCCAGACCCCCATGACGATCATGATCAGCATCAACAACATGCCCATCCCCGTCGTCGCCATGGCGAACGAGAACCCGACCACCCCCATGATCGTCAAGCAAGTGCCGACCACAGCGCGGTTGCGCCGCATCGTCGGTGACTTCTGGGCGTGGTAATGATTCAGGTAGGCGATGTCGTCGGCGGTGACCAGATAATCGAGTTCTTGCATGACTTTTAACTTCACCCCTCGTGAGGCGTTCTCTTCGCTTGGGAGCCGCGCGACCACCTCATCCTCGATGCGAACGCGCGAATTTCATGGTAGGGCACAACGAACGGGATCACAACAAGCCCACCCCACTCAAAATGCGCGGGGACCTCGTGAGATTCCATCCCTGACCAGGATCGCCCACGCGCGAACCAATGATAGGAACTGTTAGTGGAAGTCCCGTGTGAAGTTTCCTTAAGTTCTTCTCCGACGCCGGATGACATGTAGGTCCGGCTCGTGCTTCGCATCGATGGTGCGCTCGCTCGGCGAGCGCCCGAAACAACTTTGGAGAATGAGATGATGGATTTTGTGCGCTCGCTCACATTGCTCTCGATCGCGTCCCTGTTCGCGCTCTCTTTCATGGCTTGTGGCGCTCCCGAGGAGGAGGCCGAGCAAGAGACAACCTACAGCGCGCAAGAGCGCGGGACGCTCCCCTCTGATAGCAGCGACGGGAAGTCCGACACGGTCCAGGTCGCGCCCGGGTCCTATATCTCGGGGATTCCACCCGCACGCTTCGAGCTGCTGTCGATGCCCGACACCTGGGGCCGCCAACATCAGTCCAACTGGTGCTGGGCGGCGACCTTGCAAATGATCCTGCGCTTCCACGGCGTCCTGGTGAACCAGGAAGATATCGTCCTGCGCGCCTACGGTGATTACCGCGATCGCCCTGCGAACTCGGACGAGATCACGCGCACGGTGGACAACTGGCAGTTCGCGGACGCGGCGAACAACATCTGGCAGGTCAACGCGCTGACACAACAGGAGGTCACCGTCACCAGCGTGCTCGAAGACCTTCACTACAACCAACCTGTGCTCGTGGGCCTCTCGGCGCCCCCCGAGAACACCGGCGCCGTCGGACACGCCTATGTCCTGAGCGCCATCTCTTATCGCGTCGACGCGCGCGGCTTCGTCTACCCGGACACGGTGCAACTGCGCGATCCATGGCCAGACAACCCGAGCCTGGTCGAGCTCCCCTGGTCGGAGTTTATGGAGAGGCACATGTTCTACGTCCGCGTCCGCGCGACGTTGCTGTGAACCACTCGCCAGACCGAGCCATGGCATGAACGAAGCATGAACGAAGTATGAGCGAAGCATCCGAGACATCGCGCGCGCACCACTACCAGGGCGCGTTCACTGATGGGGAGACACTGCTCGACCTGCCTGTCGACTTCCTGTTCGACACGCGGTTGCGACTCGAGATCGCCGACGCGGTGCTCTCGACGCTCGTCGATCCTCGCTCCGCGCAACAACGCGAGCTCCTTTATCTTTGTGGGTTCTTCCCTCATGGCGTGACCGCCACGCTGCTCGCGCAGCTGTTGGCGCCCGCGTCCACATGCGTGGAGCGCGATATCAGCGCGTTGCACCAGGCGAACCTCATTCAACAGCGGGAAGACCTCCTGTTCGCGCCAGAGCTTGTCTCCGCTCACGCGGGCAAGACACTCTCTCGCGAGGTCCGCGTGGAGCTCGAGCGGCGCCACGCGTTGACCTGCCTCCTCGCGGGTGCCTTCGATCCGATCTCCTGCCTCCAGCTCGTTCTCCCCACGCAGGAGCGCGCGCGGATCGAGGAGCAGCGCGACGCCTTCAAGCAAGCGATCTCGCGCACCAAATCTCACAACCCCAGGCTCGCCGCGGAGCTTTTCCTCAAGTTCGCGCACGCGAGCTTCACGCACGGGCGCAGCGAGGATCTCCACTTCCTCGAGGACACACTCCCCGAGCTGCTCGCCACGCTCGCGAATACCCCCGACGATGAAGCGCGCGTCCTCCTCTTTCACCTGCACATCGCAGGCGGCGAGCTGATCTTTCGGGGAAGTGGCGCGAGCACGCCGATGTTCGAGGCGCTCGAGCGCGCCCGAGGGCTCTTTCCTTCGCTCGAGGCGATGCCCACGCACCAACGCATCACCTATTATTATCACCGCGCGATCGTCGGCGCGTTTAGCCAAAACGACCTCTCGCCATACATCGAGGAGGGGCTCGTGGCGCTCGCGCTCGCGCGAAACCCCGACCTCCCCCCATTTGTCGAGCCGCAATGTCTGCGCATGATGGCCAGGCTCGTCTCGCACGAACCTCCTCGACAGCGCGCGCTCGACTTCGCGCGCGAGAGCATGAGGTTATCCAGGGAGCGTGGGCTGGAGCACCTTCACCCGGTGTGTCAGATGAGCTGCGGGTTGATTTATGTGCGAGAGCGCGACCTCGATGCCGCGCTCTCACTGGTCGAGGGGTTGCCCACGATCTTCAAGGAGCAGCAACATGACCGAGCGCACCAGGCCGCCCACATCCTGCTCGCGACCCTTTATTATAGCCGAGGAGAGCTCGCCAAGGCGCTCAGTCTGTGCACCGAAAGCCGCACACACCACGAGAAACACGAGGACGTGCACTTCGAGCGCCTCGCGCTCCAACTGAGCGCGCTGATCGAGCTCGAGCTCGGGCAACACGAGCGCGCGCTCGAGCAACAACGCAAGCTCGGCTGGCCGCTCGATCCACACACCATCGAAGCCTACGCCATCTCGGGGGTCTGGCTCTTTGGCGCGGGGGCGCTCGTCTATCATTGCGCCGGTGATTTCTTCAGCGCGCAGCGCATGTGGCTCGATGTCGAGCACTACAAGGCGCGCTTTGGCGAACAACACCCACCAGAACCGATCCACGACCTGATCGCGTTCGCCTACAACACGCTCGAGACGCACGCAGACGCGCACGACGAGAAGCCATTCTCACCGCACGACCAGGAGGTCTTGACGCGCCACGCCCGCGCGATCATCGAGGACAAGGACAGCCACGATCTGGCCTCCCTGTTCAAGGATGGGCTCATGCGCTTTTTGCAAAAGCGCTACTTTGCCCAGCGCGATCACCATCGCTTGACCCTCACCATCGATGCGCACCAACCCACCCGTTTTCGCGTCAATGACAGGGAGCCTGTCGATATCCAACGGCGCGCGGCCATGCGACGCATCCTCACGGCGCTCATCGAAGAGCACACGAGCAACGCGCTCCCTGTGAGCATCTCGCTCGAGGAGATCTTCGCGCTAGGGTGGCCTGGCGAGCAAGGAACCCCGGACTCTGTTAGCGCGCGCGTCTACAACACGATCAGCCGGATGCGCCGCATGGGGCTCGAGGAGATCCTCGTGCACGATGGCGAAGGTTACCACCTGGCAAGGGATTGTGAGGTCCGCGTCGACACCCCCTGAGGCGCTCACTTCACCGCGTCCTCTCCGAGGATCTCTCGGAGTTGACGCCACGCGACCGCTTCGCCATCAGCGTGCCTCCCCTCGTAATACGGCAAAAAGATCATCGCCTGCGAGAGCGCATGCGCCCTCCCCCTCGCCCACATCGCATCACTCGCGCCGCATGATTCGCGGAGAACTCTTCGCCCAGCTTCATTTAGAACAGACCACGCGACGATCAAATCACAGGCGGGATCACCGACGCCTGCGCCGTCGAAGTCGAGCACCGCGCTCGGTGCCCCATCCTCGCCAACGAGCAGGTTTCCGGGGAGCAAATCACCGTGCACCCACACAGGCGCCTCGCTCCAGCGCGCGGCGTTTAGCCCCTCTTCCCACACAGCGAGCGCGGCGCTCGAGTCGACGCGCTCTCCAAGGGCCACGATCGCTTCGCGCGTCTCAGCGTCCTTGAAAGCGAGGTCGCGCGCACGCGAACACTCGGGGGCACCGAGAGTATCAGCGCGCCGCAACTCGCCCAGAAGCGCAGCGAGCTCGCGCGCGACGTTCGCCGCGTCGAGCGCGTCGAGATCATCCACTCCCAATACGCGCCCCTTGACCCAGGAGCAGATCGACCAGTGAAAGGGGTACTCCGCTGTTGGCGAACCTGTGGCGATCAGGGTCGGCGTCGAGAGCGAGAGCTGGCTCGTGAGTCCGTCTTGCCAATGCTCGGCGCGCTTTATCGCAGCGTCACCGAAAGAGACGCGCGGGAGCCTGACGCAAAACGCATCCCCGAGGCGATACACCCAGTGTGTTGTCCCCATCACAGCGCATGGCTCGAGCGGGAGGTTGGCAAGCTCGGGGAACTGCGCCTGGAGCAGCGCGCCAACGCGCGCCTTGTCCATGAGCGGTTCGCCCGAATGGAGTGTTTTTTCAGGATGCGGCTGCCCGACAACTTTCTTCAAAACCCAACCTCTGCCTTGTTTTATGCGACCCTCGAGCACCTCTGAACGATCTTCGAGAGGGTATGGTTAAGATTTTCTTGAGATTTTTTGAATGATGCCCCGAGGGGGGCGTCTGAGTGTATGTGAGCGGCACAGGACGCTCCACCAACTCAGCAAATACCGAGCAAACGCTCGATAAAAAGAGATGAGAGGAAAACCATGAATCAGACCACCTTCAAGAAATTCGCACTCGCTGCTCTCATCATGCTCACAGGCGCCTTCTTCAGCACGAGCGCCTTCGCGCATAACCCACACGGGAAGCACCATAAACACCACGGTCATCACGGGCACCACAACAAGAAGAAGGGCAAGGTCACAAAGACCACGACGACCACGACGACTTCTCGCGGTCATCACAGCCACGCTCGCACGACGACGACCACGACGACGACCACGACGCAGCACCGCACCCACGCACCGCATGGCCACTACCGCACCACGCACTACTACAGCGACTGCGGCCACAACCACGGGCGCACGGTGACTTACGTGCAGCGCACGCCGCACCGTCACCACCATCACAACAGCCGCGCGACGGTCGTGGTTCAAGTGACCCCTCGTCACCATGGTTACCACCACGTCAACAATGACGTGCGCCACACCAGCACGACGACGACCACGACGACCTCACGTCGTCCGAGCAACGCGGATCACCGCCGCAGCGAGCGCCCGAGCTCCTGCCGCTCCGACCGCGGCGGATGTAGCGACCGTGGCGGAGATGACCGCGGCCGCAGCCGCAGCCGCGGCAGCCAGGGGCGCTCGGTCCGCACCGCCTCGAACCGATAATAAATTCAGGGGTCGGAATAAACCCGAGCGAGCATTCGCTTTCTCCTCCTGACTGACAGGCAGAGAGAGCGATGCAGACCCGACCAGAAAACATGATTGAATGCCCTGCTTCTTCGACGAGAAGTCAGGGCATCGTCACGTCTGCATCTTTTGTGTGTCAGTCTTCCTTCGAGCGCACGCTCTCGTTGCTCCTCCTCACCGAGCAGCTATAGAGCGGCGTCGTGCGCCGTTCGGCGCGCGACCTCTTCGAATCCAAACCATCCTTTGCTTTCGCAGGCTCACGCGCCAGGACCGCACGCGACGTCCTCGACGATCACGCGTCGCGAAGCGAGCGTCATAAGGCTCGCGTGCGCTTGTATGTAATGACGATCTGCACTAAATGGGACAACTCGCGATGATCGAGCGATCCCATTGATGTTTGCGAACCCCGACATCAAAAAAGCTTAGGAAGAAAGAAGAGATGGCAGCCGACTACAAACCAGAAGAGATCGAACCCAGGTGGCAAAACTACTGGGAGGAGAACCAAACCTTTGTCGTCGATGAAGACGCCGATCGCCCCAAGTACTACGTGCTCGACATGTTCCCCTACCCTTCCGGGTCGGGGCTGCACGTGGGACACGTCGAGGGCTACACGGCGACTGACATCGTCGCGCGCTACAAGCGCCTGCGCGGCTACAACGTGCTCCACCCGATGGGTTGGGATGCGTTCGGCTTGCCCGCCGAGCAGTTCGCCATCAAGACCGGCACGCACCCGGCGATCAAGACCGCCGAGAACATCGCGACCTTCAAGCGCCAGCTCAAGCAGCTGGGCTTCTCCTATGACTGGACGCGCGAGGTCAACACCACCGATCCGGGCTACTACAAGTGGACCCAGTGGATCTTCTTGAAGTTGTACGAGCAAGGTCTGGCCTACATCGCCGAGGTGCCCGTCAACTGGTGCCCGGCGTTGGGTACGGTGTTGGCCAACGAGGAGGTCATCGACGGCAAGAGCGAGCGCGGCGGCTTCCCCGTCGTGCGCAAGCCGATGCGTCAGTGGATGCTGAAAATCACTGCTTACGCCGAGCGCTTGTTGTCTGATCTGGATCAGATCGATTGGCCCGAGCACTTGAAAGAGATGCAGCGCAACTGGATCGGAAAATCCAAGGGCGCCGAGGTCGACTTCGCCATCGATCCAGAAACCGCCAACGGCACAAACGGCAACATCCGCGTCTTCACCACGCGCCCCGACACCTTGTTCGGCGCGACGTACATGGTGTTGGCGCCCGAGCACGCGTTGGTCGACACGATCACGAGCGACGCTCAGCGCGGCGCCGTGAGCGACTACATCAAGCAAGCGGCCAACAAGTCCGACTTGCAGCGCACCGACTTGGCGAAGGAAAAAACGGGCGTCTTCACGGGCGCCTACGCCATCAACCCGGTCAACGGCGGCAAGGTCCCGATCTGGATCGCGGACTACGTGTTGGCGAGCTATGGCACCGGCGCCATCATGGCCGTCCCCGCGCACGACGAGCGTGACTGGGAGTTCGCCAAGACCTTCGACCTGCCGATCATCGAGGTAATCAGTGGCGGCGAGGATGTGCAGGCTGCTGCTCATACGGGCGACGGCGTGGCGGTGAACTCGGGCTTTATCGACGGGTTGGCCGTGGACGAGGCCAAGGAGACGATGATCTCCTGGTTGGAGCAAGAGGGCAAAGGCAAGGGCACGATCAACTACAAGTTGCGTGACTGGTTGTTCTCGCGTCAGCGATACTGGGGCGAGCCCTTCCCCATCGTGCACCTGGAGGATGGGACGCACGCGCCATTGCCCGATGAGATGTTGCCACTGACCTTGCCAGAGATGGAGGATTACAAGCCGAATGAGAGCGGCGAACCTCCGCTGTCCAAGGCGACCGAGTGGTTGCACACCGAGGTAAATGGCGAGGCTGCCACGCGCGAGACAAACACGATGCCCCAATGGGCGGGCTCGTGCTGGTATTACTTGCGTTACCTGGACCCCAAGAACGACTTGCAGGCGTGGTCTCCCGAGAAGGAGAACTACTGGATGCCAGTCGACCTGTACGTCGGCGGCGCAGAGCACGCGGTCTTGCACCTGTTGTACTCGCGCTTCTGGCACAAGGTCCTGTTCGATTGCGGCCTGGTCTCTGACCCCGAGCCATTCCAGCGCGTGGTCAACCAGGGCATGATCCTGGGCAAGACGTACCAGTATTACCTGGACGCCGAGGGCAACGCCGTCTCGTTCCGTGATCGCAAGAACCACGAGCACCTGAAAGGCGCCGAGGTTCACCCGAACCATGTCCGCACGGTCGAGCCAAACGCGGTCGCCTGGAAAGACGAGAAGCCGACACACGCCGAGTTCGGCATCGAGTTGGAAGAGATCGTCGAGAAGATGTCGAAGTCGCGTGGCAACGTCATCAACCCCGACTCCGTGATCGAGGAGTATGGCGCGGACGCATTGCGTCTGTACGAGATGTTCATGGGGCCGCTGGAGCAAGCGAAGCCCTGGGATCAACGCTCGGTCAACGGCGTCTTCCGCTTCCTGACCAGGATCTGGAGGTTGTTGGCCAGCGACGAGGGGATCAACGAGGACGTCATCGTGGACAGGGACTTGAGCGCCTCGCAGCTCAAGGAGCTGCACCGCATGATCAAGCGCGTCACCGAGGACACCGAGGAGCTGCGCTTTAACACCGCCATCGCCGCGATGATGGAGTACATGAACTTCCTCTACAAAGAGGATGGCGTCCCACGTGATGCGGTGTTGCCCTTGTTTATCCTGTTGAGCCCATATGCGCCGCACGTCGCAGAAGAGCTGTGGCACAGGTTCGGGCAGGAAGGCAGCGTGGCGCACGCGTCTTGGCCAGCGTTTAACGAGGAGTACCTCAAGGAGGACACCATCGAGATCGCGGTCCAGATCATGGGCAAGGTCCGTGGCACGATCGAGATCGCTCCCGACGCTGACGAGGACACCGCCGTCGCCGCAGCGCGCGCGCAGGAGTCCATCGAGAGCCACATCGAGGGCAAGACGATCCGCCGCGTGATCTACAAGGCGGGCAAAATCCTGAACTTCGTGGTCGGTTGATCCTGATCGCCAGAGCGCTCGAAAAACAAACGACGCCATCGAAGTTCGATGGCGTCTTTTGTTTTTCGAGCGCTCTGAATGAGAAATCAGCGCGAAGGGCAAAGGTAGGCTTCCGTGCTCAACCCTCGCAACCCTTCCGCGCCAGCGCTCGGGCCACCGAGCCCGCTCGGCCCGACCGTGACCTGGCTCTCGGAGTCGAGCGGAACATCGGACTGGTGGCAATAGACGCCAATGGATGGTCCTCCTGGACCGCCCGCGCCGTGACCTCCAGCGCCGCCATTGCTCGCGCGTCCACCAGCGCCCCCCTGACCGGCAAACTGCCCCTGAGGAGGACCGGGGAAGCTCCCACGCGCGCCACCCAGGCCGCCATCTGTTCCACTCGCGCCAGCACCACCAGCGCCACCAGCGCCCGTCGAGATGGTGAGCGCGGACAGCTGGAGACCTGTGGAGTTGATCAGGAACAGCCCGAAGGAGCCGCCGCCATGCCGACCGCCGCCTCCTCCGCTACCACCGCATCCTCCAGAAGCACCCGCGCCACCGCCACCTCCAATGGAGGCTCCCTGGAAGAGCGGCGCGCAGCCGCTCCCGGAGCCGCCTCCGCCTCCTCGACCATGTTCGCCATCGGCACCATCGGCGGCCTGGATGTCATACACGGGCGCCCACTTCCCGTTGGAGACCTCGAACTGCAAGTTTTGAGGCACCCCATCTGCGCCAGAAGGCTCGGTGCCAGAAGCGCCATCACCAGGGTTGCCCGCGCCGTTGCCACCATAACTCCCGCCGCTGACGCCTGCTGGAGAATCGAAGCCAGGTGATCCTTCCTGGGCGACCGAGTTGTTCACACAGACGCGCCCGTTACCGCCTCCTCCGCCGTTGGCAGCGGGACAAGCGCTGTTCTCTGTGGGAGGGGCGCCAGCGGGTGTGCCAGCGTCGACGCCGACGTCACCATCGGCGCCCTGGAGGCCAACGCGACCGACAAACCCATCACCGCCAGCGCCGACGTTGATGGAGAGTTCGGAGAGGTAGAGTTTGGGGGAATCCTCGACGATCATGCCGTAGGCCGAGCGTCCATCCGTTGCTCTCGCGACATCGATGGAGAACCCTCGAAAGATCGTCGGAGAGGTGATGTTTCTGGCGACCACGCCGACGCTGTCCTCGTCAGTGGGAACATTGCTGACCTGAATCACTGGCGAGAGATCCGGGTTGCGAATCCAACCCGGAGCGCCACCAAAGCCGCCGATAATCGAGACGCCGTCGACCAATGTGAGCGGCCCGACGATGCCGGGCGTCCTGCCCACGATAATCACCGCAGGAGGGCGCATGACCGCCCTGGCCATGGCTGCCTCAAGCGTGGCGAAGGGGACCTCGCGGGAGCCTTGCGCCAGGACATCATCGCCCACATCGGGATCGACGAAGATAAATGTGGATGTCGCGAGCGTATCGTCGCACTCGATCGCGGGGAGTCCGAGGATGGAAAAGTCGATCTCGTCGCACTCGGCGCCGCTCATGTCCCCGTTGCACTCCCACCTGCCAAGCTGGCATGTGCCACACCCGGTGGGGACGCATGTGTCGAGCTGACATTCCGCGCTGCCAACGCAAACATCCCCCGTATCACAGCTCGCGCGCTCGGGCTGGACGCACACATTAGCAAACAGCGTCTCGCCACCTGACCCCATCATCGGCGATGGATCACAGGCGATGGCGGGGCAGGTCAACCCGTTGTTCTCGTCGAAGCAGCGACGCAGCTCGTCTTCTGTGCATCCCATCGGGTCGATGCAGGTGCACGCCATCCTGTCGCAGAGGACAGGCTCGTAGATGCACCCGGCGCCGTCGGGCTCACACCCCACGACGCGCTCGCAAGGTCTCGATGGGCAGTCGGCCTGGAAGTTATCCTGGGAACATGCGCAAGGCCCGCAGTCGAGCGCCTGGCCACAGGTCTCGTGTGTTCCGCACCCGAGCGCCTCGCATGTCTGCGGCGCGCAACAGGCATCCATATGGCAGACCTCGTTGTCCGCGCATGACCCACCGCAGGCGTCCATGTCAGCCAGAGGCATATCGGGCACCCCGTCCACCATGTCCACAGGCGGCATATCCTGGCTCATGTCGAGCGTGGTGCTCATGTCTTGCGGGGATGCCATATCCAGCGTGGAGGACATGTCCTTACCCAGACCGGGGCGGTCGGGTTGAAGGACAGGCTGATCAGCGAGCGGATCGCCAAGGTTGCAGCCGGACAACAACAGGACCGCGAGCAAAAAAGTGCTCGCGGCAAAGGTCTCGAACAAGGGATGACGTGACGACATGACCATACCAGTGGAGCTCTCGCGCGTGCGTTTCGACCAGAAGTAAGTCCGAGGGTAAGCGGTCTGGCGACGCGAGTCCAGCAATCCCGCGACGCACCAGAGAACAAGGCGCGTGATGACGCGCTGCGTCAAGCAATATGCGCATTTAAGGGGATTTCATAAACCGAAGTGTGGGCCTTTACCCTTCCTCAAACGGTGTGTTAAGGGTTGCTGCGAAAGGACCGAAGTGCGTTTTGGCAGGCACACGAGTTATTGGGGAGCAAGATGGCTATCGAGAGCGTAACAACAGAAGTCGTCGAGGATCGCTACGCGGGTTTGAGCCCGGAGCAACTCGTCGAGATGTACCGTTTGATTTACTTGTCGAGGAAACTCGACGACGCCGAAATCAACCTCAAGCGGCAGCAAAAGATCTACTTCCAGATCTCGGGCGCAGGTCACGAGGCCGCGCTCGTCGCAGCAGGCACGATCCTCAAGCCAGCCCACGACTGGTTCTACCCTTATTACAGGGACCGCGCGCTGGTGCTGACGCTGGGGATGACCGCAGCGGAGGTTCTGGCGGAAGCAGTCGGCGCAGAGCCAGACCCCAACTCCGGCGGGCGCCAGATGCCCTGTCACTGGGGACACAAGGACCTGAACATTCCCTCGCAGTCCTCGTGCACCGGCACGCAGATGTTGCAGGCTGTGGGCGCTGCCCAGGTCGGTCGCATCGTGCAAGCGGTCGAAGAGCTCAAGGATCGCGACGACCTCTACAAGTCGGACGAGGTCGTCTACGTCTCCATCGGTGATGGCGCGACGTCCGAGGGCGAGTTCTGGGAGGCGGTCAACACCGCCGCCGTGCTCAAGTTGCCCGTGTTGTTCTTTGTCGAGGACAACGGCTACGCGATCTCGGTGCCTCGTGAGGTTCAGACCGCAGGTGACTCGATCACCAAGGCAACGAGCGGCTTCGAGGGGCTCTTCCAGGTGGAGTTCGACGGGTGTGACCCGGTCGAGTCTTACCGCGAGATCCAACGCGCGGTGAATTACTGCCGCGAGGGCCGCGGGCCAGCGCTTTGCCACGCGCATGTCGTGCGCCCCTACAGCCACTCGATGAGTGACGACGAGCGCAACTACAAGACCGACGCCGAGCGCGAGGACGAAGCTCGCCGCGACCCGATCAACTCGTTCGCCAAGTTCCTCGTCTCCGAGGAGATCTTGACCGACGGTGGCCTCGAGGAGCTCAAGGCAAAGGTCGACGCCGAGGTCCGCGCCGCCGTGGACGAAGCGCTCGCCATGCCCACGCCACACCCTGACACGGCGCTCGATTACATCTACAGCCCTGACGTCGACCCGACCTCGGACGACTTCTCGACCTCACCGCAGTGGGATGAGGATGGCGGCGAAAAAACCGTCGTCGACTTGCTCAACGACGCGATGCGCACCGAGATGCGCCGTGACCCCAGGATCGTGATCTTTGGCGAGGACGTCGCTGACGTGACCCGCGACGAGATCCTCGAAGACATGAAGGGCAAGGGGGGCGTCTTCAAGGTGACGCACAACCTGCAACGCGAGTTCGGCTCGGACCGCGTCTTCAACAGCCCGCTCGCTGAGGCCAATATTATTGGCCGCGCCATCGGGATGGCCACGCGCGGCCTCAAGCCCGTGGTCGAGATCCAGTTCTTCGACTACATCTGGCCTGCTTACATGCAGCTCAAGAACGAGCTCTCGAACATGCGCTGGCGCAGCAACAACGCCTTCAAGGCCCCCGTGGTCGTGCGCGTGCCTATCGGCGGCTACCTCAAAGGGGGCGCGCCCTATCACTCGCAGTCTGGCGCCACGCTCTTCACGCACATCCCTGGCCTCCGCGTCGTGATGCCCTCGAACGCGGCTGACGCCAACGGCCTGCTTCGCACCGCTATCCGCTGCGATGATCCGGTGATGTTCCTCGAGCACAAGCACCTCTACCGCCAGACCTACAACAAGGGGTTCAACCCTGGCCCCGACTACATGATCCCGTTTGGCAAGGCCAACATCGTGCAGGAAGGGACCGACCTGACGATCGTGACCTACGGCGCGCTCGTCGAGCGCTCGCGCCGCGCGGCCAAGATGGTGCCCGATGTCTCCGTCGAGATCCTCGACCTGCGCACCCTCTCGCCATACGACTGGGACGCCATCTCCGAGAGCGTCAAGAAGACCAACAAGGTCATCCTCGCTTACGAAGACAACATGTCCTGGGGCTACGGCACCGAGATCGCCACGAGGATCGCGGACGAGCTCTTCGAGTGGCTCGATGGCCCGATCAAGCGCGTCGCCGCGCTCGATAGCTTCGTGGCCTACCACCCCGATCTCGAGGATCGCATCCTCCCACAGATCGAGGACATCGCCGCGCAGATCGAGAACCTCGCCAAGTACTGAAAGAATCACTCGCTCAG
This sequence comes from Myxococcota bacterium, assembly GCA_036155555.1. Taxonomy (GTDB): domain Bacteria; phylum Myxococcota_A; class Bradymonadia; order Bradymonadales; family Bradymonadaceae; genus JAYZVO01. The sequence continues at coordinate 13,560 of JAYZVO010000144.1, forward strand.
TCATCACGGCCAGATTAAAAGAGCCGGGTAATCCTCGTCGGATCACCCGGCTCTTTCTTTGCCTTCGAACAGATAAAAATCACTCCAAACCGGAGAGCACCCGGCCCAACTGCGCGAGCGTCGTGCACTCCTTTGGCACCCAGTCGCGCTCGAGCGTATACGGGATATGGAAGAAGCGATGGAGCAGAATCCATTGCATCATCACCCGCGCGCTCTCGCCATGATTTGGCCCGAGCGTATGGTGAAATAAGATCTCGGTGAGCTTCGGGTTGCCGCGCGTGAGCGAGAGCAGTGGCGTGCTCAGGTCATAGATTTTTGGCGCCACCAGGCTATCCGCGAAATCCAACACACCTGAGATCTCCCAGCGCCCACTCTCGTCCGAGAACAGCATGTTGCCAAGGTGCAAGTCCGCGTGGATCGTCACCGCCTCGCTCCGTGGCTCCCAATCGCTCATCAACGCCTCGATCTCGGCCAGATGCTCGGGCCTTGCCTTGCGCTTGAGGTGTTTGGCGTGAAGCTCGGCGCGAAACTTCTCCTGCGCCGCCGCCCAATCCGCCCGCGCGTCAGGCAACACCACCGACTGAACCTCCTCGGCCTCCCAGCTCGCCGCCATCCAATCGCCCACCTGCGCGACAAGACGAGCGCGATCCTCGTGAGGAACATCATCCCAGATCTCGCGACCGACGGTGCCATCCAGCGATGTCATCACGCCCCAACCCCAGCCATCATAAACCCCTCGCTCGAGCAACGAGGCAGTGGGGAGCCCCAGGTCCGCCTGTCCGAATGCCTCGAGCAGGTCGAACTCGACCTCGTACTCTTCGATGGTGATCGCGGGGAAGACCTTGAGGATGCGCTCGTCATCGAGCGTATAAATCAGGTTCGATCCTCCGCTGACGCGGTGCAGGTTGGAGGGCTCGTAGTCGATGTACTCTTCCTCGAGGAGCTCTTCGATGGCAGGTCGCCAGAGCTCCTCGTCACGAAAGACTTTGTAGAAGGTCTCTTCATCGGGGATGTGAGGGAATGGCATATTCAGGGGCTCACGAAGCGGTGGTTCTGTGGATGCATCCAATCGGCAGTGTCCTATATCCACCGATGCCACAGATCTTATTCCCCCGACCTCAGAAGCGATAACCCACATCGAGGCCGAGGACCGCGACGGAGGACCCGAATCGAGCGCGCCTCTCGCCGGGCTCGCCGTAAGGTTCTCCGCGCTCGCGCCCGACATCCTCGCGGTAGCTCGTGTGCGCGACGACGCCAAGCGAGGGCCTGACCTGAAGAGGCCCGGCGAGTATCTCTGCGTAGATCGAAGGGGTGAGCCTTCGCAGATCGTGGAGAACTTCCGTTGGCTCCTTGTACACATAGTGGTACTCGATCGGCTCCATCGAATACTCCAGCGCGGCGCCAAAGCCGACGCGTGAGGCGCGCAATTGCTCTTCGGAGCGGTAGCCGACGCGCGCGCCGAAGTCCACATGCCAGTATCGCTCGGAGAGCAACGGCGCGCTCGCCCCCTCGGGGACCTCGATCATGTCCGAGTCGCGCACGAAGCCCACGCCTGCGAACCCGGCGAGCACCAGGCCAGGGGCGCTCTCCTTCGGGCGAAAGATCTCGTACTCGGCGCTGGCGCGCCGCACGCCCATCCCAAACAAATCGAACACGCTCGAGCGACTCTGCCCTCCCAGGGAGAGGGAGAGCCCGAGCTTTCGAGCCTCGTAGGAGGATGTGCTAGCAGCGGCGTGCTGCTCTGCCGCGTTCGCGTCGTCATCATCGCTCGCCATGGCGAGCGATGGCGTGAGAATCGCGAAGGTGACCGCGAGAGACACGAGGAAGCGAGGAGTGTAGCCAGTGGTGCTGTTCATGAGAGCCTTCCTTATACACAAGGGGGTGGTTGTAGCTCGTGAAGATTCACTCCAAATTGCATGCCAACCTCGCAGGCAGTGAAGCCGACGTCGCCTCGAGTCGCGAGACATGCGGCCAATTTAACCGAATGGTCAAAACCAAACGCTCGCGATCGCCCTCCTCTCCCCTCCCCGGCAGCACAAAAAAAGGACACAGCCCTACAAAAAACGTACAAGCGAAGATCTTCGAGGAGCGCACAGGCTGGTGGGCCGGTGCATGGCACGATTCTTCCTGCGCGAGGCGGTCACTGCACGAAGGCTTCTCGGGAAGAATCGTGCCATGCACCGGCGGTGGAGGTTGGCGGAGCGCGCTCTCGAGAGCTACCTTCGCCGCCTCGGATAAAAATCACTCGAATGACGATCGTATCCAGACTGCAAACAGTGCCCGGTGCATGTTAAGGGAAAGTGTCTAATACAAAGAGGATACCCATGGCGATCAGCTGGCGCGATAAGATCGAGTTTTCGCACGAGATTCAAGACTCGACGCTCGAATACGGGATGACGTGTTACGAGCCGTTGGACAAGAGAGAGCCGCCACAGGAGTTCGATCTCGAGAGCGCCGCGAAGGCATGGAAAGCGCAGCTCGGTTACACGAGCACCGAAACGCCAGCCGTCTTCATCCGGGAGATCCTGCAACAACGGTTCAAGATCCCCTACAAGACCATCAGCCCGCTCTACTGGAACTTCTGGCTCGATACGCTCGCCAACCTTTTGGAGCGAGGTTCCGTGTCGACCTATGTCTTCGAGGACGCGGTGAGCGAGCGTTGGAAGACGCAGACAACGCTCGACGATGAAGCGCGCCTCGAGGAGATCGTAAACGCGATCATCGACGTGCTCCTCGACTCCACAGGGAACCTCACTTTCATTGCCCCTTACTTCACGGTTGTTTTCCGAGGAGCCATCGAGCTCATGCCTCCTGGCTTTTTTCTCGAGAGGTTGGTCGCGCGCAAGCCAAACCACACAGCCCTCGGGAAGCTCGTCAGCCAGATGAGCTTGCTCCTGTGGGAGCACCGCGTCGCCAATGGCGAGGTCATCGATGCGCTCGGGGACGCCTTCTACGATGCGCTCGTGCCGACCTTCTTGACTGGCGTGCTCAAAAACGCGCCCCACCCTCGCGCGATCCGAGCGCACCTGGAGCGCTCTTACGGGAGCATCGGACCGAGGCTATTGCTCGCGTTCTTTGGCGAGGATCACGAGGAGCTCGCCAGACTCGTCGACATCGACACGAAGAAGAACCGGGACTCGTCGCAAGCCTTCGCCGCGGCGCATGTTTACGTGCACCACTTCGGCTTCACCGAGGAAGGGCTCGCCAACTTTGCCACGGCGTTTGCATCGAGCAAGGGCGCACGAACAGCCGCGATGCTGCATGTTCACTCCCCCTTTGTCGCGCCTTATATGTACAAAGCGCTCGACTTGAAGAGCCTCTCGGCGCTGCACCTGAAGGCGGAGCGCTGGCTAAAGAACGAAGGCGCGAACGCCATCGAGGGGCTCGTCACGCTCGCCAGGAGTCGTGGCAAAAAACGCGACCTCGCGCTCAAGTATCTGCGCGATTATGTCGAACGCGGCCACGAGAACCTGATCCGCGAGAGCATGCAGCGCGCACCGAAGAAGGTCGTGAAGTTGCTCGAAGAGGAGCTGTTCACGGCAAAGGAAGAACCTGAACCCGAGCCGGAGACGCTGCCCGAGATGTTGGCAAACGATCTCCTCTCCAAAGATGACATCCTCTCGATGGAGGAAGCCCCCGAGTGGTTGCGCGACATCTGCGCCTTCCCAAAAAAATACCACGCCGGGCCAGACTTCTCGGTCGATGCGCCGTGGCCTGTGGTCAGGCTGGCGAATGGCGGCAAGGCGCTCTCGCCGGAGATGCTCGAGCGCATCTGCGCCACGCTCTGCTCGCGCAACGCGATGGTCGGGACCATGACGCGCACGGTGGCAGACCTCGAACGCGCGCTCGAAGGGAAAGAAGAGGAAGCGACGAGGAAGCCAACGCTCGCCACGCTCTCCTTGCGCGGTGGGCTCGACCCGAAAGATGCCGAAGACTTCTGGTTCTTCCTTCACTCCATATCGCACGCGGGCTGGATCTCACACGCGCTCGCTGACTTCGCAGGCCCACGCGCCATCACTCACGCCGCAGCGCTGCTCCGAAGAGACCGCGAGCATGTCAACCCCTACACCTCCAAGGAGAGCACGTTCTTCGAGCAGGACAGGTTGCTGCAAGGGCTCATGTTAAGCGATCGAGAAGAGGCATGGCGCGAGCTCGCGCGTCTCCCCGACACGATCACACAGAACAACCGCTGGTGGACCTTCGACAACGACATGCCAAGGATCGAAAAGCAACTCCTGGCCCATCCAAACTACGACAGGATCGACTTCTCACTCGGCCTCGTACCTCTGCTCGGGCTCGATGAGAATGCCTCGATGACCTTTGATTATGGCGGCGAAGGAAAGAAACAGCGCACCATCACCTTCCACGTCGACGCGACGCTCCAGTGCGTCTTCAAAGACAACAAGGGAAAGACCTACAGCTCCGTCCCCTCCGCCAGAAAAGGAGAGGATCGCGACGCCGTCGAGCTTCACAAGCAGACCATGAAGTGGACGCGGTCGGTGCTCGACCGCGCCTTCGAGGGCACGCGGTCACGTCTCGAGACGATGCTTCGCACCTTCGAGAAGCTCACGCTCGGGAAGTTGCGCCATGACCTGATCACGCACCCATGGCAGCGTCACTTCCTGCGCGCGCTTGTCTGGGGACATTACAAGGATGGCGCGCTCGTCGAGTCCTTCCTTTGCGACCTCGACGGCGCGATCACCGATGCCTCCTTCGAGACCATCGACCTGCCAGACGACACCATCATCGGCCTCGTCCACCCGATCGAGCTCGACCCCACCCGAAAGCTCGCCTGGGAGCAAACACTGGCGGAGAGCGAGTTGATTCAACCCTTCCCGCAGCTCGAGCGCGAGGTGCTCACTGCCAACGACTGGGTGTCGGAGAAGGCATGGTTCGGGACCCTGTCGAACTACAAGCTCAGCTCGAACGCGAACCAGCTGCTCAGGCGCTCGGGGTGGGAGACAAAGCAGACAAAAATCAGAGGTGGTTATAGCGGCGGCAAGATCTGGTTCGCGTCCTTCCCGGTGCCTGACCGGGATGTCTTCGGCGCAGCGATGGTCATCGAGAAGCAATGGAGTGACCGGAGCAACACAGGAGAACCAGGGCTCTACTTCTTCAACGAGGAGGATGACCGCGCGCCAGAAAACAGGATCGACTGGCTGGAGATCCCGGAGAGGATCATCTCCGAGGTGCTCCTCGACTTTCGCGCCGTGTTTGGCTGAAAAAAGCTCTAACCTTCGACCTCTGCGTCGAGGTGAGCAGCGAGGGCGAAGTCATAGTCGGTCAGACCGTTCGCGTCGTGCGTGGTGAGGGTGATGTCGACGCGGTTGTAGACGTTAAAGAGCTCGGGGTGGTGGTCGAGCGCCTCGGCGTGTGGAGCGATGCGATTGATAAAGGCGATGGCAGAGAGGAAGTCCTCGAACTCGTAGGAGCGCTTGATGGCATCGCCGTCTTGCTCCCAGCCGTCGAGCTGGCCAAGTTTTGCGGTGATAGCGTCCTGAGCGAGCTTCTCTTTGGTCAGATCAGACATGATGGCTCCTGAGTGATTTTGTCATGGCAACGAATGAAAAAAGCGCGCCGCTTCGGCGCGCTTTTTTTCTAGAGCGGCGTGGTGGCAACCTCAAGCGTCGAGGCTCCCTAGCAGCTTCGTCTCGCGCACTTTGAACCCGAGATCTCCCCACATCTGCGCGACGATCTCCATCAGGCGCCTGCTCTGGCGCGAGTTCTCTTGCGTGTGGGTGTGTCGCGCCATGCGCTCGAGGAGTTCGAGCCAGGTCTGACGCGCGAGGGTGTAGAACATATCGTAGCTGGACATGTCCTCGATGAGCTTCTTGTAGACGCTGGGCGTGTTGGTGAGCGCTGCGTAGAATGCGGCGTTCCCCTGACAGAATGCGATCAGCGCGGACTCCTCCATCTCCTCGGCGTCCGCTCTTGAGCGGCCGAGTTCGAGGGCTGCTTGCTGCAACCTGCTCTGGAAGCAGTAGAGCAACCCGAGCAAGCTCCGCGCGCTCGCCTTATCCTCGTCAGCAACGGCCTCGGAGAGCTCTTCGAGCGTGCGTTGCAAGAGCCGCTCGGCGTCCTCCAGGTTCCCCTCCCACATCGAGACGATGGCGAGGTGGTTGTAGAGGTCGTAGAGCCCCCAGGTGGAGTCGAGTGATTCCTTGAGCTCGCGCGTCTCCTCGAGGAGCGCGCGGGCCGTGGAGATCTCGAGCATGTTGATGGCGAGCGTGCCCTTGTTGAGCATCGCGTGTGAGACGGCGAGCTCGTCGCCGACGCGGTCGAAGTACTTGATCGCCTCGTCGAAGTAGCGGTCGGCGCCAGGGAAGTCCTGGGCGAACATGCGACAGATGGCGAGCGCGTTGTTGCTGGTGCCGATAAAGAACAGCGCGCCGAGCGTCTCGTGCATGCGCAACGCCTGGCGCAGGTAGTGCTCGGCTGCCTCGAGGTCACCCTGTGCTCTGGCCAGGTTCCCGAGGTGGTAGAACACGTTGGCGACGCCGTGACGGTCACCGATGGAGCGCTTGTACTCGAGCGCGTCCTTGAGCAACTTCTCGGCGCGTGCGGTGCGCGCGCGGCTGTTCTCGCCGGGCAAGGTGAGCGCGCTGGCGAGCTGCATCATCGTGTCCGAGAGCCACTGCCTGTCGCCTGATTCCTGGAACTTGACGAGCGCGCGCTCGAGGTAGTCGAGCTGCAAGCGCATCTTGCCCTGGCGCTTTAACGCTTCCGACAGATGGAGCAACACACGACCTGCGATCACGGGCGATTTGAGCGTCTCGAGCATCGCCTCGAGGCGCTCGCGGACCTTCTCGCCAGCGGAAGGGTCCGCTTGACGCAGGTGCACGTTCGAGAGGCCGATCAATGCCTTGGCGATGCCGTGCGAGTCGTTCATCGCCTTGCTCGTGGAGAGCCCACCTCGGTAGAAGCGGACCGCCTCGGGATAGCGCCCGAGCACGACGAGCAAGTGTGCCATGCCGCGTTGCGCGCGACCGAGCTGCTCCCCTTCGAGGATGCTCGCCTCGAGGACAGTGCGATAGTTGTCCTCGCTCAGTCCGAGTTCGCCAAAGCGCCAGCTCAGGTCCGCGAGCGCGAGCAGCGTCTCGCCCCACATCTTGCCGCGGTTGTTGTTCTCCTCGAGCAGGCGGAGCAACTCTCTAAATTGCTCTCTGGCGCCGCGAGGATCGGAGCGGCGCTGCGAGGCGCGCGCGGCCTCGAACAGCGCGTCGCGATAGCGCGCGGATTCACCCGCGCGGCGCCAGTGCTCGGCGATCTCCAGCAGCGGGACCGCCTGGCCGTGGCGTTGGTAGTAGTGGATCTTTGCCTCGGCGGCGCGGTGGTGCATCTTGCGCGCGAGCGCCTCGTCTTTCGAGACCTCGCGCAGCAAGGACTCGCGCAGCAGGCTGTTGTCGAACTCGACGCACTCGACGTTCTGATGATCGCGCGTGTGGAGGATGCCGTAGCGACGCAAGACCTCGACGTTCTTGTGAAGCTCGCGCTCGCTCATGTTGTACTCGGCGCCCATGACGTGCGCGAGCAGCTCGATCGGGACGCGGATGCCGAGCGTGGCGACCCAGCGCACGGTCTCGCGTAGGTAGCGCCGCTTGGGGCTCCGCTCGATGGCTTGCTGCACGCGCAGATCCATCAGATCCATCAAGTCCGGCGGGAGATCGATGTCGCGCGGCGTGCCAGACTTGAGCTTCCAGCGCCCCTGCTCCCCCTTCTGGAGGTTGCCGGTGCCCTGCAAATAACTCGCGATCTGCATCGCGTGCATCGGGTTCCCCTGACTGAGCCAGGCGACCCGCTCCTTGAGCCTGGACTCCATCGGCAAGAGCTCGTCGAGCAACACCGAGAGCTCGCGGCCACGCAGACGCTTGAGGCGCACGCGACTGAGCCCGACGCCGATGTTTGTCGCCATGGCGCGAAGGCTGCGCTCGAGGTCCGGGTTCACCGTGCGGGCGCCGCTGCGCAACGTGAGCACCACAACGATCTGTGTGGCCTGCGTGCGAAGCGTGACCGAGAAGTACTCGAGGAACGAGAGCGTCGCGCTGTCGGCGTGCTGGATATCCTCGAGCACGAGCGTCAACGGACGCAGCGTGGCGAGCTCCAAAAAGAGGCGCTCGAGCCGGGCGAACATCGAGCTCGCCTCCTCGCTGTTCTCGAACCCCTCGCCATTGCCTTCCCCCTCGGGAGGGCGCATGAAGTCGATCAGGAAGTCGAGGTCATCCTTGGGAAACCCGAGGCTGCCAAGATCTGCTCTGACGGCGGGCTCGAGGGTGGCGCGCGGCGCGTTGGACATCCACCAGAAGTCCGCGAGCGCCTCGCGCAAGGTCTCGAGCGGCGCGTTGTCACGCCGGAAGCTTCCGACGCACATCCCCACGTTGGCGTGGAAGAGCTCCTGACGCAGCGCGTGCACCACGCGCGACTTGCCCACGCCGCTCTCGCCTTCGAGCAGGATGATGTGCCCGGAGTTTGCCTGAATGCTCTGGCCGACGAGCTTGTAGAGCTGGCCGAGCTCGTTCTCGCGGCCAATGAACGAGACCTCGCGGTTTGGCAACTGGATGCCAGGATTGCTCGGCTCGCTGCGCGCCACATCCGCCGAGGGCACATCCTCGAAGCTCGTGATGATGGTGCGATCCTCGCTCGCGTCCTCGCTCGGTGGCGTCACGCCCACAGGCGCCACCGGGATCTCTGGCATGTTGTCGATGGCCTGAGGAGGTCGCGTGGACGATGTGCGCGGTGGCGCGGTCGGGATCTCTGGCGGCTCGGGCTTCTTGAAGGGGGGCGGCACCGCCGCCGCTTGCGGAGGCGGTGAGGCCGATGGCCCGGAAGAGACCGAGATCGCCGTGGCGGACGAAACCAATGGGATATTGGTTTGCTTTTTGCGGCTGGGAATTGGCGGCGGGAAGGAGAACTCGATCCCGTCCTTTGCCGTCTCGTCGGGGTTTGGCAAATCGATCGCGTGCGCAGGTGTTGGCTGCGGCGTGGCGCGAGGATCGACCCCGATCGACACGAGCGAGATATCTGGCCTGGAGGCTCCGCGCGGCGCGGGGATGATCTTCATCTGCCGCATCGCGTCGTAGAACCCCTCCCACATCTGCGAGGCGTCCGCGTAGCGCTCCTCGGGCTTCTTGCGCGTCGCGCGACGAATCACATCGCCGAGCGGCGTACCGCGAAGCTCCTTGGTCAGCTTTGGCACCTCGTCGCGGATCTGCTTGTGGATCACGTCCATCCGGTTGCGCCCCGTGACGGGCGGCAAGCCGGTGAGCATCTCGAACAACAACAGCCCGAGCGCATAAATGTCGGTGGCCTGCGTGATCGGCTCGGCGCACGCTTGCTCGGGCGCCATATACATCGGCGTGCCAAAGATCCTGCCCGCCTTGGTGAGCTGATCCTCGCCGTCGTCCTCATCCTCCATCATCGTCATCTTGGCGACGCCGAAGTCGAGGACCTTGACATAGTCGAGCTCGCCGAACATCTCGCAGAGGTAGATGTTCTCGGGCTTCAGGTCGCGGTGCACCAGCCCTCGCTGGTGCGCCTCGCTCAAGCTCTTCAAGACCTGGAGGAAGATGTGCGCGGCGCGCCCTTTCTCGATGGCGCCTTCTTTCTGGATCGTGTCCGAGAGCGCGATCCCCTCGAGCAACTCCATGACCATGTAAAAGAGACCATCCTCGGTCTGGCCATAGTCATACAGCGTGATCGTGTTGGGGTGGCGAAGCTGGCTGACATGGAACGCTTCTCGTCGGAAACGCTCGATGTTTACCGGGTCCTTGGCCACGCTGGGCGCGAGGAACTTGAGCGCGACATCACGCCCGACGTTCTCCTGCACCGCGCCATACACGGTCCCGAAACCACCGCTCCCGATGAGCGCGGTGATGCGGAAACGTCCGCCGATCAAATCCCCTGCTTTGGGGAGCTGTGGGAGCTGTTCATCACTCATAGATGCTCGACTCGATCCACGAGAGCCAATCAACGTGATCTGCACAGATCACGCTGACCATGTGTGGTCGTGGGAACAAACAAGGGGTCGCGCTTTCTACAACCCCTGCTTTGACCCGCATATTCGCCACGCGGGCTACTTCACCCAAGTCCTCCTTGACTACCATGGAGCACACGACAGGCGCAACCTGAGCATCATATCAGTTGCCAAAACCGACGCGCCTCGATCTTACCCAGCGCCGCACGCCACCTGCAAAACACGCGCGTTCTTATCCCGATAAGTTCGTCGCAGGGCTAGCACCAGCATGGAATCATTGCTACATCATCAAAGCCCGAGCACACTGGCGCTCGAAATCCATGGCGCCTCCATCGGCGCCTTCTCTCCGTATCTACGAACAGCTCTTTTTAAACGCGCGATACCCTCATGACACTGACATTCAAGCTCGATAAAACCGACGGCCGCGCCAGACGCGGTCGCGTCACCACGCCGCACGGCTCCTTCGAAACCCCAGCGTTCATGCCCGTCGGGACGCGCGCGACGGTCAAGGGCCTCATGCCCCGCGACCTCGACGCCACCGGCGCCGAGATCTGCCTGGCAAACACCTACCACCTCCACATCGCCCCCGGTGATGACGTCGTCAAACGCCTCGGCGGCTTGCACGAGATGATGGCATGGGATCGCCCGATCCTCACGGACTCCGGCGGCTTCCAGGTCTTTAGCCTCCCGAAGCTCCAGATGGACGAGGAGGGGGTCTCCTTCCGCTATCAAAAGTCTGGAAAGCCGATCAAGCTCACTCCCGAGCGCTCGATGCTCATCCAGAACAACCTCGGCGCCGATATCATCATGGCGTTCGATGTCTGTGTCCCCTTCCCCTCCGATTACAAGCCCGCGCAGGAGGCCGTCTACCGCACCGAGCGCTGGCTCAAGCGCTGCAAGGAGGCGCACAAGCGCGAGGACCAGGCCCTCTTCGGCATCGTCCAGGGCTCGACCTACGATGACCTGCGCGCGCTCTCCGCACAGCTCACCTGCGCCATCGATCTGCCCGGCTACGCCATCGGCGGCGTGTCTGTCGGCGAGGGACACCACCTGATGATGCAGGTCATCGACGCGACCGAGCCACATATGCCAAAGCACAAGCCGCGCTACCTGATGGGGGTCGGTTATCCCGAGGATATCATCGAGGCGATCTCGCGCGGGATCGACATGTTCGATTGCGTCCTGCCGAGCCGCTACGGTCGCAGCGGCGTCATGTTCACACGCCGTGGGCGCATCCGCATCACCAAGGGCAAGTACAAGAAGGACCGCTACCCGATCGATACGCAGTGCTCCTGCTATGCCTGCCAGAACTTTAGCCGTGGTTACATCAACCACTTGCTCAACTCGCGCGAGATCCTCGGGTCGACGCTCGGCACGCTGCACAACATCACCTTCTATCAGGATCTGACGCGCGCTGCTCGAAAGGCGATCGAGGATGGCACCTTCGAATCCTTCCGCAGAGCCTTCCTCGACGAGTACCTCTCAGAAGATCGCAAGGACGAGCTCGACCTCCAGTTCAATGGCGCCGACCTCACCCGCGACGAGCTCGCCTGGGACACCGAACACTCCGTCATCCCCACAGAGGAAGACCTCGACAAGCTCGTGGACGACGCCCCGACACAGAGCGCTGCTGCGGAAAAGTCGGCGAAGAAAGAGAAGCCTCAAAGCAAGGGGAGCAAAGGTCACCACGGCGACAAGCACGGCGACAAGCACGGCAAGCACGACAAGAAAAAGGGCGGCAAGCCGCAGAGCTCGAACAAGTCGCGGCGCAATCACAACCGAAAGAAGTGATCTTTAAAGAACGCCAGCGTCTCGCCATCGCGAAAGTTTGGGGGGGGGGGGGGGGGGGGCCCCCCCGGGGCCCCCCCCCCCACCACCCCCCAACGGCGGCCCCCCCCCCACCGCGCGGCCCC
>JAYZVO010000145.1:0-31510 GCA_036155555.1 Myxococcota bacterium
GTACCTCAAGAGCATGCTCACCGGACACGGAAAGTCACACGAACGAACGCAACAAGAGGCATGGTGTCATGGACCTGAGCCGCGCGAAATACATCCTCCCAAACATGTTCACCCTCGGCAGCGTGATGTGCGCCATGTTCAGCATGCACATCTCGTCGACCGCGTCGACTCCCCGAGAGATGGCGTTGGCCGCGTGGTTGATCATTATCTCGGCGGTGTGTGACGTGAGTGATGGGCGCGTCGCGCGCATGACGCGCACCGAGAGCGAGTTTGGCGTCCAGCTCGACAGCCTCGCCGACGCGGTCAGTTTTGGCATCGCGCCCGCGTGGTTGATGTATCACTGGGGGCTATCACAGCTTGGCAACTGGGGCATCGCCATCGCGTTTGTCTATGTAGGCTGCACGTTGATGAGGCTCGCGCGCTTTAACGTTCTCGCCGCGAAGGAAGATCACAGCGAGGGACCCTCGCGCTACTTCCTCGGGCTCCCATCTCCGCTGGCGGCAGGCACCGTTGTCGCCGTCGTGCTCGCGCACCTCTCGCTCACCTCGCAGATGACCACACCCGCGACGCTGAGCGTCTCGGTGATGTCGGTGTTGCTCGGGCTCCTGATGGTCAGCAACGTGCGCTACCGCACCTTCAAGGACGCATCTCTGCGCAGCAAGGAGGGGCTCGTCATCCTCGCGCTGCTCGCCGCCAGCATCACCGCAGGCGCGGTCTTCAAACCGAGCCTCGCGGTCGTCATCCTGATGTCGCTCTACGTCGTCATGGGCCTTATCGGCGCGCTCATCCACCTGAGCCGCAGCATCCTCTCTCCTGAAACGGAAGATGAGGCAGACTTCTCGCAAGAGCTCGCCATCGAGAGCGACGATAAGCTCGGCTAAGGAATCCGAACAGCCACTTGCCAAAGTGACGCGCGTGAGAAAAGATCGCGGCATCTCTTGCTTGTTGTTCTCACCCTCACAGGCGAATTCTCATGCCCCTCCCCTTGACCCGCGGCATCGACAAGCTCTTCACCCGAGCGCTCTCCAGGCAAGCGCGCGAGAACATCGACGCGCTCGATGCAGGACAAAACGAGCACGGCTTCGATCCGTTTGGCTTCGAACCTCGATTCTTGCGTTACGTCGCGCCGATCGCGGAGTGGTTCTTCCGCATCTACTTCGACGCTGAAGTGCATGGCATCGAGAACATCCCGAACACAGGACCCGTGCTCCTGATCTCGAACCACTCGGGACAGATCCCAGTCGATGGGATGCTTATCGGCACCGCGTGCTTGCTCGAGAAGAAGCCGCCGCGCATGATCCGCAGCATGGTCGAGCGCTGGATTCCAGACATCCCCTTCATCTCCTGGGTGTTTGCCCGCGCAGGTCAGGTCGTGGGCACGCGCGAGAACGCGCGCATCTTGCTCAGGCGAGGAGGATGCATCCTGGTCTTCCCCGAAGGGGTGCGCGGCATTAGCAAGACCTACGATCGCGCCTACGAGCTCCAGGAGTTTGGCCTGGGCTTTATGAGGCTCGCGCTCGAGACCAACACGCCGATCGTTCCGGTCGCGGTGGTCGGCGGCGAGGAGCAGATGCCTGCGGTCGCAGACCTCAAGGGACTCGGAAAGCTATTGGGAATGCCTGCGTTTCCGATCACGCCGACCTTCCCACTGCTCGGGCCACTCGGGGGGTTGCCGCTGCCAGTAAAATACCGGCTTTATTTCGGGGAACCGATCCACTTCGAGGGCGCGCCCGACGATGAGGATCGCGTGATCCGCGCGCAAGTGCGCGAGGTCACGAGCGCCATCGAGGCGATGATCGAACAGGGATTGAGCGAACGTGAAGGAGTCTTTCTTTGAAGCGACGTCGCCGCTCGGCCAGAAAACAACGGGTGCTGATTACCGGGATCGGAGGGAACCTGGGGCGCGCTGTCGCGCGCAGGCTCCACCGCACCTGTGACATCGTGGGGATCGACCGCCGTCCTGTGCGTCATATGCCAAAGGACATCGGCATCGAGACGATCGACATCCGTCGCCGTCGCGCCGAGGACGTCTTTAGACGGGAGGACTTCGACGCGGTCGTGCACCTGAATATTTTGCACGACCCACGCTCCTCACAGGAGCAACACCACGAGTTCAACATCGGCGGGACTCAGAAGATCGCCAACCTGTGCGCCGAGCACGGCGTCCCCAAGCTCATCATCCTCTCGAGCTCCAACGTCTACGGCCCCAGGTCAGACAATGACCAGTTTCTGACCGAGGACGCGCCGTTGATGGGCGGGCAGAACTTTGGCGCCATCCGCGACCTGATCGCGCTCGACATGTATTGCAACACGTTCTTCTGGCGCTTCCCCGAGATCGAGACGGTGATCTTGCGCCCGACGCATATCATCGGGCGAGTGAACAACGCGCCGAGCCGTTACCTGAGGATGAAGAAGCCGATCGCGCTGCTCGGTTTCGATCCGATGATCCAGCTGATCCATGCCGAGGATGTGATCACGGGCATCGAGCTCGCGCTCACTCCAGGTATTCGTGGCATCTACAACCTCGCGGGGCCGTCACCCGTGCCGCTCTCTTACCTGTTCGAGCGCCTCGGCAGGAAACCGCGCTACTTGCCCGAACCAGTCGCCAAGGCCACCCTCAAGCTTGCCTGGTCACTCAAAGCGAGTGACTGGCCTTCGCCCGAGCTCGACCATATCAAATACGTCTGTATGGTAGATGACCATCAAGCCAGAGCGCAGCTTGGATACCAGCATGAGCACGGACTCGATTCAATTTTCCATCTCCTTCAAACGTCGGGCTCTCTTAACCTATAACATTAAGACTCATCATTTGACGAAACCTCACCGTTGTATTAACGTCTTTGTGGCAAATCATTATCGTGCCTGGATCAATCAATGGGGGGACTTGCTCGATAAATCCCCCCATATCATTTAGGCGACCTCGCGCTCCGATCACTCCAGGAAGGAATTGATCGGAGCTGTCACGAGGTGGAAGAAGGACTACGCGGTGTCTCGTGCAGCCCTCGAACCATCTCGATCCCCCTGTATCAGGAGGATTTGTGGACCTGAAGAAAGAAGTCTTTACGACTTTCGAGGCCGCGAATTTGTGCAATGCCAATGTCTCATCGATCAAGAATTGGATCGAAAAGGGCGAGCTCGATGCCTTTCGAACTCCTGGGGGACACTACCGCATCCGCAACAATTCGCTCTCGGAATTTCTCGACAAACACGGCATGCCAAACCCGCTCGCTGAGACGGGGACAAAGGTCGTGGCTGCATTTCAAGAAGACCAGATCTTGAGCATCCTGAGCGAAGAACTCGAACATATCGAGTTCTTCGCGACGAGCCACATCCTGGACACCTTGTTGTTGTTGGGAGAGCACCAGCCTCGGCACGTGATCTTGAGCGAGCGTTGTTTGCTCGATCTCGATACCCGCGACGTCATCGCTGCGATCAGGCGCAACCACGCGCTCTCGAGCACGAGCATCATCGTGGTCACGGAGCAGCCGCGCGCATTCGAGTACGCGGCGAACATCCAATGCACAGGCTCACCCAAAGAAACGGCGAGGAAAATACTCGAGCACATCGCTCGAGGGGATTAGCACTTGCGCGCCTTGACCGTGATGGCGTCCCCTTCCACGCTCTCCTCGATAATCTCGAAGCCAGCGCGCTCCATGCGTTGGTAGAGCTCCTTCTGGGAGAACCAGTGGAACTTCGAGGGGACCTCTGCGACGCGCTTGGCGAGCTTGCGAAGCAAGCCCTTGCCAAGCGTGAAGGTCCCGATCACGCAGATGCCGCCCGGCTCCAAAACACAAGCGAAGTTGCGCAGCGCCTCGTCGATGTCATCCATCATATGGAGCGCGCCCGCGCAGTGGAGGCGATCGAAGGCGCCACGTTGCATCGGCAGGCGCGTCGCGTCGCCTCGCACGAGGAAGAGCCTCTCCTCGAGCTGATCCCGGCGAATGTACTTGCGCGCGGTCTCTAACATTGGCCACGAGAGATCCACGCCAACCAACAACGCATCGGAGCGGACCTCGCCATCCTCGTGGACCGAGAGCGCGTCGAGCCTCTGCGCGAAGTAACGCGTGAAGTTCCCTGTCCCACACGCCACATCCAAGACGCGCGAATCTGCCTGGAGGTCGAGCAGCTCGGTCGAGAGCGCATACTCCTCGCGCAGCGTGCGCTCGGTGACAATGCTTGTCAGGCGAGGACGCATGATCTCTTCATAGAAGCGCGAGTAGAACCTGCTCTCCATCACGCGCTGGGACATGTTGGCCCCCTTGCGGTATGGAGGCGCGAGATCCGCGACGCCCTCCTGGAAGTTGTACTCGCGACGACACGCGGTGCACGTGAGGCTGGCGCCATAGACATCGAAAGATTCGTTGCCGCAATTGGGACAGATCAACACACCGAGGAAGCGATCGAGCGAGGTCTCGCGAGCGGGGGCAAACTCTTCAGCTTCAGCTTCAACCTCAGCCTCAGCCGTTGGCTCGACCTCGGCTTCAGCCTCGGTCTCAGTACTGACCCTGGCCTCGACCTCGATAACGACGGCCTCTTGCTCGACCTCGATCTTTGCCTCGGTCACAGATGGCGTCTCGGGAGCAGGCGCATCAACAGGCTCGGCGCTCTCCTCGACGACTTCGGGCTCGTCCTCGGAGGAAGCCGTCTCGGCTTCGACAGCTGCGAGCGCTGCGGCGAGGATCTTCTCCTGGGTGGCCTTGCCAATGCCGCTCAGGTTGGTCAGCTCTCCTTGCTGCGCGAGCTCGACGAGCTCCTCGATCGAACGAACCTCGAGCTGCTCGTACATCAACGTCGCGCGCTGAGTGCCGACGTTCTTCACCTGAGAGAGCTTCTCGATGATTTCTTCTTTCGCGTCTTCTTGTGCCATTGCTGCTCATCCATCTTTCAGAACATCCCGCTGACCGGCTCTCTGGAACCTGTACGCCACAAACGTTTCCAGGCCCATGGGAGAACGATTCAGGGGTTTATTCAAACATAAGCTCGACCGCAAACGACGATCCAAGCGGCTATTTATATAAGGGGAGTCAAGCCATCGCCACAAGGAACTTGGCGAGGCGCCTCACATGAGTGAGATGTTGCCAGGAGGGGAGAGAGCGCACAAAAAGTACTCGAGTGACGCGATCACATGCCCAACGCCTTGCGAATTTGATCTCGCTGGTAGCGAGCGATGCTTGCCTTTTTGCCGGTAGGAAAGCGGCTCAGGTAGCCTTCATACACCTTGAGCGCCTCGTGCAGATTCCCCTTGGCGCGCTCGGCGCGACCAAGGCCAATGTAGGCATCTTCATAGCTGGAGTTGATGCTGATCGCGCGCCTGAACTGAACAGACGCGGACTCGGTTCTCCCCATCGACAGAAGCGCCCAACCGAGCCCTGTCACTGCCTCGATGTTGCGGCTATCGATGTCGAGCGCGTCGTGATAAAGGTCGCGCGCTTTCTCGTGCCTGTCCTTCTCGCGCGCTCGACGCGCGTCCTTGAGGATGCTGTCGATATCCGAACGGCGCGCGTGCCGCTCCGCTCGTCCCTCGGCAGTGGTAATGGCCGCGATGAGTTTTGGCCGCGACTCATCGATGATGGTCGCCAGGACCTCGCCCTCGCGCGCGTCCACATCCTGACGCGCACGCTCGAGCGAAGACGCCACCCCAGAGACCGCCTCTGTCACAGGATCGGTTTCTTTTGGAGGGTTGGCCTCTCCTTCCTCGGGCGTCTTCTTATCTTTTTCGGCGACTTTCTGGGTGTTTTGACCACCGCCGAGCAGCGCCATGACGCGATCGCGCTCGAAGGTCCAGGCGTAGCCTCCGCCGCCAAGGATAAGCGCGACGATAAACAAGGCGATAAACACCCCGGCGCGGCTCTTTTTGGCTGGCTTGATCGGCGCATCCTCGCTTACCGCGTCGAACTTCCCGGAGACCGTGCTCAGATCACCGAGGCTCCACTCTTCTTGCTCCTGCTCTCGGACCGCGTCGACGCCACCGACCTGACCCGACATCCTCGTATCCAGACGGATACGCTCGCCGCGCGGCTGCTCTGGTGCGGCAGGTGCAGGTTGAGGTTGCACATGTTCGCCAGAGGGCATCGGCGCGCGCGCTGGCTCTCGTTGCCCCTGATTAAATGCAGGTTGAGGGCCTGTAATGCGATTCTGCGGGCCAGTAACCGAGGGCGATGGCTGCGTCGAAAACTGAGGTTGTGGAGCGGGAACCTGAGGCACAGGCTGCGAGTGTTGCGGCTGTCGCGCAGGCTGTCGGCTTGCTTCAGCGTGTGCTTTTTCGATCTGCGCGAGCTTCTCTTCCCTCGAGAACTCACGCGTGGATTCGTCCGTGCCGAGCCCATCAAGTGCGTCGGCGCGCGCGAATTGCTGCATCGTGCGGGCGCGATTGCGCTCGGGAGGAGGTTGGAGCGGCGTGGTCAGATCTTCCTGTGGAGGATTGAGCGATGGGAGCGACGGGGTCTCGAGCGAGCCTCGCGAGAGGTGGCTGATGCTGTCGAGCACCTGGAAAATCGGCATAAACTCGCCGACATCATCGAGCGCGGTCCACTTCTTCCCGGTGCGTGAGATCTGATCCTGTCGCTGGACCTTGCCCTCGAGAATCCAACGGTGCAGCACATCGAAGCCAGCAAAATAGAGCACATCACCGGTCTGGCGATCGCGCACCATCCAGCGGCTCTGATTTTCCTGAATCGATGTGGTCGTCTCGAGCCGAAAGAGGTGCTGACAAACGCTACACTTGAGCGTCGCCACAGCCCCTCTCATTTGGCGCTCGTCAAACTCGAAGACGGTCGCACACTTTGGACAACGGACTTCCATGCGTGGTTACTTTTCCCGTGCAGGCCCCAAGTGAGAGACGTTCACTCTGGCGATTCTTCGGTCTCGCCCGTGTTGCTCTTGGCTCGCAGCGCTTGCACTTCCATACGCATGGCCTTGGCCTTGTCATCCTCGCCGGTTTGCTCGTAGACCTGCGCGAGCAGGTCGTAGACATCAAAACGGTTCGGGTCGATGCTCTTGGCGATCTCGAGCTTGGTTTTGGCGCTCGCGAGCTTGTTACCCTTGATCTCGGACCTGGCCTCTTCGACCAGCCCCTCGACCTCGGCTGCTTGCTCTGCGGAGAGCTTGGGCGCCGCGCTCGTATCACCGCCGCCATCGCCATCTGGCGTGGTCGCGTTCGCGCCCTTATCTTCCTTGGGAGGCGTGTTGGCGATCGGCTCGGTCTTCTCGATGGGAGGTTTGGAGATCCCGAGCAGCGCCTTGAAGTCATAAACGCCCATGATCTGGACGGCGAGCAAACCGCAACCGACAAACAAGACGATAAACAGGAGCCAGAGCACCTTGTTCCACTTCGCGTCACGCGAGGGGAGCTCGTTGTTTGTCATGTTGATGGGCTGAGGGGGCATCGTGTTGTGTTTTGGCCTGTTGGTGCGCTGCTGACCAGCTCCCTGGCCACCACCAGCGCCTTGACCGCCAAAACCACCCTGGTTCATTCCACCACCAAAGCCACCGCCCTGGTTCATCCCGCCTTGCTGACCACCAAAGCCGCCGCCCTGGTTCATGCCTCCGGCCTGATTGCCAAAGCCACCCGCCTTGGCGTTGTTGCCTGGCGCGCCACCTGCGGGGAGGTTGCCCGAGATTTGAGGGAAGGCATCGAGCGGGAAGAACGCGTCTCCTCCGGCCGAGAGCGTGTAGCCGTCAAAATCATCGCGGCTCGCCATCCATCCCTTGAGCCCCTTGGTGTCGGGGAACTCGTAGGTCAGGCCGAAGTTGGTCTTGAGCTTCCATGGACCATTGTGGTTTGGATCTGGACCACCCGCGGCTGGCGCAGGTGGTGTTGGCTGCGCCTGCTCGGGCGTTTGTGCGTGTTGAGCAGGTTGACCACCGCCGAATCCATTCTGGCCAAAGCCTCCACCTGCTGGCTGCGCGGCCTGAAATCCGCCGCTCCCCTGTCCACCTCCAAACTGAGGCGGCGCGCCGCCGCCAAAGGCGGGCGGCGCAGGGTTTTGAGGGCCGCTGTTGTAAGCGACCTGCGCAGGATCAACGATCTCGGTGTGGCCACCATCGACCATCGAAGGATCGACGATCTCGGTACGGTCGCTACCAGGGACATCGCCCAACATGGCCGCGGCCTCATCTGCAGAGACGATCTCTGTCGCCGCGTAGATGTCCTCGCCACCACCTCCGGCCGCATTTTGCTGTTGGTTGAAGTTGCCGATGCCAGCCAGCATCAGCGGGTTCTCCATCTCGACGGTGCCATCCTCTTCTTGCTGCTGTGCCGGAGCACCACCGCCAAAGAGACCACCCGCGAAGTTGGGGAGTGAGTCTCCCGAGATCACCTCGGTCGCCCCCTCGTCCTCCTGACCGCCACCGCTCGGCGCGCCGCCACCGAAGTTGCCACCACCGCCAAAGCTCCCCATCAAATCACTGATGTTGGTCGCGACAGAGGTCTTCTCGGCGTCGTAGCTCGGCGCGGCGGGTTGCTGCTGCTGTTGGGCAGAGGTCGGATAAACCACAAACGTCGAGCTACAGCTCGGGCAACGAATGCGGCCTCCTGTCGAAGGTATATTTTGCTCATTCACGCGATAGCGATCTGAACAGTGTGGGCACTGGACAATCATCTGATGTCTGCTCCATGCGAAGCCAGCGTCATGCCATTGCGTCCATAGGGGCTGATCCCCTGCGATGCCATGACCTCGATTGCGAAGAGATTTCGCCTTCGGTATTAAATCACACGTCCTCTAAGGTCGCAAGAGAAGCCATCCCCACTCCCCAGGACTCACTTTAGCTGTTCGGGCGCATGAACACTACACCTGACAAGACACTCAGGCCAGCATTCTTTCTCCACTCGGCCACCCGCTTCGACCACCACTGCCTGATGCTGGCGAGCGCGGCGGCGCCGGGCACGTGGGAGCACCACGTGAGCGATGCGCCCATCCTTGCTCGCGGCACGCGCTTTGCCCTCTGCCGAGATGGGCTGCTCGTGGCCATGATCTCCTTATGCGAGAGCGCGTCAACAAAAGCCGCCGTGGCCACATGCCAGATCCTCGAGTGGCACGTGCGCGCGGACCTCGACGCCACCGACCGTCAACACGCCCACTTCATCCTCGCGCGCGCCTTCGCGCTCTCGAGGAACCATCGCACCTTGATCGAACACATCCGCCCGAGAAACTCATCCATTCCCGCGCGCGCCTACCTGCAACAGGTGCTCGAAGGCGGCATCGAAGATCGCTGCATCCTGTGGAGAGCGCGCGCTGGCGCCTCTTTCGCCGTCCCTTCGGATGATGACGGCAAGTCAGACGCCCTCATCGAGGTCTCGTGGAGGCTGGATCGATAAAAAACAAGGCTGGCATGCGCTCCTTTAAAGGAGGCATGCCAGCCTGATTTTCTCTACGAGCGCTGCTCGATCGCTTCGATCGCCGCCTCGTCACAGCTCACCACAAAGGGGTGGTGTCTGCCTAAAAATGTGCTTCGCGCGTCCAGCAAAGGCAATCGTCGTTCAGCCGCCGAACGAGATGTTGCCCTGAAGAAGGAACGCGATAACGAACGCGAGGATGCCCAGAGCCTCCATGAACGCGAGGCTGAGAAGCAGAGGCGTTTGAAGCTTGTCTGCTGCGCCGGGGTTGCGAGCGATGCCCTCGAGTGCAGCAGCTGCTGCGCGGCCCTGGCCAAGTGCAGCCATGCCACCAGCGAGGCCGATCGCGAGGCCAGCGGCCAGAGCGATCCAGCTGAATGCGCTGAAGTTGTTGTCGGCGACTGCAGCCTGAGCGAACGCCGAGGAGCTCGTGAGGACCGCCACGACGAACGTGGAGAAGAAGACAGCGAGTTTACGGTGCGACATGAGAATTCCTCCTCAAGGAGTGATATACACGCCCCATTAGCCTTGACGCGCGCATTCATCGAACGAGAGCCAAAATGACTCAACAGTTAGAATAATCTCGGCGCGGTCTCTTATAAACCGCACCATCTATCGTGTGGTAACGAACCCTCCCACCTCAGTGGTGGTCGTGCTCGTCGCCGTGGTCATGGTGCTCCACCGCCAGGGCGATATAAATCGCCGAGAGCAAGCAGAAGACGACCGTCTGGATGACGGACACCAGAAGTCCAAGGAACAAAAACGGTACCGGCAGCAGCAACGGGAGCCCGCCAAACAAATCGCTGGCGATCGACCCGAACACTCCCAGAACCGTGTGGTCACCCGTCATGTTGCCGCCAAGACGCAAGGTCAGGCTGAGCGGACGGATGCAGTGACTGATGATCTCGAGAGGGACCATCAAGACAGCGAGCCACCACACAGGGCCAGCGAAGTGCTTGAGGTAGTTGACCACCCCGACCTCGCGCATCCCCACGTAGTTGTAGAAAACGAACACGACAAGTGCCATCGCCATGTTCGTGTTCAAGTTTTGCGTCGGCGGAACAAGCCCAGGGATCAAACCCATAAGGTTGTTCAACAGGATAAAGATCGAGAGCGTACCGATCAGCGGGAAGTACTTGCGCGCCTGCTCCTTGCCCATCATGCCTGCCATGATGTCGAAGAGCGCGTCGAAGATTGCCTCGAAGAAGTTGCGCACAGACAACTTCCCTTCCGGGATCAAGGCCGTCTTCTGATCGGCATACTTTCCACGCGCGACCAGCGCCAACACCGTCATGACAACCAACACCACGCCCGCGAAGACGACGTGGGTCATCGTGATCGGATTGCCAGGGTTGAGCAGCGGTTGCGCTCCACCCAACATCTCTCCCCATCCCGCACCATGCTCTGTGTGCGAGAACGATGGAATCAAGTCCAGTAGCGTATAATCAGCCATGATCGTTCCGATCCTGCTTTGAGCTTATCTCACTCTTCCTCGTCCACACCCTCTTCTCGCGCGGGTGCACCTTCTTCCAAAGGAGCGTCCTTGCTCGGTGTGGCCACGACCTGCCAGCTCAAAACCCCCAATCCGAGGATAAATCCGCCTGCCAGGCCAGCCGGGCTGAGCCCGACCACGGCGAGGAAATAGTATGCCAGCCCGAAAAGTACAAGTAGTTTTAGAAGAAAAAGTAGCGATAACCCTAACGAGCCGCTCGTGGGCTGATGAGAAGGCTCGAAGACACGCCTTAACAGCCACGCCATCGCCACGAGATCTGCGCAAAATAACGCCTCTCCTGCGAGCACCGCCGCCGCCACATCCCAGCCAAAGGAAATTCCCGTCAAAAGCCCCGCGATAACGCCCGCGACGACGCCACGGTAAATCATCCCCCTCACAAACGATGGCTCGAATCGGATCATCTCTTACCTCTCTTCTTCTCGCGCACGATCTTGATCGCCTTCACGGCCTCGCCGCAAAAGGTAGCGAACGTGCACTCCAAAAGCCATCACACCGAACAACACGCCCAACACCGTCAGCGTCGATCCCGTCCCCAGCGCCTCGTCCCCCTTCTGACCGAGGAACGCGCCCGCGACAACCGCCGCCGCCATCTCGATGCCAAGGCCACCGACCGCGCCGAGCAACTTGAAGGACGACCCCCAACCGCTCGATCCTTTCGCTCCGTCCTCGTCTGGCTCCATCTCTTACTCACCGTCAAAGCCGGATAACCGCGCATAAAAAACGCGACACCCTCACTTAGAAGATGTCGCGTCCGAACGCCAGCCGCGTTCGCCATTTTCACGAGCCGGAGAAAGGCTTTACGAGAGGATCACTCCTCCTCGCCCTCGGCGCCAACCTCGGCGTCTTCGCTGTCCGAGGCCCCTTCCAGGCCCTCTTCTCCCTCGAGCTCCTCTTCCTCATCCTCAGGGATAAGGCGCGCGAGGCTCACCACGAGCTCTTCCTCGTCCATCGTCATCAGGCGCACGCCTTGCGTGTTGCGACCGATGATAGAGATGCCATCGACACGCATGCGGATGATCTGGCCGAGGTTGGTGATCAACATCAGCTCGTCGTCATCATGCACCAACCTCGCGCCGACAACCTTGCCATTGCGATCGCTGGTCTTGATCGTGATCACGCCGAGGCCACCGCGCCCTTGCACGGAGAACTCGCCGATTTCGGTGCGCTTGCCATAACCATGCTCGGTCACGGCGACCAACCGATCAGAGACCTCCTCGCCATTCTGGACGCGATCCATGAGCTCTTTCGGAATCACCGTCATGCTAACGAGCTCGTCGTCATCGCGGAAGCGCATCCCGAACACGCCCGCAGCCGTGCGGCCCATCGGGCGGACATCTTCTTCGGAGAACAAGATCCCCTGCCCGTTGAAGCTTGTCAGGAAGACCGAGTCGTCGCCGCTGGTGGTGCGCACCGCGACGAGCTCGTCGTCCTCCTTCAAGGAGAGCGCGATGATACCCACCGAGAGCACGCGCGAGTACGCCATCAGATCCGTCTTCTTGACCACGCCCTTGCGCGTCGCCGTCAGGATGTAGCGCCCCTCCTCGAACTCGTCGATCGGGAGGATCGCCTTGACCGTCTCGCCATCCTCGATCGGGAGGATGTTGATGATCGCTTTCCCCTTGGTCGTGCGAGATCCGAGCGGGAGCTCGTGGACCTTGAGCTTGTAGACCTTGCCGATCGAGGTGAAGAAGAGGACGTGTGAGTGCGTCGAGGCGACGAACATATCCTCGACGAAATCCTCGTCCTTGGTGGCCATGCCACGCTTGCCACGACCGCCTCGGCGCTGCGCCTGATACTCGGTCAGCGGCGTGCGCTTGATGTAGCCTGCGTGCGTGATCGTCACGACCATCTGCTCTTCAGCGATCAGATCCTCGATAGAGAGGTTCGAGGTGCTGTAATTGATCGTCGTGCGGCGCTCGTCGCCATAGGTATCGCGAACGTTCTCGAGCTCGCCGCGGATCACCTCGAGCAGCTTCCCTTCATCCGAGAGGATCTCGCGCAAGCGATCGATCTCGGCGCGCACAACCTCGAGCTCTTCGAGGATCTTGTCGCGCTCCAGGCCGGTCAGCTTCTGCAAGCGCATGTCGAGGATCGCTTGCGTCTGACGCTCGCTCAACCCGAAGGTCGCCATCAACCCCTCGCGCGCGGCCTGACCATCCGCCGAGGAGCGGATCAGGTCGATGACCTCGTCGATGTGATCGAGCGCGATCTTGAGCCCTTCCAGGATATGCGCGCGCGCCTCGGCCTGGTCGAGCTCGTAGATGGTGCGGCGCGTGGTCACATCGCGGCGGAAGTCGATGAAGTGATTCAGGACCTCCTTGAGCGCCATGATCTTTGGCTGCCCATGCACGATGGCCAGCATGATGATGCCGAACGAGGATTGCATCGAGGTCATCTTGAACAGGTTGTTCAAAATCACCTCGGGCACCACGTCGCGGCGAAGCTCGATGACGATGCGCATCCCCTTGCGATCGGACTCGTCGCGCAGGTCGGTAATGCCATCGATCTTCTTGTCTCGCACCAGGTCGGCGATCTTCTCGATGAGACGCGCCTTGTTCACCTGGAAGGGGAGCTCGTAGACGATGATGCGAGGCTTGCCGGTGCGATCGTCGACCTCGATGTCGGCGCGCGCGCGGATGCGGATGATGCCACGCCCCGTCTCGTAGGCTTCGCGGATTCCGGCGGCGCCGTAAATCTCTCCACCCGTGGGGAAGTCCGGCCCCGGGATGTATCCCATCAACTCCTCGAACTCCATCTCGGGGTTCTCGATGAGGCCGATGGTCGCGTCGATCACCTCGGTGAGGTTGTGCGGCGGGATGTTGGTGGACATACCGACGGCGATACCCGAGGAGCCGTTGACCAACAGGTTCGGGACCGTGGCGGGCAAGACGATCGGCTCGTTGAGCGTGCCGTCATAGTTTGGACCCCAGTCGACGGTGTCCTTGTCCAGGTCGCCCAGAAGCTCCTGGGTGACGCGCGACATGCGGACCTCGGTGTAACGCATCGCCGCCGCGGGGTCTCCGTCGACCGAGCCGAAGTTGCCCTGCCCATCGACGAGCGGGACGCGCATGTTGAAGTCCTGCGCCATACGCACGAGCGCGTCGTAGACGGCAGAGTCACCGTGAGGGTGATACTTACCGATCACGTCGCCGACGATACGCGCCGACTTCTTGTAAGAGCTGTTGTAGCGGTTCCCGAGTTCGTGCTGCGCATAAAGAATGCGCCGGTGGACCGGCTTTAGACCGTCTCGGACATCGGGCAAGGCGCGACCGATGATCACGCTCATGGCGTAATCGAGGTAGGCTTGCTCGATTTCCGACTCGATGTCGACCGGGATAATGTTAGGTGATGTCGTCATGCATTCCTCTTTCGTACGTCGTACGTGACACTCGGGGCCGCCGGGCTACCGCGGCGAAATCGCCTCGTTGGGGCGTCTTGATCTTTACACTTCTTCACATCCCCTTTTTCAGGGATGTTCGGGCGTCTTTTTTGGACCTTCAATTCATGGCGATGTCTGCCAGGAATCGGGCCGATCTCGAAGACGCAGGAGTCTACCAACACACCCTCTCCTCAACAAGGCAATCCTCTCGCTTCTTCGGTATTCTTCAAACCCCTTGCCTGATCATTGCTTACCCTCCTTTCTTGCTTATGATTTTACTCGAGGAGGTGAGAACCCTCCACTCCCTCCACCATCGTATGACGATCGATGAAAAGGTTGGCGTTTGACGCAAAAACCAACACCATCAACATCATACACAGGTGAGGAAGCCAGGGTTCGACACCTCCACCAAACGTGCTCGGGGAGCATGGACGCGACAGGGTGAACTCTTTGAAATAGAGTGGGTTTTCAGGCAATATTTAATACCGAGGCGCCCTCGGTATGCACGATCGCTGATGACCGCCTCGACAAACACTTTAGAGCGAGCATCCCACTGGAGAGGGAGCTCGCGCTCAGGTCGAGCGACGGGTTCGATGAGATGGCAAAAAACTGCCCACAAACCTTCACCCAGTGAAACCCCAGACCCAGTACGCACATCTTATACTTGAGACCAGCCACCGACTGGTCGACATACATCACGAGAGGAGTCGGAGATGTTACGGCTTAATGACTACAACAAGAGCGACGAGGGAAACCAAGATCTCTCGGACTTCGAAGAGATCGCGCTCGTTCACCTGGACGATCTCTACGCCACCGCTCTGCGCTACACCAAAAATGACAAGGACGCCGAGGACTTGGTCCAGGAGACCTACCTCAAAGCCTTCACCAACTTCCACCGCTACGAGAAGGGGACGAACTGCCGCGCCTGGCTGTTCACGATCCTGACCAACACGTTCATCAACCGCTTTCGTCGCAAGAAGAAAGAGCGCGAGATCCTCAACGCGGATGACCTGCGCCCCATCGAGGATAACTTCTTTAACCGCGACAAGGCCGAGTTCTACCAAAACCCCGAGAAGGGCATCATCTTTAAAACCTTCTCCACCGACCTCAAGGACGCCCTCGGGAACCTCCCCGATGAGTTCCGCACCGTCGTCGTCCTGGCTGACCTCAATGACTTCTCCTACAAGGAGATCGCGCACATCCTCGATGTGCCCGTGGGGACGGTCATGAGCCGCCTCTTCCGCGGCAGAAAGCTAATGCGTCGACACCTCGTCGACATCGCCTACGATCGCGGCATCATCCGCAACCGCGAGCCCTTCCTCAACGAGGAGACCAACCGCACGCGCCGCTCGATCCGAAAGCAAAAGCTCGAAGAGCTCAAGGAGCAGGACATCGAGAAAGACGCGATCTAGCCCGCTCCCTTCCAGGACAGGACACATCAAACCCCGACAGCCACTCATGGTTGCCGGGGTTTTGTTTTGCATCTCACCGAAAATCTGGAAGCTTCCTCGAAGAGAAAAGTTCAACAGCGCACGTGACAAGCTCTAATCCGCGGAGTCGACCGGAGACATCATGTCGGCTGAAGCCATCTGGCCAGCCGAGCCGCCACCGCTGGCAGCGAGCCTGGGGGGCACGTACTCCTTGAGCGCGTTCCAGCGCTGCGCCTTGGAGTAGTACCCCGAGCGCTTGCGCTCCATCGCCTGGATAAACACCCCGACCAGCTCGGGATCGAACTGCGCGCCCGCGAACGCCTGGATCTCGCGGATCGCCACATCGTGCGGAAGCGCCCTGCGGTAAGCGCGGTGCGAGGTCATCGCATCGTACGTATCGGCGATCGCCAGAATACGCGCGACCAGCGGGATCTCCTCACCGCGCAAGCCCAATGGATAGCCCCTGCCATCCCAACGTTCGTGGTGGTGGTATACGCCGGGGATCAGGTGATGGAGGAACTCGATCGGCTCCAAAATCCACTTCCCGCGCGTGGTGTGGCTCTTGAACATCTCGTACTCGGCCTCGGTCAAAGGCTCGACCTTGTTCAAGTCCTCGTAGCGAATCCCCAACTTGCCGATGTCGTGCATCAACGCACAGTCGGCGATCTCCTCGACGTCCGCTTCGGGCAAGCCGAGCTCTTCCGCGATCAAGCGAGCGTACTGCGAGACGCGATCCGAGTGCCCGCGTGTGTAAGGGTCCTTGTCCTCGAGCAGGTTCGCCAACACCTGGATCGTCTGCTTGAACGTATCCTGGAGTTCGCGATAAAGGCGCCCGTTCTCGATCGCAGCAGACGCGCGACCACAAAGGATCGAGAGCATCTTGCGCTTTCCTTCGCGAAAGCCGTGCTTCTCGCCAAACGAATGCGCCACGAAGAACCCGAGCAGCTTCCCCTTCACCCGCAGCGGAATCCCCAACAGCGAGAGCGCTCGCCCCGGCTCCAGCTCTGGACAGATCGCGCGCGCTTCATCATCGCTCAACAGCAAGGACTCGTCGCGCTCGACGCGTCCAGCAAGGTGCATCACGTCCACATTACGCACGGCGGCAAACTGCGAGGCGTCGAGATCCGTGCGGCTCCATCGCCGCGCGCTCACGAAGGGATTCTCGACCGTCAGCCCCTTTCCACCAGTGATTTGCGGCTTGCGCACCCAGATGGCGGCTGCGTCCGCGCCGACCTCCTGGCGCGCCGCGTTGATCAGGATCTGGTAAATGTCCGCCAGCTCCAGGGTCGCGGCCATCTCCTCGCTCAGTTCATACAGGCTGACCGCCTCGCGAAGCTGGATGTTCTCTTGCTCGAGGCGTTTTTGCTCCAGGCCACGCTCGAGCAGCCGGATCACATCCTGGACCTTGAAGGGCTTTAAAACATAGTCGAAGGCGCCGAGCTTCATCGCCTCGATGGCCGTCTCGACGGTGCCATAGCCAGTCATCATGATCGCGAGCGCGTCAGGCGCCAGCTCCGGGAGCTGGCGCAGCACGTCCAAACCACTGATTCCTGGCATCTTCATGTCGAGCAGGATCGCGTCGAAGTGCTCGCTCGCGAGAAACTCCAACCCTTGCTCGCCATCATTGGCGCAGGTGACCTCGAAACCTTCGAGGACAAGGAAATCGACGAGGACCTCGCGGATGGTCGATTCATCATCGACCACCAGCACCTTCCAGGCTCCTCCCCCCAATACATCTTCTTCTATCTTCAACACCGTATCCATAGATCGCCGCAGAGCGTGCGCGATATCAATGTGTTAAAGCCTATGCGATCGTTTCGCGATAGATCAAGTGCGAGAAGGACGGATTGCAGTGGATTGGTGAAAACGTGCGCCCCTTCTCATGCTTCGCATTCGGTCGGATGTTTCAAGAATTGGTCGAGAAGGGGTGCCCTCTCAAAACTCATTGCCAAATCCGAAGGCTCCCGCGGGCTAAAAACCACGCATCCAACGCCAGGTCCGCCCCCCTCCCGAACCCTCGCTCAACCCCACAAACAACCTCCCCGTGGGCCATATCCCGAGCACCCGACGCCAGGTCTGCCCCCCTCCCGAGGCTTTAGCCGAGACTCAGGGGGGCCGCGGACGAACGAGAGTGAGGCCCGCGGGGGGTGGTTCACGGGGAGGCGGGCTTTCCGAGCTTTTCTGGATCATCGACGAAGGTAGGCGCGGTGACATCTCCCTCGCCAGGCGTAGCGATATCCTTCATCGCATCGAGCGCATCCTTTGCCGCTGCGCGCACGGCGTCTGAGCCGTCCTTTGCCGCGATCTGCTCGAGGATGGGGCGAGCGGAGACGGCGCGGACTTCTCCGAGGGCGCGGGAGGCAGCAGCGCGTGCCTCGAAGTCAGGATCGCTCGTGGCGACCTCGAGCAAGGTCTCGGTCCCCTTGTCATCCTCGACAAACGAGAGGACATCGATCAGGTGCATCCGCTCCTCGAGCGAGGTGCCTTCTGGATCACCGAGCGCCTTGGCGATGGCATAGATCTGCTTCTCGTACTCGAGCAACGCCTCGGTGCTCTTGGCCTGATCCCCCTTCTGCCCGTAGAGCTGGCCGAGCTCGACCCAGAGGAAGATGTAAGTGGGAGAGATCTCGAGCGCCTTTTTGTACGCGGCGATGGCACGATCGGTCTGCTGTTGCGCCGCATATGCTCGCCCGACGACGAGGTGCACCTCGCCGATATCACCCACGCGCTCGAGTAACTCGTCGTAGAGCGCGAGCGCCTTCTCGGGACGACCCGTAGCGGTGTAAATATCACCCAACGCGATCGCCGCGCTGACTTGCGGGCTCGAGATCGGCTCGCTCTTGGCGATGGCG
Organism: Myxococcota bacterium; assembly: GCA_036155555.1. Lineage (GTDB taxonomy): Bacteria > Myxococcota_A > Bradymonadia > Bradymonadales > Bradymonadaceae > JAYZVO01. Next base: position 18,509 of record JAYZVO010000145.1, read on the forward strand.
GCGAACACGGGCTCGGCCTCCGAGAGTTGCCCCTTCAAGTAGAGCGTCTTGGCTTTGACCATCGCCTCTTGCTGCACGGGGGAACCTGGGCCGAGGACGATCGGTTTCCCATCCTCCTCGGCGGGCGCTTCACCGCCTGCGGTTTGCCCCGCAGTCGACGAAGCCGTGTTGGTCTCGGCCGCATTCTGCGAGGTCGTGGCGCTGCTTTGATTTGAGGTTGCCTCTTTCGAGGTCTTCTTGCAGCCCACGCCAAAGATCAGGAGCGAGCAACAGATCAGGACAGGGTAAACGCGCGATGGCATCACTCGCTCCTCTCGAGCGGCAGGTGAATAAAGAAGCTCGTGCCCTGGTCCGTCTCGGTCTCGAAGTCGATACGCCCCTCGTGATCCTCGACGATCTTTTTGACGATCGCCAGACCGAGGCCGGTGCCATCCTTCTTGCCTTGCGTGACGAAGGACTCGAAGAGGCGATCGCGGATCTCTGTGGGGATACCCTGACCGTTATCGCTCAGGGTCATCACGAGCTCGGGCTTGCCGCTGGGGGTATCGGTGGACTTGCTGACGACGATGCGGAAGAGCCCCGGTGATTCGCTCGTATCCATCGCCTCGGATGCGTTGCGCGCGAGGTTGAGGATGGCGCGCTTCATCTTGACCTGATCGAGCTTGACCTCGTTGCGGTACTCCAGCTCGATCTCGAGCTCGACGTTGCGGTTGCGAAGCTCCGGCTCGAGCAGCTCGCGCACCTCCTCCATGAACTTGTGCATGAAGACCTTGCGCAGCAGGATGTTTCGCTCGCCGCGCGCGAACATAAGCAGCTCGCGCGTCATCTGGTTGAGCTGATCAAACTGCTTGAGGATGCTCGAGGCGTAGGTCTGGCGGATCTCTTGATCGTCGGCGCGCGACATCAACTGCACGTACCCGCTGATGATCGCCATCGGGTTCTTGAAGTCGTGCAGCACGCCCGAGAGCATCTGCCCGATGCTGGCGAGGCGCTCGTTCTTCTCCTCCTCGTCGCGGCGACGACGCGCCTGGATCGAGGCGGTCAGTTGCGAGGCCACCAACGTGATGATCTTGCGGTCATCGTCGGAGAATCCCACCAGGCCATCTTCGGCGAACTCGATGGTGTTAAAGATCTCGAGCGCGCCGAGGACTTGCTCGTCCTCCATCAAGGGGACGGCGATGAAGTTATTGATCGACTTCCCGAGCAATTCCTCGGTGACCATGATCGATTCCTCGATGGCGTCTCCGCTCATCGTGCCGCCCTCGACCTCTTCCTCACCGCGACGCCAGAGGATCGCCTCGGCGACCGTCATCACCTCGGCGGCGATGCTGTCGCCAGCCTTGATGGTGTGCTGCTCGAAGCTCCACTCGGGCTCCTCCCAGTCCTCGCTGCGATCGATGAGCGTGAACAACTGGTGGAAGCGATCACCGCGCAATGTCAGCGCCGCAGCCTGCGCATGAACCAACTCGAGCGTCTTGGAGAAGACCCCTTTAAAGAGATCCTCGCCGCTCTTCGAGCGCGAGATCTGCCGCTCGAGCTCGAACAACATGTCGAGCTCCGCGACCTTGTGCTCGAGCTTGTCCTTGATCTCGATCAGCTCCATGTTCTGGGCGATCGCCGCCAGATAGAGCTTGGAGTTCTCGATGGCGATGGCGGCCTGCGAGGCGATCGCCGAGAGCAAATACTCGTCCTCGTCGGTGAAGTTCCCCGAGACCCGGTTGAGCACCTGAATGACGCCGATGATCTCGCCCTGGAGGTTGCGGATCGGCTGACACAGGATATTGCGCGTCTGGTAGCCAGACTCCTCGTCGACCTTGGGGTTAAAGCGAGGATCGGTGTAGGCGTCACGGATGTTAAGGCTCTTGCCCGTCTTTGCCACCCAGCCCGCGATCCCTTGCCCGAGCTTGAGCCTGATCTCGATGTTCATCGTCCCCTGGACGATCTTGCTCCAGAGCTCGCCGGTCTCCTCGTCGACCAGAAAGAGCGTGGAGCGCTCGGCGTCCATCAACTCCGTGGTCTTCTCGACCACGATCTTGAGCAGGTCATCGATATGGAAGGTCGTCCCGAGCGCGCTCGAGATCTCGAGCATGCAGGTGAACTTCGCGTCCTGATGCTGGACGATCTGGCGCACGTGATCGAGGAGGTGACGCACCTCCTCTGGCGAGAGCTTCCCGAGGCGCTCGTCGATCGACTCCTCCGAGTCGCTAAACCAACGCAACAGCTCCGCCTCGGCCTGCGAGACCAGCGCCGAAGCGTTTGCGTCCGTGCGACGCTCCTCTATGTTTACGCGCTGTGACAATGGATCTTGCATAACCTTCTGAGTAACCGAGTGATTCTCCCTCGAACCACGACGCGACATGCGTCCAGGGCGCAACTATAGCAGACGTCAAGCCCACAACCCAAGCAGCAGATAGGCCGATCGAGGCCACCAAGAAACGAAAAGGCGCCAGCTCGACCCGAGTCGAGCTGGCGCCTTTTCTTATGCTTTCCGCGCTGAGGTTTGCCACGCTCGGTGGCAAACGGATTCAGGCGAGCACGTCCTTGAGGCGAAGCCCCTCGTCAGCGAGGTACTGCTTGAGCCCCTTCTTGGAGATCGTGCGAAGCGCGCGCGTGCTCAAGCGAATGCGAACCCAACGCTGCTCGTCAGCGAGGTAGATACGCTTGGTTTGAAGGTTGGGCAACTGACGCATTTTGGTCTTGTTGTTCGCGTGCGAGACGCGGTTACCCACTGCAGGCTTCTTCTTGGTCAAGGGACACTTGCGAGCCATGATGCTCTCCTTATGTCTGCTGTCGCGAACCCCGCGCCTGTCTACAATTACAGTCGGCGAAGGGCGTCGCACATTCTCTATGAAAACTACTGCTCACGTCGTTTTTAAGCCGCGATCCTACCCACTTACACTCTGCATCACGAGGTCCAGGGCGTCGCAGGGCGCAACAACTTGCCAATGGCTCCTGGAATTGTCAAGCAATGCTGCTTTTTTATTGCCCCTGCCCTGCCCACACGAGCACCCCGGCTTCGAGCAAGCCCAACAGGCTCTCGCCGCGATCACGCACATCCTGCGCGGTCACCACGCGCCCCAGCTCGGCGATCTCCCACCAGTAAGCGAGCGCCTCGTCCACCTCCAAAATCGCCAATTCACCGCCGACCACCGCCGCGACGACCTCGATCTCCTGATCAGGTTCTTGCTCCTCTTCATCGCCGATGGCCGCGGCGAACAACTCGAGCGGCCAGATCGCACGCCGCGCGCTGGCGCGAAGACGCAAGGTCGTGCCGACAACGAGCTCGCCATCCTCTGGCAACATCGCGAAGGCGTCGGCGAACGCGTCCACGCGCGGTGGCCTGGCCAACCACGCCTCGATCTCTGCCAGGCCGCCGAGCAGCGAGAGCAGCTCGTCCTCCTGATCCTGCAAGACCCGCGTCACCCGAAGTGACAACAGGCCAGGAGCATCGAACCATGGAGAGGACGCGATCGTCACGGCGACCTCTTGCAAGTCGAGCTCTGCGCCGACGATCGCCTCGTAGGTCACGGGCACGGCGCCCTCCACCCCTTCCATGATCTGCTCCAGCTCGCTCGGCACGAAGCCATCGCCGAGGTAGTCATGCCCCAGCGCGGGGAGCGCGTCCCAGACAGCATCGGGGAGCGCGAGCTCTGCGGCCATCGCCTCGAAGAGTTCGTCGACCATGGCGCGATCGTCTTCGACCGCGTCCAGGCCGACAGCATCTTCCTCGAGCAGCGCGTGGCAGCGTTCTGCGATGCGGGCGAGCTGCCTCTCGACGGAATCACTGGCGGCTTGTGGCGCGTGCTCGATGGCGAGCAACGCGCGCCAGGCGACATCGCGAAGCGCGCGCCTCTGGCGACGCCTTATATAAGAGGCGGAGTCCACCTCGATCTCTGCCATCAAGAGATCCGCGCACGCCCCGGAGACGCTCGCTGCGTAGTCTTCCAGCGAGGTTCGGTAGTCGATCCCCTCGACGCAGAAGAACTCGACCCAGTGTCCCATCACCCTCGAGGTCAACCTCGGCCAGTGGCCGCGCAAGTAACCGATCGCGTCGCTCGAGGCGTCCAGGCGAGCGTGGGGAGCGCGGACGACGTGGCCAAGCTCGATCTCTTTCAGGCAGGCGCGCCACTCCGCGTCGAAGTGCTCGAGAGCCTGCCTCGCGAGCCCGCGGTTTGTTGTCGCATCTGGCCGGACGCCGCCGCGCATGATCCCTCTGGCGCGCGCCTCGCAGCGAATGCAGGTGTGCTTTGGAGGATCGCCGTGCGTGTGCTCGACGCAACGCGGGCGCCCGATCTCATCGAAACCATACCAGTGCACCACGGGGAGCAGCTCGCCAAGGCGCGCGCCGACGTATGCCTGAAAGCGGGTCTGCGTCGGGGACCAGAAGAAGCCGATCGCGGCGTGCAAGAGCTCGTGCGATCGCCACTTGCTGCGGTGGTTCGGGTTGTAGGAAGGGAGCGCGGCGTCCTGAAAGAACGAGAAGTACTTGGGTTCGGTCAGCACGCCCCCATCCCAAACGGGCGTCGTCAAGCGATCATGGCTCCAGACGGAGACCTCGGGGGCCATGTGCGCGGGCATCCCCAACCTGACGCGGCGCTCGTGGTGATAGAAGGCGCAACCTGTGCGGAGGCCGAGCGCTGACGCTCTGGCGCCGAGGCTCGAGCCGAGGAAATCGACCACGGGCGCGCCGCAGATGCCATCGAGCCAGCTGGGGGGCTCGGCGCTTGGCGAGAGGCTCGCGTAAGAGGTCGCGATCATCCCGGCCGAGGGCAGGCAGGAGACAAAGTCAGGGGAGAGCAACAGCGCGTCGTCCTCGATCGGCTCGATCGTGGCATGATCCGAGAGCGCAGGGTGTCGCCAGGCAGCAGGCATCGTCGTTTACTCCATCGGAAGGAAAAATAAGGAGCGCGCGCGTATGCATAATAGAGGATGACGCGATTGACCACGGCATTCGCAATGGGAGCAGACTCGCCAAGCTGTATTTGACAGCAAGAGCATGGGCCGAGCGCGCCCTGCGAGGTCGGCCCTGCCCAGGAATGGATCTTGCGCTGGTAGGTATGGAGCGCTAAAGTGCCTGTCTGGTGATGATCACATCACATTTTGCTCCTTATCTTACCTCATAAACAACGCTTGTTCTGGGGATGAGTGAGGATTTTGAATCCGCAATCGCGGAGTAGCGTGTGGGAGAGGACAAGGTGACATCCGATTCCGATCTGTTCACGGTCTCCGAGCCCGAGGCCGAAGATCGCCCGAGCACCCTTGGAGCGCGTCTTAGCCTGGGGGGAAGGCTCGGTTCGAACGCGAAGTCGACGCTCGATCTTCCGGCAAACCTGCCTGAAGATGACGAAGCAGTCGCGAGCGTCGCGCAGCGTTTTCGACGCCCTGGCGCGATCTCGAACGTCGCGAGCCCGAGCCTCGACGAGGTCGAGAGCGAGAACCTCGACGCTGGCGAGCTGGAGAGCTTCGTGCTCGACGCGCTCGAGCCCGCCGAGATCGGCAACGACAAGAGCGACTACGTGCTCGAAGAGGTCGTCGAAGAGACCTCTCGCCTCGACGTCGATCAGACCAACCGCATCGATGGCCGCAAGGTCAGGCCAGAGCACAAGACCAACACGGGCCTTGGCTCGGCGGTCTCTTGCCAGCACTGTGGCGCGAATAACCCTCCCGGCATGCGCTTCTGCGTGCAGTGTGGTGGGTCGCTCCAGCTCGTCGCGCGCTCGGCGCAGTCCTCCAGGAAGCAGCTCCAGACCAGGCAACCACCGCCCCCCTCTGAAGCGTCCAAGCAGGCAAACCCCTGGGAGATCTTCCTCGTCTCGATCAACGAGGACGGCTCCGATGGGATCGTCATCCAGCTCGAATTCCTCGAGACCACCGTCGGCCGCGAAGGGGACACCCGCTTCCCTACCGACGCGTTCCTGAGCCCCAAGCACGCGCGCCTTCACATCGAGAAGGGCAAGCTCTTTATCGAGGACCTCTACAGCCTCAACGGGACCTTCCTCAAGCTGCGCGACGAGGTCAAGCTCACCCCCGGTGACACCTTCCTCATGGGGCGCCAGGTCCTTCGCTTCGAGCGCTTCGAGCAGTCCATCTCGCCAAAGACCAAGTCCAGCGATGGCACCCGCTACATGGGCAGCCCCGCGCCAGGTGGCAGCTTCAAGATCCTCCAGATCGGCATCGGCGGCGTCGTCCAGAACGTCTACTGCCTGCCCGAGGCTGGCGCCGTGCTCGGCCGCGAGAAAGGGGACATCATCTTCCCCCATGACAAGTTCATGTCCAGCCGCCACGCGCAGATCTACACCGGCGATGATGGCAACTGCTACCTCGTCGACCTGACCTCATCAAACGGCACCTGGATCAAGATCTGGGAGAAGACGCAGCTGCGCCACAACGACTACATCTTCATGGGCCAACAGCTCTTCCGAATCCACATCAAGGATTGACGCGAAAAGCACTCCCCGCGAACCATCGAAAAGGTGGCGAGGAACCTCGCCACCTTTTCTTTTTTCTTCATCACTCATCTTTGCGAAATACAAAGCGTTTCGAACAAGATCTATTCACGTGCAAGAAGGCCAAAAACCTGGTTGACATCCCCCCTCTCTGCTGACATGTATAGAGGCCGTTTGGCCAACTCATTTTATAAATCAATGAGTTAACAAACACTTCGGGAGCAAAAGGTAAGGACTACCTTCTCCCACCACACGACTTTGTTCGTTTTCCGACGGGTCCGTTTTGTGGACTCATCTACCAGGGCTCGAGAAACATGGACGATTTCGCACCTTCGAGCCCAGTTTTCTAAGAAACCCTCACGTCTGACGAGTGGATTCATGACCAAATCCGATTTGATCGAGGAAATCTCGGCTCGCACCAACCTCCCCAAAAAGCGCGCTGAAGATGTCGTCAATGCTTTCTTTGATTCCATGACCGACGCTCTCCTCGATGACCAACGCATCGAAGTCCGTGGCTTCGGCAGCTTTTCGATCCGCGAGTACGACGCTCGCACCGGCCGCAACCCTCGTACCGGCCAGAAGGTCGACGTCGACGAGAAGAAATCGGTCCACTTCAAGGTCGGCAAGGACCTCCGCGAGCGCGTCGCTGACGTGCCCACCGAGGCCACCGACTGATCGCGCTTCTTCCTCTCGAAGGGCAACCTTGCTCTCACAAACGTACCGAGAGGCGAGCTAAAAAAGCGAGGGAAGCACACCATAAAAGGTGCGCTTCCCTCGCTTTTTCTTTGCGCTCCGCCCGCAAAAAAGAAGCCGCCGACAAATTATGCTGGATGGAATCAGACGACTCCAACCGCGCAGCATAATTTGTCGGCGGCTTCTTTTTTGCTCGGCACCACGCGCCGAATCAACCCGGCGCGTCGGCGTCCATCACTTCATGGAGCAGGGCTCTGGCACTGGCTGTTGACGCACTCCTGAGGGAAGGTGCAGTCCCCATCCTCCACGCACTGCACGCCGCTCTGGCAAATGCCTCCGATGCACAGCGAGCCGTTGGGACAATCCGCGTTGATGAGGCAGCTCTGCGGCGGAGTGATCGACTCGCAGTTGCCGAAGTTGCAGCGCTCGTCCATCCCACAATCCGAGTCGAAGTTGCACTCGGGCGGCGGGATCGAGAAGCAAGCGCCCGCGTAGCACGACTGCCCAGGAGGACAGCTCGCGTCCGAGGTGCAGCCGTTAGGCGTCTGGCACTGGAAGTTGGTGCACTGCGAGGGCGCAGGGCACTCGCCATCATTGCCACAGTATGGGCCTGGCAGGCAGCGCTGCGCCACACACACGAACGTGTTGTCACAGTCGGAGTCGGCCGCGCAGGTCGTGGGCTGGCAGTAACCGAAGTCACAGCGCTCGTTCGTCGGGCAGTCCGCGTCGTTGATGCACTCGCGGTTGATCAGGCAGACGCCATCGCGACACTCCGTGCCGGGCGAGCAATCGACGTTTGTCTGGCAACCTTGCAGCAAGCGACAGGAGCTCCCGACGCATGATTGACCCGCAGGGCAATCAGCCGTGCTCGAGCACGTGTTGTTGGTGATGCAGGTGCCGCTGAAGAAGTCACACACCTGACCATTGGAGCAATCGCTGTCATTGCGACACCCAGGAGTGATGCGACAGCGGCCAGCGTTGCACTCGCGGTCTGGAGGACAGTCCGCGTCCGACATGCACTGTGTCGGCACGGCCACGCACTGGCCATTTGGCAGACAGCGCTCGTCAGCGGCGCAGTCCTGGTCGGTGGCGCAGAGCCCCGAGGAGACCACGCACTCGCCATCATCACAGATCTCGCCAGGGCCACAGTCGAGATCGCCCAGGCACTCGGGAGGAGGCTCGGGGACACAGCGCCCCGTGTCATCGCAGACCTCGCCAGGAGAGCAGTCGAAGTCGGTCATGCAGAAGTTCTGGCTGACGCAAACCTGGTCGATGCAGGACTCGTTCGGGCCGCAATCCGAATCGACCGAACACTCGCCGACGAACTGACACTGGAAGAGCACGCAGCGCTCGCCAGGACCGCACTCCGAGTCGAGCTGACATCCCGGTTTCGGGATGCAGAAGCCAAACTCGCAGATCTCACCGAACGAACAATCCGTATCGTTCGAGCAGTTTGGTGGAGGAATCGGCAAGCACGTCCCGACCACACATTGCGTGCCGAAGGGGCACTCGTTGTTGGACTGGCAACCGTTTGGCGTCTCGCAGACGTTGTTGTTGCAAACCATGCCGGGGAGCGGGCAGTCACTATCGGACTGACACACGAGCGGAGGCGCGCAGCGTCCCGCGGCGCACTGCCACGCAGGAGGACAATCGCTGGCATCCTGGCAGGTCGTCGGCACGCAGTTCCCGAGATCGCATCGCTCGTTAGGATCGCAATCGGAGTCGAGGCTGCAATCGGGACGAGGCTGGCAGAAGAAGCCGTTGCAGATCGAACCGGCGGGGCACTCGGCGTCGGTGGTGCATTGACGGAAGTCGATGCAGCGATCGCCGAGACACTGGAAGCCAGGTTGGCAATCCGCATCCGAGAGACACTCGACGGCGGGTTGGCAAGCGCGCGTGATCGGCTCGCACTCCTGACCCGCAGGGCAGTCCGAGTCGCGCGTGCAGCCCCCAGGGACGGCGCAGAAGTTGTCCTCGCAGGTCTCGCCAGGGTTGCAGTCCGCGTCGACGCGGCAGTTGCCCGTGAAGAGGCAGCGGCCGTTGACGCAGTTCTCGTCCGCGGGGCAGTCGACGTCCGCCTGACACTCGGGCATGGCGGGCACGCACGCGCCGTTGTCACATGCCTGATTTGGCGGACAGTCGAAGTCGGTCATGCACGCCTGGATGGGAACACACATCCCTTGCTCGCAGGCAAACCCAGGTCCGCAGAGGATGTTGGTGCAGAGGTCGACGACCTCGCAGCGGAAGTTGTTGCAGACCTCGTTGGGTGCGCACTCATCATCGTTACGGCAGTCGCCGACGAAGAAGCAGGTGCCATTGAGGCAAACCTCGCCAGGGGCGCAGTCCACATCATTGGAGCAACCCGCCGGGGGCACACACTGGCCGGTGCGACAGACCTCGTTGACGCCACAGTCAGCGTCCGTGCGGCATTGAGGCTCGAAGACGCAGCTCCCATCGATGCAGACCTCGGTCGGGCCGCAGTCAAAATCACTGAAGCAATCGGGCGGCTCGGGGACACAGCGGCTGTCGATGCAGATCTGGTTTCCGGGGCAGTCGTCGTCGAAGCGACAACCTGGCGATGGGACACAGACGCCGTTCTCGCACAGCTCGTCTGGATCGCACTCGAGATCATTGCGGCAACCGACAAACTCGCAGCGGCCCGCGACGCAAGCACCGCCGAGGCCGCAGTCGCGATCCTCGTTACACTCGGGGACAAAGACACACTGGCAATCGAAGCAGGCGAAGTCGACAGGGCAATCGCCGCTGGTCGTACACTCGCCAAAGTCGAGGCAGAAGCCATCATCACAAACCCCGCACGCGCCGCAGTCGTTATCGACGCGACACTCGGAGAAGGTGCATCGACCATCGTTACAGGTGGAGAAGCCTTCAGGGGTCACCGGGCAATCCGCGTCGACGCGGCACTCCACATCAGCGACACACTGGCACTCATCGCAGACAAACCCGAACGGGCAGTCCGCGTCGGCGCGACATTGCCCTTCAGGGAAGCAGAAGCCATCTGCGCACACCGAGCACGCGCCGCACTGTTCGTCAGATCGGCACTCCTGAATCTCGCAGAAGCCCTCGTTACAGACGACGGCGCCAGGGACATCGTTGGGGAAGAGCTCGCGGCAGTCCTCGTCGCTTCGGCACTGGCCATCGAAGACACAGTTGCAGCCGTCGCAGAAGGCGCCAGGGCCACACTCGAAATCGGAGTCGCACTCGCACACATCGACGCGGCAGACACCGTCAGCGCAGAACTGACCTGCGGGGCACTCCGCGTCGCTCATACACTCGACGCCGTTCGGCAAGCACTGGTGGAAGTTATCGCCACAGCTCTCGCGGTCCGTACAGCAGACCTCGCCGCGCTCGCAATCAGCGCCCGTCGAGCACTCGCCCTCGATGCACTGGCAGCTCTCGCAGTAATCCGCGCCGTCGCAATCCTCGTCGCTGTCGCAGAAGCAACCTTCTGGCAAGCAGGCCCCGTCGACACAAGACTCACCCTCGGCGCAATCCATATCCGTGACGCAGACCGTCTGGGTGCACTCGCCATCGACGCAAGCCTCACCAGCATCGCAATCCGCGTCGGTGGTGCAAATCTGCGGCGTCTCCTCGTCCAGGCATGTGCCATTGAGACAGACCTGACCCTCTCCGCATTCACCATCGCTGGCGCAGACAAACGGCGCCGAGCAATAATTGGCGACGCATGTCGAGCCCGCACCACAATCCGAGTCGGTCTCGCACCGATCGTTGAGCGATGTTCGGCCACAACTGCCGAGGAATAATAAGGAGAGGGTAAGGAGCGTTGCCGTCACCCAAAGGGACTCGAATCGCTGCGTCATATCAAATGCTCACCAGGCTGTAAGGTCGGAGCGTTCGTGGCCAACAAGAGGCTCCGCACACCTTGAAAAATGCTCTGAGAATTTCGTCCCGAAAGAGGGAATTTACCGTATCACACAGGCCCAATTCCTTCAAATTCGGTGCCACCCCCGCACCTTTTGCGGAGATCCGAGAGGAATGGCTTATCCTGGGTATCAGAAGAGGTGTGCGTCCATCGAACACCTCTCAAAAATTCTAACGCAGGGTCGCGGGTCGCGACAGATATTCGAGATCACTTCTCATAGACGCAGCGAACGCCCACGTCGGTGCGTCCCTTCTCGGTCGGGATCTCGAGGCGACTGGTCACGCGCAACCCGAAGGGATCGCTCGTCCAACTTCCGCCGCGCGCGAAGCCGCGCGTTTTTCCCTTCTCGGTCTCGCTCGTCTCGCGCGCCCACTCCGAGACATTGCCCGCCATATCGTGGAGCTTGTAGGGGCTCGCGCCATCCTCGAACGCGCCGGGCGGTGAGGTCCAGGCGAAGCCGTCGACCTTGCCGATGATCGAGCCCTTGATCACGTCGAGTTCGCCCCAGTTGGCGTTGGTCGAAGCCCAGGTGTCTCCCCAGGGGAACAACCGCCCATCCTCGTCACCGCGCGCGGCGCGCTCCCACTGAGCATGCGTTGGCAAGTCTCCGCCAGCGTGCTTGCAGTAAGCCCGCGCCTGCGCGTGAGTGAGGCATACGACGGGCGCCTCGTCACGCATCAGTGATTTCGGGACGCGCAGTGAGATCTGGAGCCCCTGGTTCGTGTAAACCTTGCAGCCCTTGTAATCGACCTCCTGGCAAGCCCCCGCGGACACGCAGCTCTGGTACTGCGCGACGGTGACCTCGGTGGCGTCGATCTCGTAGGCGCCTGTCTTCACGTCCTCTTGAGGATGCTCTCCGACCAGAAATTTCTCCTGATCGCAGTTGGTGTCCGGCTCGTCATCGACCTTGTAGCAAGTCTGGATCATGAGCGAGCGCTTCTCATCGTCGAGCCCTTGCTTGAAACTTCCGGCCTTGATCGCGACCTTTGCCGGGGCGACGGGCGCGGGCCATTGCTCGTCGCTGTTCGTGCCCACGGCGTTCTTTGGCGCGGCCATGTATCCGCCCGCGGCGCCGACCGCGACGCCGATAATGGAGGCGATAATCACGCCGCCAACCTTCTTGAAGGGGGATGGCTTGACCTGCTCGAGCGGAGGGCTGAACTCGTAGACGCCGCTGCGATCGACAGCCGCGACGCCCGTTGGCGAGGTCGCGCTGACGCGCTTCTTCTCTGGCGCCTTGATCGCCTGCATCCCCTCCATGACGGTGCTCGTGGAGACGTGATCCGATCGCCTCGCCTCGCGCACCTCCGCGACGGGAACGGGCACGACGCCCGCTTCCTCGACGTCCGAGATCTCATCGCCGCTCGACGCGGCGCGGTACTGCTCGAGCATCGCCCGAGTGATCGCTGGCGTCTCCTGTTCGGTCTGGCGTTGAATGCGCTCGAAACCGGGTGGTACGGCGGGCTCCTCGGTGGTCTCGCGCTCTTCCTCGGGGTCAGGCTCGACAGGACGCGCGCGCTCCACGGGCTCGAGCACATCCTCGGTGGCCACGCGCTCCGGCCTCCGCAGCTTGCTCGCCATGAGCATCTCGGGAGAGATCGCGGGCAGCCCCTCGAGCTGGGTCTCGGCGCTTCGTAGCCTGTAACCGCAGTTCTCGCAGAAGGGCTCATCGCTCGTTTGTGGGGTGTCGCACTCGGGGCAAACTTTCATCGCGTGGCTCTCCTCGCGCAAGGAGCTTCGTTTGCTTTGCTCTACCACACGTCTTGCCAGATTGGGAGTCTGGCAACCTACGAGACATGCCCACACATCACCGAAAGAACCCTCTCCGACCACACCTTCACGAGATCTTCTTCCGCCAACGACCGCGTCGTGGCGAGCAAAGAAGCCGCCGCCCAAATTTTTTTGGCGGGCGCCGGCGACAGTAAACCGCACCCAAAAATTTGGGGCGGCGGGGTTTGGTGC
>JAYZVO010000146.1:0-34132 GCA_036155555.1 Myxococcota bacterium
GCTTTTCCGTAAACATTCTTCCGCTCCCCTTATCGCCCCGGGGTGGTTTGGGCCCCGGGCACAAAATCGACGCTGGCTCGATGCTTTTTGTCCAACCTCTCCTGCTTGCAACGAGTACTCGACGTGAAGATCGGAGCCCATGAGTCCGCCTCGGGCGGCTTGCACCGCGCCATCGAGCGCGCGGTCAGTGATAAATGTGAATCAGTTCAAGTTTTTGTCAAAAACAACAACCGCTGGTCACAGCGCGCCTGGCGCGAGGATGAGATCGAGACCTTCCGAAAGGCTTACGACGAGAGCGGGTTGGATGGGCTGGTGGCGCACACCTCCTATTTGATCAACCTTTGCTCGAACAAGGACGCGACCATCGAGAAGAGCATCGACGCGCTCGAGGACGAGCTCGACCGCTGCGCACAACTCGGCGTCCCTTTCCTCGTCATGCACCCCGGCAGCCACGTCGGTCAGGGGGAAGAGGAGGGGATCAAGCTCATCGCCGAGAACCTCGAGGCGGTCTACGCGCGCGAGAAAAATGACGCGTGGAAGGACGTCACCTTGCTCTTCGAGAACACCGCAGGGCAGGGCACCAACCTCGGACATTCGCTCGATCACCTCGTCGCGCTGTTCGACGCTGTTCACGACCCTTCCCGCTTTGGCGTTTGCTTTGACACATGTCATGCTCATGCGGCAGGCTATGACCTGACCACCAAAGATCAGTACGAGGACTTCTGGCGAGAATTCGATGCGTTGATCGGCGTGGAGCGCGTCAAGGCGTTTCACCTCAATGATTCGAAGAAGCCGCTGGGGTCGCGAAAGGATCGCCACGAAAACATCGGTGATGGGGAAATCGGGACATCCGTCTTCGAATACCTCGTCAATGACCCGCGCTTTGCCGGAGTTCCTGCAACGCTCGAGACGCCGATGGACGAGGAGAATGGTTACGCCGATGAGATCGCGCTGCTAAAAGGCATGCGCGAAGACTGAGCTGGATCAAATAACAGGGGGGACTTCGATGAGCACCGAGACGCTCGTTTGTGATGATTGTGGCACGCTCAATGCCATTGGCTTGAAGCAGTGCAGCCTGTGCAATAACTCACTCGCCGAGGAGGAGGAGCGTCGCCGCGCTGGAGATTATCGCTACCTCCTCATCGCCTCGATTGTCTCCACAATGATTGTTTGCTTCCTCTTGTACACTTATGATTGGGCAGGGCAGCTCGCGGAGTCGGGGCGCAGTTCTGAAAGGGCGAACATCCATTCGGGCGATATCGTCACGTACATAAACTTGGGTTTCATCTTGCTCTCTGTCGGTCTCTGGCGTGGCACTTACTATGCGTTCAAAATACGCAAATAGGCGCTCAGTAGGCGTCCCAGAAGACGTTGAAGTTGAACTGGCCACCCTGATCTGAATCCCGCCCCTGCGCCTCGAGCGTCCACTTTGGCGCGAAGTGGTACTCGAACTCGTACACGCTCTCGCCGCTCTGGTCCGCGCCGCCAAACAGGTAGCGGTAGGAGAGGTAGATCTTGCCGTTGTTGACGTACTTGCCGACCTCGAGGTTGGAGGTGTCCACGCGCAGCACGTCGAAGAAGTCGAGCGGCAAGGTGTCCGAGAGCTCGTCGCGCAACATGCCAAGGACCACGCCGCTCGCTGCGCTCAGCGCAGCCGAGGCCACCGACGAATCCTGCCCGACGTCCGCCGTCGACGGAGGCTGCCCCGTGGCCAACACATACAAAATGTCGGTCTCACTCATCGACGGATCACTGCGCAACCTCAGGACAGGATCGTTTGCAGATCCTTCCACCGCAACGATCACGCGAGGTTCACCATCGGACGCGGGGCCAAGCGAGGAGGTCACGCTCCTGTCGAGGATATAAGATGCCTCGATCTGAAGCCTCGGATCTGGTGGGTCCAACCCCGTAAAGGTGATCAGCCCACGCGTCACCGTGAAGGTCTTCTCCAAAAACTCCACCTGACCGCGCAAGGTCTGGATCTGCCCCGTCATGGCCAGCGATGAGCCCGAGAGCTTGGTCGTGAAGTCCCCCTTGACGTTGACATCGCCATAAGGGTGTCTCACCCAGGAGTCGTCGCGGATGATCACGCGCACGTTCATGTTGAGCGCGGCCATCGAGCCCGCCGCGTCGCCAAACAACTCCGTGTCCGCGCCCGCGACCTCATCCTCGGTGATTTGCGCCGTCGAGCTTGTCTGCTCGCGCAGGATGATGATCTCCTCGTCGAGTGCCGTCGCGTGAAGATCGTTCGAGATCTCCTCGGTGAGCGCCACATCCAATCCTCGCAAATCCACCGTCAGATCCATCGGCTCCGCGTCGAGCTGCCCCGTCATCTTGACGTCGCCGCTGGCGAAGAAGGGGAAGTCCACGAAATCACCGAAGTTGAACGTGTCTGCTTCCAATGAGAGGTCGACCTCTCCGGGGGTGAGGTTCTCGTGCTTGATGCTCCCCGTGAGCAGGAGCGCGGCGTCCCCCTCGTCCAGGCTAAACTCGCGGATGTTAAACGATCTGCTGTCCATCCATGTGTCGACCACGATCTCTTCGAAGCGCCGCCCGTAGCTCTCGAGCGTGATGGCGCCATCCTCGAGCTTGACCGTGCCCTGTACCGAGAGCGCCTCGTGGCTCCCCGAGAGGTCGAGGTTCACAGCGAGCATCCCCTCGATGTCCTTGGCGTACTTCTTGATGAGCTTCTGAGGCAGCGCGCGCGCCAGATCGATCGGTCTCCCATCACGCGTGTTGACCTTGACTCGAATATCCTTGTTCGCTGGCAGCGCCTCGACCGCGCGCCTGAGCTCCCCTGGCGGCTTGAGCGGATCGGCGCCCTTGCTCACCGCCAAAACGTCGGTGTTGAGCCGCGCGTGAACCTCGGCGGTCAACATCTTGAACTTGTCCTGGCACAGCTCGGTGTAGGCGCGCGCCAACCCCTCGCGTACCTCGAACTCTGCGGCGATCGTGCCCTTCTCGTACTGCGAGAGCCTCGTGTCCACGAGCGCCATCCTCCCGGAGAGCCTCGGGTCGCGGAGCGACCCTCGCCCGATGGCGTGTCCATTCACGACGCCCGTGAGCCCGCCAAACAGGCCGTAATCGATCGCGCCGAGCTTGTTCAACGGCATCGGGTGGAACTCGAGGTCGAAGTCGATCGGGAGATCCTCGAGCTCTTTCTCGGCGAGCAAGGTGTCGACGGGGAGCGGGATCTTGCCGCGCGCGGAGAGGATGTCGGTCGAGTCCCAGTTGATGCTAAAGCGCTCGAGCGTGAGCACCTTGCTCTTGATGTTGGCGCGCGTGCTCACGACGATATCGCGGTAGCGGTTGTACCCGAGCCCCCCCTTGCTCTCTTCCTTTCCTCCAACCAGCGCGCGCTCGCCAATATCAAGGCTGAGGTTCGCCACCGGGTCCGCGATGATCCCCTTCGAGGAGAACTCCATGTTCACGATGCCCGCGATCTCGGGCTCGGTGAACAACGGCGCGATCGCGATCTTCTCGAGGTCGAGCTCCTTGATCGTGAGGTTGAAATCAAAGCGCTTGGAGAGCAGCTCGTCGACAAGATCGAGCTCCTTGCCCTTGATGGCGATGTCGCTAAACCAACTCCGCAGCGGCAGCTCGAGGAAGCCGTTCGAGTCGATCAGCTGATACCCGCCCATGGCGAAAGTGCCTGTGTAGGTGAGCTGATCCGAGCTCCCCTGGAGCGGCCCGAAGGTCAGCGCGATGTTGGAGTTGATCTTGCGAAGATCGACGCGTTGACCTTCGAGATCCCCGCGGATGGCGACATCATCCAGGTTGAGATCAAAGCGCGCGCTCGGGTCGCCGAATGTGCCCGCCGCCGCCAGCGCGAAGTCCACTTCTCCGGTAAACCTCGGCGCCTTGATAAGCCCTGTCTCATTGAGTTGGTTGAGCTTGATCTTGTCGAGCTTGACCGTCATCGCGAACGGTTGCGCGAAGACCTCTTTGGCGTAGTCGACGACCTCGCCACGTTCGATCGTGCGGTAGAGCCACTCCGCGATCGGGAGTGGTGATTCTGCCTCGATGGTCACGAGATCGCGCTCCGGGTACTTGGGCGGCATCGCCTTGAGCTTCGTGAGCGTCTTGAACCCGCCTCCAGTAGAGGAGGGGGGCTCGTAGGAAAACCTCGATGACAGCGCGAAGCTGTTCATGTCGATGGCGGTCTTGCCAAGCTTTGACTTGAACCCGATCGAGGCCACGCCAACATTGAGATCGAGCAACGGCTTCTCGAGCGTGCCGTTGATAATCCCGCCCCCCTTGACCACACCTCGGATGATGTAATCCTCGAGCTGCTTGATCTTTGGCGTGAGCTTGCCGAGGTCGATCTCGGGCACGAGCAAGCTCATCAGGATCGGCTCCCTCCAGAAGATGTCGAAGTTCCCTTCGAGGTCGAGCTTCACGGGCACGCGCGCCTGCGCGCTGACGAGCTGTTGTTCCCACCCTTCGAGCTCCATCCGGTTCACCGTCAACTTGCTGTTGCGGTAGCGCCCCTTGAGGATCAGCTTGAACGGACCCGTGCCCTCGTACATGAACTCCTTGATGATCACGTCGAGCTCGACCTCGGGCTCGGCGCTCGTGCCGCTCAACTTGAAGTCGATCGTCTCGATTTGCCCTTCGATGTCCGGCAAGAAGTTCTGCAACCCCAGATCGGATCTGAGCTGCCCGAGGTCGATGTTGGTCGCGCTCGCTGTGAGGTCTTGCTCACCTCGCTCGCGGTAGGTGCCAACGACCATCAGCCGTTGCTCATCGTTGACCAATTCCACGTCTTCAAAGCGCACCTCGCCGCCACGCGCGACGACCGTCGCGTTCTTGATCTTCCAGATCGGCTCGTCATCTTTGGCGTCGAGGTTGTAGAGATCTGCCTCGAGGTCGCGCACCTCATCCAAATCCTCGCCGAGCTTCCCGGAGGCTCGCACCGCGAGGCGCTTTGGCTCGGCATCCTTGCGCGTGATCCCTCCCTTGATATCGAAGGAGTTGTCCGTGCGGATGGTCGCGGCCAGCTTCGCGTCCTCGAGCTCCTGGTCTCCGATGGCTATATCACGCGCGTCGATGTCCGCCTTGCCGCGAAGGTTCGGCGGGATGCCCGCCACGTCCAGCTCGACCTCTCCCTCGCCAACCTTTGCCCCGGACGCATCGAGCGCTCGCACCTTTGCCTTGCCCTTGGCGCTCAGGTAATTCGGCGAGCCCTTGCTATCGAGTGAGAATGTCCCCGCGAGGTTTGTCGAGCCGCCTCCGAGTGAGAGGTTTGCGTCGGGCAACCTGAGCCCGCCGAGCGCCGCGTCGAGCGAGTAGCGCATCCTCCCATTGCCATTGGGCTCCAGGGTGAGCTTTGCGTTGGTGCTCGAGAGCCTGATGCCTGGCGCATTCAACCCACGCACGCGAACATTCGCGTTGGCAGTCAACCGATCGAGCAGCGAGAGCGGGTCCTCGAGAGGAACCGGGATAATCATCGTCCCCTTCGCGTCGACATCCGCCAGCTCGGCGCGCACATCCGCCGTGGGCGCGTCCACGCCCGAGGCCACGAGGTCGATATCATAATCGAGCAGACGGCGATCTTCGGATGGCGAGGTCAACGAGAGGTCGAGCTTTGCCTTGGACGCCCCGATCTTGTCGTCGACGACTTGCAGCGCCTTGATATCCCAGGTGATGTCGATGTCGGCCTGTTTGGTCATCACCAACGGATCGCTCGCTTCGACATCCAGCGAGCCCTTGGCGGTCATGTCGAGGAACAGGTGCTCTTGCGAGACGGTGCCCAACCCCGGAATCGTGACGCTGCGATCGTGCGTCTCGTCGGCGACGACCTTTGCTTTCAGATCGAGCTTCCCTCCCAGCTCCGCGGTCCCTTCGAGGTCGGCGTCCAGGTATGGCGACCGAATGTGAGAGGGGGCGATGGTCAGCGTCCTGTCTTTAAAGCTCGCTTCGATGCGTGCGCTGCGGAGCTCGTATTGCTCGAGCGCCTTTGTCTTCCCCATGTCGAGCAGCGCGGTCACATCGGCGCTGTCGATGGTCACGCCGCTTCCTTCGATATGCAGGTTGCCATCGAGGAGCAGCCGCGGCACATCTGGCGCCACCGCGCCTGGATCAAACCCGCGCAGATCGACATCGACCACATAAGAAGGGTGCGACTCGTTCGCCTTCTCGAACGAGAGCGTCCCCGCGAGAAGCTGCGAGAGCAGCTTCTCGATCCTGCCATAAGCGTGGAACTTGCCGCCCGATTCGATAAGTTCACCCTTGATCATCGCGCGCGCGTCTTGCGGCGTCCCCGCGGCGACGATTTGCGTGCGCACGCCATCGCGTATGTCGATCGAGGGCGCCACGGCGAGGATCAGCTCGCGCGTGATGACGATCGATGGCGAGGAGGCGTGGAACAGGAGCGGCTCGGGGGCCTTTTCGGGATCATCGGCTGGAGGAGGCAACAGGTTCGCGCCAAGCTTCAGGTTCTCCCACCCACTCTCCTTCCCGAGTGAGAGGCGCTCGTGGGTGAGCCTGACGACCTCGGCGCTGTACTTGACCTCGAGGTTCTTGCTCTCGGCGCGTTGCTCCTCGACCCAGGTGTTGGCGTCGAGCGTGGCGCCGAAGCTCGAGAGGTCGACGGTCATCATCGCCGCCTTGTTCAGCGAGAAGTTCCCCTGAACCGAGATGTCATCGATGATCGCGGCGCCTGGAACTGGCCCGATCGTGGCGGTATTGAGCGCTCGAAGTTGTGTCTGGAGGTAAGCGGATGCCTTGCCATCTGCGAGCAGCGAGGCGTCTGAAAGGAACGCCTCGACATCTCTTATCGCCTCGCGGCTGGTGTCATCGTTTGGCGCGAGCTCGCGCTCGTCCATGTAAAAGAGCACCCCGCGTTCGATGTCGATGTTCGCGATGCTCAGACCGAACGGCTTGCCTTCCTCTTCAGGCGCGTCGCTCGGTTTAACCAGCGTCGCGAGGTTGAGCACACCATCCTTGTCCGTGCGCACGATCCCCAACGGTCGCACGAGCTTGACGCGCGAGATGGGGAGCTCGAAGTCGATCAGCGGGAGCAGGTCGTAGGCGACCTCGGCGCGCTGGATCGAGGCCGCGAGGTTCCCCTTCTTGTCGTAAACCACGACGTTGTTCGCGGCGACATGCGTGAAGAGGTTGCCTTCGATGGAGCCGATCTCGAGCGAGCCCTCGATGGCATCGTTCGTGGCTGCTTCGACCTGAGGGCGCAGGATGTTGTTCTGAAAGTAGCTCGTCTGCGAGAAGATCCCGAAGGCAACCAGCAACAAGACAAGGATCAGCAGAAACTGGAGCGCGCGTTTTCGCAGCTTGCGCCAGATCCCCCCTCCTTTCGAGGTCTTGCCCGAGGTCGCAGTGGCTTCGGATGCGTCGGCTTCGCCGACCTCTCCCTCGTCCTCTGGTTGACCTTCAGGTCGCGTCTCGTCTTCCTCGCTCATGCTCTCCGATTATCCTGCATTTTTATCGCCTTATGTTCGTCCTCGTTGTCTCTTTGACGCGGACATTTTTTAAGACGTATCGAACGTGCTCGATTGTGCACACAACACACTCAATTTGCCAGCGATGTTCGCCTCCCGCAGGTGGCGCATACCTCAGAACGAGTGCCCGATCCCCAGGTAGAAGTCGAAGCGGCGCAGCTTGTTTCGCACGGAGGCGGCGTATTGATACTCGGTGTAGAGCTCGTTGCGCGGCGTGTCGGGATCATCGACGACGGTCGGGTCAGCGGTGTAGCGGAAGTCGCGGCGGATGTTGTTGAGCGTGTAGGCAAAGTCCGCGCGCACTGGCCCGATCGGGGTCAGCCAGAACGCGCCCACGCCGACGCCATGGATAAAGGTCCCACGGATATCGTCGATGCCCACCGAGCCCGTCGAGTTGGCCTCGGTGTCAAAGAAGAGCTGCTGCTCGAAGAAGGTGCCCGAGTCCAGATACAGCGCCCCCCAGAGGTCGCCTACATCGAGCAGGTTGCGCTTGACGCGCATCCGCTGCTCGATGCCTGTCTCGAGCAAGGTGATCGAACCGATCGGCGCCGGGTTGACAAGATCATCAGTGAAGAACCCGAAGTAGCGCGGTCCGAAGCTCCTGATCGATCCCTTGCCGCCTGCGTACAACCTGCTCTGGAGCGGAATACCCCGCGTGGCGTCTCCCTGAGGTTCGTTCAGGTTGTAGATCGAACCTCCCCCGGCGCGCAGCGCCGTGACGTAGTTCTTTCCAAGCGGCACATACCCATCGACCTGGACCCTGGGCTTCAAGAACGCGAACTCACCCCCCACGATATAGCGCCTCGCCTCCTGCATGGAGAGCTGCGCGCGTATCCCTTTTGTGGGGTTGAGCGGGTTGTCGCGCCCATCGTAAATGAGCTTCTGCTCCAGGTACTCGAGCAGCAGCGAGGGGTTCTTGCTGTTTGGATCGAGCCCCTGCGCGATCAACTCCGCGCCATACTGCTCGTCGAACGCCTGGTACAGGATGTAGAGCACGTTGTAGGAGACCTCGCCGGTCAACTTCCGCGTGAACAATGGCCTGCGCAGACCGATCGAGGCCGACGGGATGAGGCCGATGTAGGCTTCCTGAATGTCGCGCTCGACGTTGATAAAGAGAAAGCCCGTGGTCTTTCGACCGATCAGTTGAGGTTGGGAGTAACGGAGCTGCGTGTTGAAGTAGACGCCGCGATAACCAAAGTCATCGAGCGAGACGCCATCATCGAAGTTCGCGTTGAGCGAGAAGATCCCGGGCGTGAGCGCGTAACCCAGCGTGTTGAATTGCTCGAGCTTGCCGAGCGTCCCGAAGAAGTTGCGGCTCTGGAGGTTGACCGCGCCGTGGATATTCTGGCGGTTGGAGTTGATGGAGAATCCGGCGCCAGGGCGCACGCTCCAGTTCTTTGCCTCCTTGACCTTGATCACGATCTTGACCTGGGTCGGCAGCGCCGAGCGCTGCGCCGCGTTCTCTTGCGCCTTCCCGAGCATGTCCGAGATCCCCAGCGCGCCGACCTCGCCCTCCTCGAGCTTCCCCTTGCGCCTCGTCGCTGTCTGGCCGTTGTCGCCTTGTTGTCCGTACTCGAACTCAGGCTGCACCGTCACCAGGCTGAACACCCCGAGGTTGTAGATGTTCTCTTGGGTCTCCTGAATATCCTCGCTCGAATAGAGATCCCCTTTTCGAATGGCGAGGGCGTCTCGAACATACTCCTCGTCGACGCGATCGAGGCCCTGGATCTCGACCTCTCCAAAGACGGTCTTTGGACCGGGGTCAGCAAAGATCGAGATCTCGGCGGTGCGGTTTTTTGGATCGACGACCACGCGACCCTTGACCTGCGCGTAGGCATAGGAGCGCGACTTGAGCTCGCGCTCCACGGTCGCCTTTGCCTCGAGGTAGCCATTTTGCGTGAAGATGTTGCCTTCTTTCAGCGGCAGCTCGCGCCGGATCTCGTTCTTGTCGAGCCTGGTCGACTCCAGCCCATCGAGGCTCACGTTCGAGACGCGCGTTGGCTCCCCTTCGTTGACCGTGACGACGAGGATCATGCCATAGGGGTCCTCGCTCTTTGACACACGCGAGGACACGGTCGCGTCGAAGTAGCCGTGGGCGCGGTAGTAGGCGAGTATGCGCTCTTCGTCGCGATCCCATGCGAGCTTGTTGTAATAGCGGGGTTCGGCGCCGAGCACAGGGATCTTTCGCACCCGGTCGGAGGCCCTCCAGCCAGGATCTTCCTGGTTCGAGAGGCCATCGCGCAGCGCTTGCTCGTCGATCTGCTCCACCCCCTTGAAGCGCAGCTCGATGATGCGACGATCGGTCTGCCCAGGGGGGACGTAGGTTGGCGCCTTGGTGCTCTCCTTCTCTTCCTTACGAGCGCTCGCGCACCCGGATGTCACCATCGCGGTCAAGAAGAGCCCGCATACGAGAAGCAGGGGCAAGAATCGCTCGTACCAGCGCTCGCACAACGAGAGCGGTCCGGCGATCCGCATCGCACCGAGTTGTGATTGTGCTCCAGGCATCCCGACCCGAAAAGTCTGTGGTTGAGCATCGCTATCGAGCAGGCGCCCGCGCAAAACCTCCATACGAGATCGTGCGCAACGCTATCCGCGAAGTTCCCTCTGGCGCAAGCATCACATCGCTCACCGCGCGCAATCGGTTGGCCCGTATCTGCCTCGCGTGTTAGTCTCACGCCCGAGAACAACCGCTACCAGGCTGCATGGGCCAGTGCTTTTGGTCATCACACACAGTCTTGAAGACTTGCATTCCCCGGAGACGCGCGCGCGATGAGTTTGCTTGGAGACGAGCCCTCCGTATTGGAGGAGGGGCCTTTGATCTGGGCGCTCGACGATGACTTCGAGATCATCGAGCTCCTCGATCGTATCATGACAGAGGGAGGATACCGCTTTCGCGGATTCCTCGAGCCAGGAAAGCTGCTCGCGGCGCTCGATAAGCTCGGGCAAGCCACTGGCGGCGGTGGCGGCGAGGAGGATCTCACCATGCCCGAGGCGCTCATCCTCGATTGGATGCTCCCCGAACTCAACGGCCACGAGATGCTCAAGGCGCTTCGGGTTCACCCCGTCTGGAACTCGCCGCCTGTCATCGTGTTGACCGCGCTCCACAGCGAGTCGGTCCTCATCAACGCCTTCGAGGCGGGCGCCGTCGATCTTATCCGCAAGCCCTTCGCCGTGACGGAGTTGATGGCGAGGTTGCGTTGGCGGTTGAGAGAGTCCTCTGCGCTTTCGGACATGCGCCGCCGCGGGGACACGCTCACGCTCTTGCTCGACCTCTCGCGAGATCTCAACCACTCGATCGCTCTCGATGACGTGATCGCGATCCTCGAAGAGAAGGTGTGTCACGTCTTCGACTGTTCGCACTGCCTCTTTTACCTCCAGGACAAAACGCGCGGCGAGCTGGTCGCGCGTCATGATCACGCCTCTCTGTCGCTGGACCGGAGCCCGCAGGTGATGGAGGCGCTCGCGGCAAGGCGACACGCGCAGCTTACAGGTTACGAGCTCGAACAGCTCGGCATCCTCGAGGCGCCCGCTGGCCGCGAGTCCAGCGGGTTGCTCGTGCCGACCGTGCATGATGGGCAGCTGACCGGCGCGTTCATGCTCGTGGGGCCATCGGGTCATATTTGTGATGGTCGCGTCATCGATACGTTGCGCGTCGCGGTGGAGATGGCCGCGCTCGCCATCGAGCGCATCCGACTCGTCAAGCGCTTGCAGAGACGTCATGACGAGGTTCGGGAGAACGAGCGCACGCTGGCGAGGACGCGAGATTACCTGGCGAGCGTGATCGAAGCCTCTCCCGATGCGATCGTCGCCAGCGCCAGCGATGGCGAGATCGTGCTCTTTAATGGCGCCGCCGAACGCATCCTCAAGATCTCCAGAGAGGACGCGCTCGGGCGCAACGTGCGCATGCTCTATCCTCCAGGCGGCGCCGAGGCGATCATGCGCAGGATGCGATCCTCGGATGAGGGGAGCGTCGGGCGCCTGAGTTCGAGCGAGGAGCACCTCCTCGATCGCGATGGCGGGGCGATCCCGGTCAACATCGCCGCCGCGATCCTCTACGAGGAGGATGGCCGCGAGATCGGTTCGGTCGGGGTCTTCACGGACTTGCGCCAGCAACTCCTGATCGAGGAGCGCCTCCAGCGCGCCACGGAGGATCTCGAGCGGAGCAAGGAGCAGGCGATGATGGCCGAGCTCGCGGGCGCAACCGCTCACGAACTCAACCAGCCGCTCACGAGCTTGCTCAATTACGCGGAGCTTCTCTCCGCCACGCAGGATCTGCCGCCGCGCGCTCGACGCGCGGCCGAGGTCATCGATCGCGAGGCGGAGGCGATCGCAGAGATCGTGCGCAAGATCGGCAAGATCACGCGTTATCGCACGCGTGATTACGTCGGCAGCGCGCGCATCATGGAATTGGATGGGGGTGGAGAGTCGGAGTGAGCGCGGTTGACCTTGGCCGCGCCCACGTTGCATGATCCCACCCATGGCTCTTGGCGGTTACTTGTTTTCCGCTGCCCCCGAGACTTCGAGAGGAGTCGATGTCCCAGTCGCACGAGTACGAAGTCAGCTTTGGCGAGATCTTCGCCAGCCTCCCACAACCGCTCGCGGTCTGTGACCCGGATGGAGTGGTGCTCGTGGCCAACAAGGCCGCGCGTCGCTTCCTCGGCGCGGAGACGATCGATGGCGTCAGCCTCGGCATCTCCGACCGCGACACCTTCTCGTCGATGAAGGTGAACCCTCGCGGCGGCGCGATGGAGTTCTATATGGCCGATGTGCCCGTCGAGGGCGCTGGTCAGGATTCTGTCTCTGTGTCGGTGACGCCGCTCGATTTTGGCGGCTACCGCGTGACCTTTATCGAGGATGGCGCGGCCAAGGGATCTCCATCGGTGCGCTTGCTTCGCGCGTTGAGCGAGGTCACCGAGCACGCGGCCATCTTCGATGACCCGCTCGAGCTGCTGACCTTGTTTGGGTCCTGCGTCTCCGAGGTCTTCCCTGATTACGCGTGGCGCCTCGAGCTTCGTCGACAGCAAGAATTGCTCGGCGCGCACGAGTTCCCCTACAACCTCGATCCTGGCCGCGGCGCCGTCGATCAGATCCTGGCCGGGGCGGGCAAGCCGGAAGAGCAAGAGCTCCTCTGGCGCGCCTCGAGGACGGGCTTTGTGATCTGGTCACGCGCTGGCGAGAGCTTGCGCGCTGGCCTTCAGGTCGAGACCACGCGCTCGCGCGGCCTGACCGACGCGGAGGTCGAGGCGCTCGAGATCTTCATGAACTTCTTCTCGTTCATCTGCCAGCGTTACCTGGCCAGTGACGAGCCAAATATCGAAGTGCTCGGGCCGATCCTCGAGCAACTCGAGGCTGGCGTCGCGCTTTGTGATCGGCGCCGCGTGGTGCGAAGTTGCAACGAGGCGTTCGCGCGCATGGTGCAAGCGCCCACGGAAGAGATCGCGGGACAGGATGTGATCGCTTTCTTTGACGCAGAGCTTCACGCGAAGCTCCGCTCCTCGGCCGCCGCCGCGATGTCGGGCGCGCACCCCGAACCGTTGACGCTCTCGACCGGAGAGCAAGGGCGCGCCATAACGCTGAGAATCACTCCGGTAGGAGAGGGCGATCCTGGGGAAGGAGATCACTCGATGGGGGGATTCTGGGTGATCGCGCAGCCGAGCGCGGCGAGCTTGAGGGCGCTCGAGGAAGAGTTCATGCGCGCAGAGCAGCTGATGCAGCTCGGGCAGCTGGCCAGCGGCGTCGCGCACGAACTCAAGAACCCGCTGACGAGCATCCTCAACTACGCGGATTACTTGCTCCAGAAGTACCGCGACCAGTTCTTTGAAAAGCGCGACTCCGAACGCCTGATGCGAATCATCGAAGGGGTCGAGCGCATGGACCACTTCATCCGTGATCTGGTCACGCTGGCCAAGCCTCATAACCAGGATATGCCGCCCGAGCGCGTCGACATCCACACCGTCATGCGGCGCGCGATCATGCTCTGCGAGGTCATCGTCGAGCAACACGGAGTCCGCATCACGGAGTCCTTCGCCGCCACGCGATCGGACGTGCTGGCCGTCGATGGCCAGCTCGTGCAGGTCTTTGTCAACCTGATCACCAACGCCGCGAGCGCGATGCCCGAGGAGGGCGGCTCGATCGAGTTGATGACGAGCGTGAGTGGGGAGAGCATCGTGTGCGCTGTCATCGATGATGGCGCGGGGATGGACAAAAGCACCGCCGAGCGCATCTTCGAGCCGTTCTTCACCACGAGAAAGTCCACTGGAGGTTCGGGCCTCGGGCTCCCTCTTGTACGAGCATTGGTCGAGCGTCATGGCGGCACCGTCGAGCTCCAGAGCGCGCTCGGGCAGGGGACGACCTTCCGCATTATCCTCCCGCTGTTGCCATCTGCCTGAGGGAATGGCACAAGTGGAGGCGGTCGCCGAGTCTGTTCGTCGTGACCGCGTGACCTTTGATGATTGAATGACTGCACAGCCACACGAGCGGCTGACGAGTAGAAGATGCGAAGAGACAGCGAGCCACAAAGAGATCTTGTCGCCCCTGGGCGCTTTACTGGTTTTGGGATACTCGCTCTGAGCGTGGCGCTCGGCGCATTCGTGTTCTTTGCTGTGGGCCCGATGGTCGAGAACAACGCGCACCTCGATGCGATCGAAGATATCGACGATCGCGAGCGCCTCGAGCGCGGCTTGCGCACCCTCTGCAACACCCAGCAAAACCTCAAGCTGCTCAACGAGCAGCTCGCTGAAAAAACGCGCGCTGATCGCAACCGCGTCACCCCCGTCGCGAAAGAGCTCGGTTGCCTCGAGAAGCTGGACCCTCGCTTCCAGGCGGAGCATCACCTCTGGATGGGAGAGGAGCGAGACGCTGTCGACGGCGCCGTGGCGCAAGGCGACGCCGCGCTCGAGCCTGCCATCGACGCGCTGGAAGCCTCGGGCGAAGAGGGGGAAGCGCAGGCAAAGGCACAGCTTGTCAGGGAGCGCGCCATGCGCGCGCTCGTCGCGCTGTCGGCGAAGCTCCTCAACGATCACAAGACGCGCATCAGCAAGCGCCTGACGGACAGGGACACCTCGCCAGCCGCGCACGCATTGCGCGCAGCGCTCGGCTTCGAGCACCCGCACGCGCCCGAGAAGGTCATCCCCGCGCCAGACCCCCACGCCCATGACGCCGGAGCGCACGATGAATCACATGCTTCGGACATGGGGCACGCGGACGCGGGCGCCGATGCTGACATGGACAGCGCGGATATGGACGATGTGAACCTCGGCTCGGGGAGCTTCCGGCTCAAGCTCGACGGCCTCGGCGCCCCCCCTCGCCGCCCGAGGACCGCGCCTGGCGCGAACGGGTTCAGGTTGCGCGAACCATCGCTCGAGAAACCATCTGGTACGGGGAGCGTCCTCTTCAAGAAGGAGCAGCCTGGCCTTGGCGTGAGCGAAGAGGTCAACGCCCGACCCGAGGGGACAGACGATGGCGCACCCTGAAGCTAGCTTTGCGAGTCTCACTCGATGAATTTTGCCCCCCTCATCATTGTCGCGGTCATCGTGACCTTCCTGATCTGGTTGATGGGGATGCTCTGGCGACGCTACTACAGCGTCGACGCCAGGAGCCTGATCGAAGCGAGCGCGCTCGAGGAGATGGATCGCCAACTCCAACAGATCGGTTTCTACCCGCTGCGCGAGCGCCCATTGTTTCGCGCGCGCACGCTTTGGACTCGCATCGAACGCGAGCACCTCGCGCTCGATCTCGAGTTTTGCGATGGCGATGGACTCGATTATACGCGCCTGATCTGTCGCTTCACCGAGCCCTTGCACCAGGGCATCCAGATCCTCTGCGAGGAGGGCGCCGGGTTTCGCGGCTGGTTGCTAAGTATGCACGAGGCGCAGATCTCGGACCCCGAGATCGATGACCGCTTTATCCTGATGGCCAAGGACGACGATCGCCTCAAGGCCCTGATCCAGGGGCCGCTGCGCGTGCTCTTGATAAGCTTGAGGGACAGGGTCGAGGACTTCCAACTCACCGACCAGGCGTTCTTTATTCGCCTCGATGATGTCGTGCGCGAGAGCGAGCTCGAGCGCCTGATCGAGGACGCCCTTATTCTTGGCGAGGAGCTCATCCGTTGGGCCGTCTCTTCAGGTCCCATCTCGGCCCTCCAGACCTCTCAGTACCAGGACGCGCTCGCAGAGATGGACATGTACTCGGCGCGCCTCGAGACAGACACCGCCGGGCAGGAAGACAACCCGGTGGATATGATCGAGTCACACGTGCTCACGCAGGCTTCTACCGAGGCCAACGAGCAACCTGAAGAGCAGGCCGAACGCGAGCGAGAGCTCGATGATGCGATCGAGGAGCAGGGCGCCGAGGAGCTCCCCAGGCAAGATGGTGGGGATGTTCAGGAAGAGGAGTGAGGGCGTCGCCCCTGTCTAGCTTCGCTCGACGACCTCTTCGACCGCCTCGACTTCTTCGCGCTCCTGATGCTCGACAGCCTCCTCTTCTTCCGCAGGTGGGAGCTGCACTTCCTCCTCCTCTTCCTCTCGCAAGGAATCGAACGAAAAGGCGATCTCCTGAGATTTGCTCGAGGGGATCTCGGGCATGGTCTTCTCGAAGGAGTCCTCGTGCACGGGCTGTTGGCTGATCTGGACCATCGCCGGGCGGAGCAGCTGGGTCTCGTGCTGCCACCCCGTGCGCAAGAGCTGGTGGACGGAGTTGTGCGGGAGCTCGGCGTCTTCTGTGACCGTGATCGCTTCGTGGATAGCGGGGTCGAACTCGGTCGATTTCTCCGGTGAGATGGGCGTGATCCCGTGCCTGGCGAGCGCCTTGTGGAAGCTCGCCGAGACCATCTCGAGCCCCTTGGTCAGCTCCTTTTGCGCGGCGTCCTCTTCCTTCTGCCGCGCGAGGTCGATGGCGCGCTCCAGGTCATCGAGCCCCGAGAGGAGCTCCTTGGCGAGCGGCAAGTGCGCGCGCGCCGAGGTGGTCTCCTGCTCGCGCGTGAGCCGCGCGAGTCGCTTCTCGAGCTCTTCGATCTTGTGGGAAGCCTCGGTCTGTTGCTCTTCGAGCTTGCGCGCGTTGATATCGCGCAAGGATTGCACGGTCTTCGTGTGGCTCGAGCGCTGCTGGAACAACGCGATGGCGGCCACCAGAAACACCAGACCTGCAAAAATCCAACCCATCCTTACACCCTTCCGTCACACACGACGCCAAGAAACATGCGCCAAAACCCGCACGCACTCTATCATCGTATGCACACGTCGCAAGGAGGTTTGCCCCGAAAACACGCATGGCTCACTGCACGTTCCTGGGCTCCCCCACACAAAACGCACTGCACCTTCGAAAACTCCCCCTGCACGAATCGCCAACAAAACAGCAGAAAGCATCTTGACACCTCCAGGGCGCGGGGATATACCGATTGACCCTGGAGATGGCCGCGTAGCCAAGAGGTCCAAGGCAGTGGTTTGCAAAACCACCATTCACCGGTTCGAATCCGGTCGCGGCCTCCTAAGAAAAAGACCCTGACTTCACATCATGAAGTCAGGGTCTTTTTTTTGAGTTTTTTGACAGGATGCCACTTTTATGGCGATGTGATTCGTGTCAGCGTCATGGCTCT
This sequence comes from Myxococcota bacterium, assembly GCA_036155555.1. Classification (GTDB taxonomy): domain Bacteria; phylum Myxococcota_A; class Bradymonadia; order Bradymonadales; family Bradymonadaceae; genus JAYZVO01. Next base: position 17,050 of record JAYZVO010000146.1, read on the forward strand.
GGACCGGGGAGGGGGACGGTGTGTGGTGATTGACCGCTGACTTGTCGGGGTTTATCCTGACGGTAGAGTGATCAAAGCCTCTTCATCTGCAATCGCGAATCCGCTGTGCTCGAAGAATCTTCTTCAAGAGTACCGCGTCGGCTTGTATATGAAGAGTGGCAGCGCGGCGGTCTCTGGATTTTGGATGCCAGGGCGCCTGAAGATTTCGCGAGCAGGAGCAGTTTGATGGATGCGATCCGAAAGGTGATGATCCTGGATGATAACATCCTCGATGTTATGGAGGCTGAAGGGTACCTCAAGGAAGGTGGCTACGGTGTGGTCACGCTCTCCTCGCCCAACGGCGCGCTCTCCAAGATCGAGTATGAGAACCCCGAAATTTTGCTCCTCGACTTGAACATGCCTCGCCTCAATGTCCCCGAGCTCCTCGAGACATTGCGCGCTTCCCCGGATTACGAGGACCTCGTCATCGTCCTGTTTAGCGACGAGGAAGCCGAGCAGCTCCAGGAGTTCTGCATCGAGAACGACATCAACGGCTATTTTTGCAAGTCGATGGATGTCAGCCAGATCGCAGAGTTCCTCGACAACTTCTACGAATATTGAGCCCTCGCCGCGCCTTCTCTGTCTGGAGATCCTTGCGCTTCTCTCTTGGGTGAACCATCCACTCTTGGTACAACAAGGCACCGGATGGCAGCCCGAGGCGTTCCTCATTCCTATCGATGGATGACGAGCGATCGAGACGCGTTTTTTCTGGAGCGGTGCTCCAGTTTACCACTTCCTCAGGGTCGCGCGCATATCCCTCACTCCTGTCACCTGCATCTCGTCCTCGCGAAGGTCGATGCAGGCGTGACTTCGTGAGGTTGGCACGTCGACCGCTTTAACAGGGCATCTCTATTTTTGCCCCCCAAGCCCGGAGTCGAATGTGAGCGAGGAGCAAACCGAGCAGCAAGAGCAACGCGAAGAGCTTGGACCGATCCCTGAAGATTCCCTCGTCTGGATTCTCGTGGATCACTCCGCACGCGCCGAGGCGTTCGCCTCGGTGGCGGGGCACCTGCAAGAGCGCGGCGCGCGCGCCGAGATCGTGACCATCACGGAAGTGATCGGGACGATGGCGCGAGGGGCGCTCGCAGGGAGCGCCGAGCGCTTGCTTCGCGGCCTCCGCGTCGCCGTTCAGGGACACTCCGATGAGGACCTCATCGGCGCAGTGAGCCGCGTCAAGCCAGATTTGCTCGCCGTCACGAACCCGCGCCACGTGCGCGCCCTCTCGGTGCTCGAAGGGTTGACCGGCATCCCCGCCTTGCAGGTCGGCGTCATGCCTGACTTCAACCTCCACGACGCCTGGCTCAAGAGCGGTTTGCACGCGTTTATCGTCCCTCATGAGGAGCTGGCCGCTCGCTTCGAGCGCGCTCAGGTCCCCGCTGATCGCGTGCTCGTCGCTGGCCCCGCCGTGCAGCCTGGTTACGCCAGGGAGCTCGACAAGGAGGCGCTCCGCGATGAGTTCGGCTTCTCCACCTCGGAAAAACTCGTCATCGCGCGCGCCGAGAACTTCGACGTCGCCTCGCTCGAAAAGATGATGTTCCAGGCAAAGCTCGTCGAAGGAAACGTTCGCTTCCTCTTCCACCACAACGGTGACAATAGCGCCGCCGCGACGCTGCGACGCGCCGCGAGCGATCACGGCTTTGACGCGGTGATGTTCGGGCGCGTCGACCAGCTCGAGCGCTACCTCGCCGTCGGTGATATGGTCATCACCACCGCCAATGACCCGATGATGCCCGAAATCAGCGCCCTCGGCTTGCCCGTGATGATGGTCGGTGATCCGGGCGACGCGAGCGCGCAGGCCGCTTTCTTCGAGCGCCACGAGCTCGGGCGTCATGTCTCCGATATGATCCGCCTCGGCGCAGAGGTCGAGCGCTTCTTGCTCGAGGATAACCTCACGCGCTACGCCGACGCTGCCCGCAGTATCGGCCTCCCCGGCGGCTCGAAAGAGGTCGCCGAGGCGATGGCCAGAGCATTGATTCACGCGCCCGAGTGGCGCCAGGTCAACCCGGGCGGTGGCCGTGAAGAGCAGGGCGGTGGTTCTGGTCAAGATGGCCAGGATGACAACGAGCGCCGAGGATTCGGCGGTCCGTTCGAATCGATCGGCGGCTCTCGTGGCGGCAACTCTTCCTCGGACTCCACAGGAGCGGGATCGTCTTCGGGCAGCGGCTCCGGGGCATCGGGTGGTGGCAGCGGCGGCGCAGGGCGTGATGTCAACGAGTTTGTCGGCATCTCCAAGGCCGAGGCCAAGGAGCAGCTCGCGCAGCTCATCCTCGCCGAGCGCGAGCTCGATCGAAAGCTCGGCGAGCTTGGCAAGGAGCAGCAACGCTGGCGCAACCGCCTCGACCTCGCGCGCGAGTGGAACGAGGATGACCTCGCGGAAGAGGCCGAAGGGATCTTGCGCGGTTACTTGCGCGAGGCAGAGCCGCTCCAGCAGGAACTCCAGGACGTGCGACGCCAGAAGGCAAAGCTCAAGGAGGCCGCAGGCGGTGGCGGGCGAGGACCCGCTGGGCCTGGTGGCGCAAATGGCTCGGGCGGCTCGCGCCTCTCGGAGGTCGAGCGCCGCTTCCGCAAGATGGAAGAGGATCGCGAGCTCGACTCGCTCCGCGACAAGATCTCGCGCGAACTCGGTGAATAGTGACCCGCTTTATTGTCTCCTTCCTGATCGCCAACCTCATCGGCGCCTTCTTCCTCTATCTGGCGTGGAGCGGACTGCCCACCGACCAGCTCGAGGATTACTTCGAGCAAGCGGACACCGCACATTTGCTCACCTGGGGCGCGATCTATGTGGCCGTCTACATCATCTGCCATGGCGCGAGGATCGTGCGGTGGTATGACCTCGTGCGCCCGCTCGGCGAGGTCGATGGCAAGCTCGTGCACCGCATCTGCATCGTCGGTTTCACGGCAATCCTCTTGCTCCCCTTGCGCCTTGGCGAGCTCGTGCGGCCCTACCTGCTCTCTCGCCGCACGCCGTTTTCCTTGAGCGCCGTGCTCGGCACGGCGGTCGTCGAGCGCGTCATCGACGGGTTGATTATCACTGGCCTGCTGTTTGTCACGCTCGCGACTTACTCGGGCGATCAGAGCACGGCGTTCGCTTACACGACGGGCGCACTCAGCGCGGGGATCTTTATCGGCGCGCTGGTGACTTGTTTGCTCGCGCTCTGGAGCAAGGCGTGGACGATCGAGATGGTCGAGAAGGTCTTCGGGCTCGTGTCCACGGGGTTGGCCAGGAAATTGTCGGGCTTGCTGGAGGGTTTCATCGATGGCTTCCGCGCGCTCATCGAAGCGCGCTCGCTCGGGCGCTTCCTCGCGCTCACGGCGCTCTATTGGGGGAGCAATATCGTCTCGATGTGGTTGCTCGCGCGCTATGGGTTCGAGCTTGATGTCGGCCTGTGGGAGATGGCGACGGTGCTTGCCTTGCTCGTTATCGGGATCATGATTCCCGCAGGGCCTGCGATGGCAGGGAACTTCGAGTTCTTCTTCTCGCGCGCGCTCGGGTTGTTCGTCGCGCTCGAGGTCTTTGGCGCACAGGTCGCGGCGCTGGCTGCCACGGTTCACGTGTTGCAGTTTATTGTCATCGTCACGCCAGGTGTGCTGGTGATGTGGTTTGATCCCGACAGTCGCAACCTCATCCGCCTCTCCGAGCAGGCCGCGGCCCAGGCGGAATGAGCGCGTGCGTGCTCGCTTGCCTTGAGCCGGTGCAGGTTGGTAGATTCATGAGCGATCCGGGGAGGATGGGGCGCTGGTCTCATCCACGACGTGTGCTTGTGGCAGGTCTCGAGCGAGGTCGAGTAGAGGAGCGATGCTTAACGCCAGGCAACAATCGATCTTATTTCAGGTGATTCGAAGCTACGTTTCGAGCGGTGAGCCTGTGAGTAGCTCACACATCGCTCGCAGCGGCGTGGTCGATGTCAGCTCCGCGACGATTCGCAACGTGATGGGTGATCTCGAGGCGCAGGGGCTCTTGCGTCAACCGCACACCTCTGCGGGGAGGATACCTACGCCGGGTGGGTTGCGCCTGTTTATCGACACACTCTCTGTGGAGGGGCTCCCCGCCGGAGATCCCGCGCTGGTGCATATCCAAGGCGAGCTCGACGCGATGGAGGGCAAGGACATGGAGCAAGCCGCGCACACGGTCGGCAGCTTGCTCAGTGATCTGGTGCGCCTGACGAGCATTGTCTCGACGCCGAGCCTCGGCTCGATCCGCCTCGAAGATATCCACCTCTCGCCGCTCTCGGAGCGGCGCGTTTTGGCGATCCTCGTCGCCAGTGATGCGCGCGTGTATCACCAGGTCGTGCCGATGAATCAGGAGGTCGATCGCACGCAGCTAAAACGGATGCAGGGTTACCTCTCCGAGTTGGCCATCGGGCTCACGCTCGAGGAGGTGCGGACGAAGGTGCGCCGAGAGATGCTCGCGCTGGCGCGTCAGGCGAACGAGCTCGTGCGGCTCGCGCTCGAGATCGGCGCGCAGGCCATCGAGTCGACCCAACCCAAGGTCGTCGTCGAGGGGAAGTTCAACGTCTTTGACTATGATGAGTTGACCGCCGACACCGAGCGCTTAAAACATCTGCTCGAGTTGCTCGAGGAGAAGGAACAGGTCCTCGAGCTGCTCGATGGTTTCGACGAAGGTCAGCGCCCCGCGGTGTTGCTCGGCCCGGAGCTCGATCTCGGGCTCGGATTGGGCGACGAGGTCAGCTTGATCGTCTGTGGATATGGCCAGCAGGATGAAGCGAGCGGGTTGCTCGGCGTGATCGGCCCCTCGCGCGTGGATTACGAGCGCATCTTGCCCTTGATTCACCAGACCGCGCTGGCGCTCTCGACCTACCTGGGGAACCAGAATAAGTGACGATGGCAGGCCGATAGATGGCCGCAGACCGCGGCCCCTCTTGCGTCTTGCCAGCAATAGACAACCACGCTAGGTTTGTGGCGTCGAGATGAAGCAAGGCAAATTCAGCGGTGTCGAGATATTCCTCTATCTCGCGCGAGCGAGAAATGCACCGTATTTACCTATCTTCACCCATGAGAGATGCCACGCCCTGGCGATCATGCCACATCAAGGCATCACCCGAGCTCTGTTTGGAGGAGACATTGAGTCAGAACGAAGACGCGGTTCAGGAGGAGACGCCATCCGAGGAGACGGCGAGCAATCCAGAAGAAGTCGAGCAGTCCACCGACGCCCCTGCTGAAGAGAACGGTAGCGAGGAGGAGGTCGAGGCTCCGGAAGCGGACGCCGAAGCAGCCCCTGGTGGCGACGACGAGGCATCTGCCGAGCCGGACGCCGCGGGTGAAGCGCAGGACGACGAGGGCGACGACTCCGTCAACACCGAGGCTGAGGAAGAGGACCCCCTTTTCTTGAGCCCCGAAGATGACGAAGGCGAGGTCTTTGACGCGGTTGCTTCGAAGCCCGTGATCGAGGTTGTCGACGCGCCCCCGGTCAAGGACGCCAAGGACGAGCGCATCGAGGAACTCGAGCGCCGCCTCGCCGAACTCGAGGCGCGCGTGAGCGCGAACGATGACGAGATCTCCGGCCTCCAGCGCGAGCGCGATGACCTCAAGGCGCGCTTGCTCAGGAGCGCGGCGGATATGGACAACTTCCGCAAGCGCAAGGAGCGCGAGAAGGAAGAGCTCCGCAAGTACGGCTCTGACAAGATCGTCGCCGATCTCTTGCCAGCGGTCGACAACCTCGAGCGCGCGCTCGAGCACGCGGAGAAGACCGCCGAGGAGTCCTCGATCTCGGACGGTGTGCGCATGGTGCACCGCCAGTTGATCAGCTCCCTCGAGAAGCACGGTATCCAGAGCTTCGAGTCGGTCGGTGAGAAGTTCGATCCGCAACGCCACGAGGCGATCCAGCAGATCGAAACCACTGAATTCGACACCAACGTGGTGATGCAGGAGTTCCAGAAGGGCTACTTCATCCACGACAGGCTCTTGCGCCCTGCGTTGACCGTCGTCGCCAAGCGCATCGATCCACCTCCTGCAGAGGACGCGCCCGAGCCTGAGGCCGCCCCTGCATCCGAGGAAGCACCCGCTCCAACCGAGGAGGCAACGCCCGAGCAAGAGGACGCCTCCTTCGAGGAGTCCAGCGCTGACGCGGGTATTGGCGCAGAGACGAGTCAAGCGCAGGCTTGATGTCGCCTGCTACAACTTGAGGGCGCGCTTGGCGGGGGCGTCTCGCAATAGACCATTGTTAGAACGGCGGCTTTTAGGCCAGAGAGGATAAGATACTATGGGCAAAACAATCGGAATCGACCTGGGCACGACCAACTCATGCGTCTGTTTTATCGATGGCGATGAACGGGTCGTGATCCCCAACTCCGAAGGCGCGCGCACGACCCCATCTGTCGTGGCCTTGACTGAAAATGGTCAGCGTCTCGTCGGACACCTGGCAAAGCGTCAGGGGGAAACCAACGCCGAGAACACGGTTTATGCTGTCAAGCGTTTGATCGGCCGACGTTTCGACGAGGCCGACGTCAAGCGCGTCATCGAATCCTCTCCATTCAAAGTCGTGGGCTCTCCCAAGGGGGACGCCTGGGTGCACCTGCGCGGCAAGGATTACTCGCCGAGCGAGGTCTCCTCCTTTATCCTGCGCGAGCTCAAGGGGCAGGCCGAGGAGTACCTCGGTGAAGAAGTCACCGACGTCGTGATCACGGTCCCCGCCTACTTCAACGACGCGCAACGTCAGGCCACCAAAGATGCTGGTCGCATCGCCGGGCTCAACGTCTTGCGCATCGTCAACGAGCCCACCGCCGCCGCGCTCGCTTACGGCCTCGGCATGGCCGATACCTCCGGCCAGCACCGCGTCGCCGTCTACGATTTGGGCGGTGGTACCTTCGATGTCTCCATCCTCGAGCTCGCGGATGGCGTCTTCAGCGTCCTCTCGACCTCGGGCGATACGTTCCTTGGCGGCGAGGACTTCGATTACCGCATCATCGACATGCTCGCCACGCAGTTCCAGGAAGAGCACGGCGTCGACCTGCGCGAGAACAAGATGGCGCTCCAGCGCCTCAAGGAAGAAGCGGAGCGCGCCAAGTGCGAGCTCTCGAGCCGAGAGGACACCAGCATCTCGCTCCCCTTCATCCACGCCGACGCCACCGGGCCAAAGCACCTCGAAGCATCCATCACGCGCGATCAATACGAGGAGATGATCTCGGACCTCGTCGAGCGCACGATGACCCCTTGCCAGAAGGCGCTCCAGGACGCGGGCCTGAACAAGTCCGATGTCGACGTCGTGTTGCTCGTCGGCGGCATGACCCGCACGCCGATCGTGCGCCGCGAGGTCAGCGCGTTCTTCGAGAAAGAGCCCGACACCTCGGTCAACCCCGATGAGGTCGTCGCCATGGGCGCCGCGGTGCAATCGAGCATCGTCCGCGGTGAACTCACCGACGTCTTGCTCCTCGATGTCACCCCGCTCACGCTCGGCATCGAGACCGCTGGTGGCGTCTTCACGCCATTGATTCCTCGCAACACCACGATCCCTTGCTCCTACATGGAGACCTTCACCACCGCGCGCGACAACCAGCAAATGGTCCGCGTGCACGTCCTTCAGGGCGAGCGTCAGATGGTGGCAGGGAACAAGAGTCTGGCGAAGTTCGAGATGCATGGTATTCCGCCAGCGCCTCGTGGGGTGCCAGAGATTCAGGTCACATTCAACATCGACGAGAACGGCATCGTGTCCGTCTCGGCAAAGGATATGGGGACTGGCATCGAGCAAACCGTTCGCGTGGTCGCTGATGGTGGCCTCTCCGAGAACGAGATCTCGCGCATGGTCGAGGAGGCCGCCGCGCACGAAGAGCAGGACGCCCTCCAGGCTCAGGTCGCTGAAAAGCGCAACCAGGCCATGGGCTTGCTCTACTCCACCGAGCGCTCCATCAACGACTACGGTCACATGCTCCCATCACAGGAGCGCGAGGAGATGGCACAGGATGTCGCCACCATCAACGAGCTCCTCGAGGGCGCGACCGTCGACGAGTTGACCACCATTATCTCTTCGCTCGAGAGCACCGCCTACAGGATCGCCGAGATCATGTACGCGTCCATGAGTGATCCGCCCCAGGGCGACGCCGCTCCCGAGGAGTGAGCGCTGGTGTAGGAGCCAAACGTTAGAAGCGGAGCGCGGTGAGCAGGACTCACCGCGCTCCGCTTGACGTTTGGCTCAAAGTTTGCGACTACCCGGTCCGGGATCTCGACGTCTTCTCGCAGAGTTGACGTCCCAACCTTCCGGTCCCATGTTTGCTCGAAATGATTCGGCGCGGTCCTCCCGAACGAGGCGCCGCGCCTTCGAGGCGAAATCATACCGAAACAAGATCGCCGCCCGTGGGTTACTCGGAGTGAGGACCAAAAGAGCGCGCGAGCAAAATGTTTCGGGCATAATGTCGAAGATGCCGCGAATGATGAGAACGCGTGGCAGTGAGGATGTGAGATGGCAGCGGATTTGTACGAAGTTCTGGGCGTTAACAAGGACGCCTCTCCACAAGAGCTCAAGAGTGCATACAGGAAATTGGCCAAGGAGTGGCACCCTGATCGCAACCCTGACAATCCTGAAGCCGAAGAGAAGTTCAAGAAGATCAGCACCGCCTACGAGGTGTTGAGCGACCCCGAGAAACGCCAGGCGTATGATCGCTACGGCTCGACCAACGGCAACCCCTTTGGCGCTGGTGGTCCTGGCGGCTTCGGTGGTGGCGCAGGGGGCTTTGGCGACCTGTTCGACGTGATCAACAGCGTCTTTGGCGGTGGCGGTGGCGGCGGCTTTGGAGGCTTCGGTGGAGGCGCAGGGCGTGGCCGACGCGGCGCGAACTTCCAGATGGAGCTCGAGGTCACCTTCAACGAGGTCGCCTCCGGCGCCAAGCGCGAGATCGAGGTCCCTACCTACAAGGACTGCGGGACGTGTGACGGCACCGGCGCAGCAGAAGGCACCAAGCCTCAGACCTGCACCATGTGTGCTGGCGCTGGCGTCGTGCGCCAGCAGCAAGGCTTCTTCACCATGCAGCGCACTTGCCCGAGGTGTGATGGTGATGGAACCATCATCACCGATCCTTGCAAGACCTGTGATGGCAAGGGGCACACGCGCGAGATGGAGATGCTCGAGATCGACATCCCCGCGGGTATCTCCGATGGGCAGCAGCTCCGTTGGGTCGGCAAGGGCGCTCCTGGCGAGCAAGGTGGTCCTCCCGGAGACCTCTACATTGTGATTCGCCTCGAGGAGCACACGCTCTTCGAGCGCGACAACAAGAACATCATCTGCGTGGTGCCGATCAGCTTCACGCAAGCCGCGCTCGGCGGAAAGGTCGAGGTCCCCACGCTCGATGGCAAGGTCAAGATGAACATCCCGGCGGGTACCCAGACCGGGAAGATCTTCCGCCTGCGCAACAAGGGCTTCCCAGGTCTTGATGGCGGCTCATCGCGCGGTGACCAGCTCGTCGAGGTGGTCATCGAGACCCCCGTCAACCTCAACGAGGAGCAGCGCGACTTGCTCGTGCAGTTCGCCGAACTCAGCGGCGATGATGTCCACCCCGAGAAGCGCTCCTTCTTCCAGCGCCTCAAGGACATCTTCGACTGATGTTTCCCGACGACCGCCCGACTCGACGCGCGCTCCTGTCGCGCCTGCTTTTTGGCGCCGCTGCGTTGGGGTTGAGTCCGGGGTCCGCGTTTGCTCAGGCTCCCGATACATCGCGAACCTTGCCTCTTATCGGGCTGCTCGTCCCGCTGTCAGGTGATCTTGGCGCCGTCGGCGAGCAACTCGCCGAGGCCGCGACGCTCGCGGCAAAGGACGCGCGCGTCGATCTTCAGATCGTCGACTCGGCCAGCGATCCTGGTACGGCGAGCAAGGCGGTCGCCTCGCTCGCTGGCAACCCACGACTTGTTGGAATCATTGGCCCGCTCGGCGCGCGCACGGCTCGCGCCGCCGCAGCGAGCGCGAGACATGCTGCGGTCCCCTTGCTCATGCTCGCGAGCGTCGAGCGCACCGAGTTTGTCTCCAACTGGGTCTTTCGCCTTCGCCTCTCACCGGGAGAACTCGGCGCGATGATCGCGCGCGAGGCCGCAGAAAAGCTCGAGATCGAATCTGCCGCGGTCATGTTCCCTGGCAACGAGTACTGCGAGCAAGCTGCGCTCGCATTCGTTCAATCATTCACCTCCAAAAAGAAGAAAATCACCGCGGCGGTGCGCTACAGCCCCGAGCTCGAAGACTTTCGCAAGCCGCTCGACGAGCTCGTCGGTCGCAAGCTCTGGGTAGGTCGCGGCGTCAAGGTGGACGGGCGCCGAGGCGATCGCGATGGCTACATATCCCTCGCGGGCGCGCCTGCCATCGGCAAGGGGGTCGATTTTCAGGCGTTGTTCATTCCTGACTTTCATACGCGCGTCTCGAAGATCCTGCCGCTGTTGTCCACGGCAGGGATGCAATCTGGCGCTGGAGGGAAGGGGGTCGCCGTGCAACTTTTGGGGATGCCCGGATGGCATGGCGAGCAGATGCGCCTGACGCGCGCACACGCTGCGGGAGCGCTCTATTTCGATCCTTACGGTGGGGAGAACACGGGCGGTCGCGCAGAGGAGTTCGCGCTCCTCTTCGAGAGCACCACGGGGCGTCGGCCAGTGGACCTCGAGGCGGAAGTGTTCGACGCCGTGACCTTGCTCGCGCGCACCGCGAGCAAGCACTGGTCACTCACAGGTGCGCCTGATATTCGAGCGGTGCGCGCCAAGGTCGTCGCGGATCTCCCCGCGCCAAAGCGTCCTTGGCGCGGCGTCTGTGGAGATTGGGCGTTTAACGCGCGCGGGACGCCCGAGCGTACGCTCTCGCTCTACCGCTTCGATGTCGATGGCGCCGTGATGCTCGTCGACTGATACGAGGTTGGTGTTTATGCTTGCACCGCCACGCTGGTGAATGATTCTCCCGAACAGGTTGCCCTCATGTCTGATCCCGAAGTGCGCTCGAGCCAGAGCTCCCATGACCCAGAATGGGCATGGGACGAGGCCATGCCGGTGCGTTGGTGGGTTCACATACTCCTCTTCTTCCTTTCTTGTGGGACGACTTTGCTCGCCGGGATCGTGTTCGCCGAGGGCGATCCGTTCGCGATCGAGACATGGAGCAATGGCACGCTGCTCATGCGCGGCGCGAGCTTCTCGGTGGCCGTGATGGCGATCATTTTCGCGCACGAAATGGGCCATTACCTCTGGGCGCTCAAGCACAAGGTGCCCGTCTCACCCCCTTATTTCCTGCCTGGGCTGCCGATTCCTTTTGTCGGAGTGATTCCGCTGATGGGCACCTTCGGGGCGTTTATTCGCATGGAGCTTCGACCACTCGGCGCGAAGAAGCTCCTCGATATTGGCGCCTGGGGGCCGCTCGCCGGGTTTATCGTCACCGTGCCGGTGTTGATGCTCGGGTATGCCCTCTCGGATGTTCGCCCGCTGCCCGCAGAGCAAGACGTCGAAGGGGTCATGCGCCTCGGTGATACGCTGTTGTTGCTGCTCGGCGAGGCGATCTTCTTCCCCGATATCCCCGAGGGGCACGATGTATTCTTGCACCCTGTGGCGATGGCGGGGTGGACAGGTGGGTTTTTGACCGCGTTCAACCTGCTCCCGATCGGGCAACTCGATGGGGGGCATATCGCCTACAGCGTCTTTGGGGAGCGCTTTAACCGCGTCGCGCCATTCTTCTTCTATGCTTTGATTATCGCGGGCGTGGTCGGTTTCCCTGGCTGGTTGTTGCTCGCCGCCTTGCTCTGGAGGATGCGCCCCGAGCACCCCGACATCATCCGTGGTGGGTTCGTGCGCGGGAAGGACCTCTGGCTCGCCATCGCGTCGCTCGTGATGTTCGTGCTGACGTTCACGCCGCAACCGATTGTGGGGCCGACCCTGCTCGATGCGTTGCTCGGGTACCTTCAGTGAACTCGTGAACCCGTTCCTGTCAGGTCTGGAGGCTTGCCCACGACGCTCGCCCGTGACAATTTGAACGGAGCATCACGTCAGGAATGCGAGTGTTTTGGGTGATGCGTTCTTCCTCATGGGTTGTGATGAACGCGAGGAGCGACGTTTGGATATCCGCTGCAAGAATTGCCAACATATCGGCCCCGCGGCTGATGTGCGACCTACCGCATCCGGTGTCGAGCTGATCTGCGCCAATTGCGGACACGCCAACCCTCTCGAAGTTGGCGCGACGCAAGCCGAGCCCGCCGACCGCGCTGCGCCAGTGGCAAGAGGCCCCGAACCCAAACAACCTCCAGCGCCCACGCCCGCAAGGCTCCCCTCCATGGGAGATTTTCAGGCCGCCGGTGAGATCGATATCGAGAAGGCGCGCGCGTTCGCCAACGCCGAGAAGGCTCGCAGCAAACAGGCCGAGGTCTCTTACGTCGAGGAGATCTCCGAGAAGATGATGGAGCGCCTGATCCCGGAGCAGGGAGAGGGACCGCGTTGTCGAAAATGCGCGCACTTGCTCGAGCCCTCGGATAACAACTGCCGTCGCTGTGGCCTGAATATCGCGGACGCGCATCGCTACGCTGAAGGGGATGCTCCCTGGGAGCGCGCGCCCAGAGGACAGGAGGCCGCCTTCGAGCAAGCGATGTTGCTCTGGAATGCGGTGAGCGAGCGCTGGAGTGATGAGCGGCTGGACAACTTCGTCGCCTTCGTGCGTGAAGAGAAGCTCAACGAGCTGGGGATTCGTCTGCTTCGGTTTCGGCTCGCGGACCACCCTGATGACATGCGCGCTGTCGCACACTTGCAAGAACTCGTGTCGATGATGCAATCTCGCGTGGTCGTTGCCAGAGCACAGGCCGAGGTCAGCGCGCAACAGTTTGGCGAAGGGGTCGCCAGGACACGCACCATCCTCGTCGGCGCGACGGTCGTCGGTTGGGTCGGGATCTTCTTGTTGTTTCTGTTCCTCTTCATGAATAATTGCGGTTAATGCCATCCCCCATAAAATGGGGATCTCCACCCGCCACGCCATACGTGGCTCGCTCGAGCGAGGAAGCTTGTCTTGATGATCTCGGAGTTCGATCTCATCGCGCATATCGCGTCCATTTTCGACACCCCTGAAGGTGTCACGCTCGGCATCGGTGATGATGGCGCCGTGCTCGATCCTGGCCGGTTTGATCTTGTCACCGCCGATACGCTGGTCGAGGGCGTCCACTTTGATCGCAACTACAGCTCCGCTGAAGACATCGGTTGGAAAGCGCTCGCGACCAACCTGAGCGATGTCGCCGCCATGGGCGGCGGCCCCGGCGTCTTTATCTTGAGCCTGTGCATCCCGGCTGACGAGGACTTCGCCTTCCTCCAGGGCATCCTGCAAGGCATGAAGCAGGCATGCGACGAGCTCGTCCCGGACAGCTTCCAGGTCTCGGTCGGTGGCGGTGATGTCACCCGCATCGACGGACCGCTCGTGATCTCGATCACGCTCCTTGGCGAGTCCTCGCCCGCTGGACCTGTGCTCCGGCGTGGCGCTGTGCCCGGCGATCGCGTGATCTTGCTCGGCGCTGTCGGCATGAGCGCGGCAGGTCTGGCGATCCTCTCGGGAGAGGTCGAGGTCGATGGCGCTGATTATCCATCGCTCCTCCAGGCGCACCGTCGCCCGATGCCGAGAGTGCACGCGGGCGCGATGCTCGGGCTGCACGGCATCCCTTCGAGCCTGATCGATATCAGCGACGGCCTCGCGCAAGATCTGCAACACATCCTCACCAGCTCTCGCGTCGGCGCAGCCATCGAGACGCATGGCCTCCCTCGCCACCCCGAGCTCGTCGCATTGCACGAAGCCACGGGCGTCGATCTGCTCCCCTGGATGTTGTCTGGAGGGGATGATTACGAGCTGTTGATGACTGTCCCGCCCGCGCGCATGCCAAAGCTCTGGGAGCTCGCGAGGCGCTACCAATGGGATGTGTATGACATCGGCGAGGTCCGCGATCGCAATGAAGGGTTGCGCTTGCTCGATCCTCGCGGCGAGCTCATCAAGCTCTCGAAGTCTGGCTACCGACACTTTGAAGAAGGTGGGGAGCCTGAATGAAAGTTCGTCTCAACGAACATCAGGAGGCGGTCGCTCACAAGGCGATCATGGAGAAGCTCTGGACCGAACCTCTCGTCGGCGCATACCTCGACGAGTTCCCGGTGGCCAAAAGCTCGACCGTGCTCGTCGCCGAGGCGCGCTGTGGATACATCCCCTCGAAGTGGGTACATCGACTCAGCGAGTCGACGCGTATCATCGCGCTCGATCCTTCGCGCTCGATGCTCGACCAGGCGCGTCAGCGCATCGACGAGGATCTGCAACGCCGCATCTTCTTTGTCCCACAGAGGATCAACAAGCTCTCCTACGCGGATGGCGTCTTCAAGGGCGCGGTTTGTCTCAATGGGGTCTCGACGCGGTTGCAACTCCAGGAGGGGCTCTCCGAACTCGCGCGCGTGGTCGAGCCAGGAGGAAAGCTCTTGCTCGCTGTCCCCACGATGGAGAGCTTCCCCGAGATGTATGACATGTTCGACGAGGCGTTGCGCGCCCACAAACTCGATGACGTCGCCAGCCGCTTGCTCGATCTGCGCGAGACCTTCTTGCGCGAGAACGTCCTGCTCTCCACCGCGCGCGAGCTAGGCTTGCACGACCTCTCGATCGGGACCGCTTCCTGGGAGGTCGCCTTTGACTCGGGGCGCGACGTGCTGATGTCGCCGCTGCTCCACGAGACCTTCTTCTCGCAATGGATCGGCGCGATCCGCTCGGCGGATCGCGAGTACGTGCTTCGCTACATCGCCGACGCGATCGACACCTACTTCCACGAGCGCACCTTCACCACGTCTGTGCAGGCCGCTTGCCTGATCTGCACGCGCTGATTCTTTACGCCGTCACGAACCAGGCGCGCTGGATCAACCCTTCCTCCGAGACCTCATAAATCGCCATCGCGTACAACACTGACGTGTTGTGCCCGAGCCCCGTGACGATCTCGTGGTCAAAGACCATGTTCCCCACGATCGTTCGCGTGGTGACTTTGGCGTGAATGTTCGGCGAGCGCGCGAAGAGGGATTTGTAATCCGCTCGCAGCTGTCCATGGCCTTGCCCGGTGCGCTCGCCGCTCTTCAAGTCGAACAGCTCCACGTCCTCGCTATAACAGGCCACGAACGCCTCGACGTCGTGCGCGTTGTATGCGTCGAGTTGTCGCTGCGCAGCTCGCCGCGCCAGCACTTCTATCTCCATGGTCTCCTCCTCTTGCGCCAGAAATCATCGGCCGAGAGCAGCAGCATAGCAGGTTCAGCGTCGGTGACGAGGTTTTCACCTCGTGCGTGAAAACCTCTCGCGGTCTTTCATCGCGGGTGGTAGTTCATCGCGACGCGTTCCTTTGGAGTAACAAGGAGAGAGGATGCGACCCGAACAACCCAGTGATCCCGCGCGCCTGCACGTGCGCCGCGCCAACCAGATGTCGCTGGCCTACACCGAGGAAGGGGAGGGCGCGACCACGATCGTCGCGATCCCTGGCCTGCCTGGAACCTCGCGCGATTTTCGCTGGATCGCTCCGGCGCTGGTCGAAGATATGGGGAGCAAAGAAAAGGGCGTGCGCTTGCTTCGCCTTGATTTGCCTGGGTATGGCGAGTCCGAGCGAAGAGGTTACGCCGCCATGACGATCGAGGAGCGCGCTGATGTTGTGCTCGAGTTCCTCGATCTTATGCAGCTCGAACAGGTCGTCCTCATGGGTCACTCGTCAGGGTGCACGGTGGCCGCGCAGCTCGCTGTCACTCACCCCGAGCGCGTCTCGCACGTCGTGTTCATCGCGCCTCCTGGGCCGATGGCGCACTACGCGGTCGACTCCTACAAGTGGCTAAACCTGCTGCTGTTGCTCGCGCCGACGCGGACCTTGATGAAGCCCGTGCTCTCTTACATCTTCGCGCGCTCGGGGTTCCCGAGTTATCTGAGCGATGACGAGCGCATCTACTCCTCGCTCGACGCGGGCGCGAAGAACTTCACCACGCACGCGCACAACCTCGAGCAGATGCGCCAGCCCACACTCGTCGCCTGGGCAAAGGATGATCGCGTCATCCCTCCGAGGTTTATCGAGCCGCTCGTCGCTCGCGTCCCCAAAGGCCCCAGGCTTTGCTTCGAGAAAGGGGGACACAACATTCAGAAGACCCAGGCGATCGAGATCGCGCAGGCCGTGTCGCGAATGCTCGGCCTGGAAGAAAGAGATGAGGGTGGTGAGGAGGAGTGATTCTCTTTCCAAAAGAGAATCACTCCGCTTCGATGCGCAGGATGTAATAGCCTGCGCTGTAGATGATCCCCTGGCCATCCTCGGCGGGGCGAGCGTGGGAATGGA
Source organism: Myxococcota bacterium (assembly GCA_036155555.1). Taxonomy (GTDB): domain Bacteria; phylum Myxococcota_A; class Bradymonadia; order Bradymonadales; family Bradymonadaceae; genus JAYZVO01. The sequence goes on from JAYZVO010000146.1 coordinate 33,351, forward strand.
GGTGGTCGAGGATGATCTCGCGCGCCTCTTCCCCCTGTCCCTGGCTATCGAAATGGCCGAGCAGCAATTGCCATGGCCCGGAGACCTCGACCAGTGTCTCGAAGGATTGCTCCACGGAGTCGAACGCGATCTCGACGCGATCGTAGAGCTCCTCGTGAAAGATGTGCGGGCGACCTGACTGCGCGAAGAAACGCCGCACATTTTCAGGTTCCCCCCATTGCTCGGGGCCATGCTCGTTGACCACGCCCAAAAGCTCCACCAGCGGTGCTGGCAGCGAGAAGACCCCGCCAATATCCCACGTCGTGATCGAGACGATACCTCCGCCAAGGCACGCGTCCAGCAATTGGCCTGCGACCTCCACCGATTGCTCGCCAGCGAAGATGACGCCAAAACCACTGGTCACGAGGTCGAACTTTCCAAACCCCTGCAACTCCGTGAACGAGCCTTCGTGCCAGTTGATGTGCACGCCAGCTTCACTGGCGCGCCATCGCGCGCGCTCGAGCATGCTGGGCGTCAAGTCGACGCCCGTCACATGCGCGCCGCGCCTGGCTGCCTCGATGGCGATGGTGCCTGTGCCGCAGGCGACATCCAACACACGCTTTCCCTCGACATCGATCTCGTACAGGCAGTCCTTTGACGCCGCGCCGATCCATTCGGCCACGACGTTGTAATCTCCCACCGTCCACATCTTCTGCGTGCTCTCGCGATCCATGCGTCCTCCTCGCTGTTTGAAGTCGTCAGGAAAGATGGTCACCGAAGCGGCGCGCGAAAGTAAGGGGGCG